>JAIXTA010000005.1 GCA_027484405.1 Burkholderiales bacterium
ACCGGTCTTGAAGAAGCCGTCGCTGGTGAACTCCTCGGCCGTCTTCTCGGGCATGCGCCAGTAGCCGCTGAACACGTTGGGTCCACGCACCTGGATGCCGCCGATCTCGCCGGCCGCGCAGGGCTTGCCGGCCTCGCCCATGATGCGCAGCCGCACGCCGGGCAGGGCCGGGCCCACGGTGCCGGCGCGGCGGTCTGCGGCCTGACCGGCCGCCTTGGGGTGAGGTTTCCCAAAGTAAGGGTTGGAGGTCAGCATGATGGTCTCGCTCATGCCGTAGCGCTCCAGGATCATGTGGCCGGTGGCCTGCGCAAACTGGCGGTGCGTCTCGGCCAGCAGGGGCGCGCTGCCGCTGATGAACAGGCGCATGCTCCTGCACTGCTTGCGCGTCAGCTCGGCTTGCGCCAGAAGGCGCACGTACATCGTCGGCACGCCCATGAACACCGTGGCCTGGGGCAGCAGTTTAACGGCCTGCGTGGCGTCGAACTTGTTGCACCAGATAATGCGCGCGCCGGCCAGCAGCGCCGCATGGCAGGCCACAAACAGGCCGTGCACATGGAAGATCGGCAGCGCATGCAGCAGCACATCCTTGTGACTGAAGCCCCAGAAGCGGTGCAGGGTCTGCGCGTTCGACAGCATGTTGCCGTGCGTGAGCATGGCGCCCTTGCTGCGGCCGGTGGTGCCGCTGGTGTAGAGAATGCAGGCCAGGTCGCCTGCCTCGCGCGGCACGGTGGCAAAGGCATCGGCGTGCCGGCCGGCGGCGGCCAGCAGGCTCTGCGGCGCGGCCAGGTTGGGCGCTGCATCCAGCGTGAACACATGGGCCACGCCGTGGCGCCGGGCGATTGGCGCGAGCGTGGCCAAGGTCGCGCTTGCGCACACCAGCACCGCGGGCTGGGCGTCGCCGATGAAGTAATCCATCTCCGCAGCCTGGTAGGCCGTGTTCAGCGGCAGATACACGTAGCCGGCGCGCAGCACGGCGAGATACAGCATCAGGTTCTCGACGCTCTTGTCCACCTGCACGGCCACGCGGCTGCCCGCGGGCAGCGCAAGGCTTGAGAGCAGGTTGGCGATGCGGCCGGAGGCGCCCAGCACGTCGGCCCAGCTCCAGGCGCGGGCGTCGGTGCGGTCGGCCGGCAGGATGGCGGCGGACTGCATGGCGCGGCCGTGCTGCTTGCGGATGGCGTCTTCAAAGGCGGAAAAGAGGTTGCTGTTCATGGTCGGTGCGCGCAGGGCGCAGAAGTTGGCGCAGAAGTTGACGCGAAAGTCGGTCGGTGGTGGCGTGCAGTCAGCGTGACCCGAAGCGCGGTGCACGGTGTTCAAGAAACGCGAGGATGCCCTCGCGGTAGTCCGGTGAATCAAGAAACACGTAGGGGTCATCGCATTGGCCGCGTGCCAGTTGCTTGGCCACAGCCACCGCGGCCGGCGCGGTCTGGCTCACGCGGCGCGCCAGATCGGCCAGCTGCCACTCGAAGCCGGCGCGCGGCCAGACGTGCTGCAGCATGCCCAGGGCCAGGGCGCGCGGTGCCTCGATCAGCTCGCCACTGACCAGCAGGCTCATGGTGGCGGCGCGGCCAAACGCCCCGCTGACCACCTGCCACTCGAAGGGCGCCAGCGGAAAACCGCGGTGCAGCACGGGTGCGCCCAGGCGGGCATCGCTGTTGGCCACGCGCACATCGCAGCAGGCTGCGAGCTCCAGACCGCCGCCCACGCAGTCGCCCTCGATGCCGGCCACCAGGGGCTTGTCCAGCGCCAGCAGGGCGGTGAGCGCGGGGCGGATGACCTCCTCGTGATAGGCCGTGCCCGTGGCACGGTCATGCCGCACCGTGGGCATCTCGGAGATGTCGGCGCCCGCGCAGAAGTGGCCGCCGGCACCGCGCAGCATCACGCAGCGCACAGCCGGCATGCCGGCCAGCAGCTGGGCGCTCTGCGTGATCTGGTGCCACATCGCCACCGTCAGCGCATTGCGCCGCGCCGGGTGGCTGATCAGCAGGGTGGCGACCGGGCCGTCGATGATGAGGTTGACCTGGCCCGGTGCCGCCGTGCGCGGGTGCGATGCCTCGCCCATCAATCGAGCTTGGCCCCCGATGTCTTGGTCACCTGGGCCCAGCGCGTGATCTCGGCCTGGATGAAGCGGGTGAAGGCTTCGGGGCTCATCGCTACGTTGGTGTCCGAGCCATTGTTGGTCCAGGCCTCGCGCAGCTCGGGCGACTGCAGGGCGTCGCTGACTTCCTTGTGCATGCGCTTGAGGATCTCGGGCGGCGTGCCCTTGATGCCCCAGATGCCGTACCAGGTGGAGACCTCGTAGCCCGGCAGGCCGGCTTCGGCTGCGGTGGGCAGGTTGGGGAAGCCCGGCGCGCGGGTCTTGGAGGCCACGGCCAGGGCCTTGATGCGGCCGCCGCGGATGTGCTGCGCGCTGGACCCCAGGCCATCAAACATCATGTCCACGCTGCCACCGATCAGATCCGTCAGGGCCGGGCCGGCACCGCGATACGGAATGTGCGTGATGAAGGTCTTGGTCTGCTGCTTGAACAGCTCGCCGGCCATGTGGTGCGAGGTGCCGTTGCCCGCGCTGCCGTAGTTGAGCTTGGCGGGGTTCTTGCGCAGGAAGTCCAGCAGGCCCTTGAGGTCGTTGGCCGGCACCTTCTGCGGATTGACCACGATCACCTGCGGCGGGTTGGCGATCATCGTCAGCGGCAGCAGGTCGCGCGTGATGTCGTAGTCCAGCTTGGGGTAGAAGCTCGGCGCGATCGAATGGTGCACCGCGCCCACGAAGAAGGTGTAGCCGTCGCCGGCCTGCTTGGCCGCAAAGCTCGCGCCCACCGTGCCGCCGGCGCCGCCGCGGTTGTCGATGATGACCTGCTGGCCCAGCTGCTTGGACAGGCGCGCGGCCAGCGGGCGGGCAAACGCATCCGTGCCGCCGCCGGCCGGGAAGGGCACCACCAAAGTGATGGGTTTGGCCGGCCAGGTCTGGGCCAGGGCGGGCGCGGCGCTTGCGGCCAGCAGACCCAGGCCGGTGGCCACGGCCATGCTCAGGCGCTTGAGGGTGGAACGCATCAGTCTGTCTCCTTGTTGTGCCTTGGACGGCCGCTTCGCCGGAGGGAGAGGGCGCGGCATGCGTCGGCAGCGCTGATTGTGGCAGTCCTGCGGCGCGCTGGCACGGCGTCCTGGTTTGGACAGTCTTGCGCCCGAATGCCGGAGCGCCCGTGCAGCAGCGCTGTCATCTGAGGGTTAACCCGCGTTATTGGTTGCGTCACCCGGCTGTAGCCGAATTGACATTCGCCCCGCCCACACTGCCGCCCGGGAGCCTATGTCGGCCTCCCACGGAACACCAGCAGTGCCGCACGAGCGGCCGGAGGAAGCATGAACGGAATCACGCGTCGGGAATTGATGTCCCTCGAAATCACCGCCGACATCGAGCAGGTGGGTACCAATCCGAGCACGACCGAAAACTTCATGAGCGTCGTGCACCAGCGCATGAGCCGCCGGCAGATGCTGCGCGTCTCGGGTGGCGGCGTCACCCTGGCCGCCATGGGCAGCATGGGCCTGACGGCCTGCGGCAGCGACGGCAGCCCCGCACCGGCCGCGCCGCCCGCCCCTGCAGCACCGCAGCCCATCACCAGCCTGAACTTCCCGGCCGTGAACAAGTCGCTGGCCGATCGCTTCATCGTCCCCACCGGCTACAGCACCAAGGTCGTCTACCGCACGGGCGACCCGATCGCCGCCGGCGTGAGTGCCTACAGCAACGCCGGCACCGACGACCCCGCCACCTACGACCGGCGCAGCGGCGACTGCCATGACGGCATCGAGTACTACGGCCTGAACGACGCCGGCACCGCACGCGACGTGAACGGCAGCAACCGCGGCATCCTGGCGATGAACCACGAGTACATCGTGCCGCAGTTCCTGCACGCCAACGGCGTCACCAACGGCACGGGTACTGCGCTGCGCCCGCAGGCCGAAGTGGACCGCGAGATCGCCATGCACGGCGTGTCCGTCGTGGAGATGATGAAGCAGAACGCCGGCGGCGCCTTCGACGCCACTGGCACCTGGGGCTATGTGCAGAACTCGGCACGCAACCGCCGCATCACAGCCGCCACGCCGATCGAGATCAGCGGCCCGCTGCGCGGCAACGCCGCCATGGTCACCAAGTACAGCCCGACGGGCACCAGCACCCGCGGCACCCTGAACAACTGCGGCAGCGGCTACAGCTGGTGGGGCACCTACCTCACCTGCGAGGAAAACTGGGCCGGCTACTTCAGCCGCCCCAGCGCCACCGACAACCCCAACCGCAGCACCAAGGAAGTATTTGCCCTGCAGCGCTACGGCGTGGGCGGCGACCGCTACGGCTGGAGCCGCGTGACCGCCGCCAACCCGGCCGACCAGGACAAGTACGCCCGCTGGACGGCCACCGTCACCCCCGGCGCCACCGCAGCCGACGACTACCGCAACATCGCCAACACCTTCGGCTGGGTGGTGGAGATCGACCCCTACGACGTGAACGCCGTGCCCAAGAAGCGCACCGCCATGGGACGCTTTGCGCACGAGGCCTGCGTGGCCAACGCCCCGGTGGTCGGCCAGCCCCTGGCCTTCTACATGGGCGACGACTCGCGCGGCGACTACATCTACAAGTTCGTGTCGGAAGCCGTGTGGAGCGCCGATGACGCCAACCCCGCCAACCGCATGGCCATCGGCGACAAGTACCTCGACCGCGGCACCCTGTACGCCGCCAAGTTCAATGCCGACGGCACCGGCACCTGGCTGCCCATCACCCTGGCCGCCGTGCAGGCCGCCCAGACCGCAGCCGGCGGCACGCCCGCCTACGTGTTTGCCGACCAGGCCGACGTGCAGCTGAACACCCGCATCGCGGCCGACGCCCTGGGCGCCACGCCGATGGACCGCCCGGAGTGGGGCGCCGTGAACCCCGCCACGCGCGACATCTACTTCACGCTCACCGAAGCCAATGGCAGCGCCGGCCGCACCGGCCGCCGCGTGGACAACATCGACGGCGCAAACCCCCGCTTCTACCAGGACCAGCGCGGCGCCACGCCCAGCGGTGCAGCGGCCACCACCAACAGCGGCAACACCTTCGGCCACATCGTGCGTCTGGCAGAAACCAACCAGAACGCCGGTTCCACCACCTTCACCTGGGACGTGTTCCTCTTCGGCTCGCAGGCCGATGCCGACCCCGCCCGCGTGAACCTGTCGGGCCTGTCCAGCGCCAACGACTTCGCCCGCCCCGACGGCCTGTGGTTCAGCCCGAACACCGGCCTGGCCTGGATCCAGACCGACGACTCCGGCGCCCTGCTGGACCAGACCAACTGCATGATGCTGGCCTGCGTGGCCGGCCGCGTGGGCGATGGTCAGGTGCTGGCTGCGCAGCCCGCCAGCACCGCCGCTGTCGGCAGCACCCCGGCCGGCGCCCAGCTGGCCGCGACGCGCGTGGGCCGTCAGGTCAGCGAGACCACGCTCAAGCGCTTCCTGGTGGGCCCGCTGGACTGCGAGATCACCGGCGTGACCGAAACCCCGGACGGCCGCACCATGTTCGTGAACGTGCAGCACCCCGGTGAAGACACGCCGAACACCGCCATCCCCACGCCGGCCTCGTACAACAGCTTCTGGCCCACGGCCGAGAAGGGCGCGGCAGGTGCCACGCCGGCCCGCCCGCTGTCGTCCACGGTGGTCATCACCAAGGCTGACGGTGGCCGAATCGGCAGCTGATCGCAAGCGGATCGCGCATTGAGGTGACCCGGCGCGGCGATGAACGCACTCTTCATCGCCGCGTCATGCCCGGCACCCATACTTCCCCCATAACGATGGTGTCTCCAAGCTGATCCGTCGGCTCCCCTCTGATGGTCAGTGTTTTGAGCCTGCGCAAACCGCAGGCTCTTTTTCTATCAGCAGCCCGCAGTCCGCAGGGCGGCGTCGGGTTTCCCTCTATGCTCGTTGCCTATTCATCCACTCAGAACACCCAGAGCATGCAGGAAGGCAGCCTCCTGGCCGCGGTTGATCTCGGCTCCAACAGCTTTCGGCTCGAGATCGGCCAGCTGCAGGGCAAGCAGATCGTCCGCCGTGACTACCTCAAGGAGCCCGTGCGACTGGGCGCCGGCCTCAACGAGGCCCGCCAGCTCTCACGCGGCGCCATGCAGCGCGGCGCTGAATGCCTGGCGCGCTTTGCCGAGCGCCTGCGCGGGCATCCTCCCGGGCAGATGCGCGCCGTGGCCACCCAGACCCTGCGCGAGGCCGTCAATCGTGACGAATTCCTCGATCTCGCCCGTGAGGCCCTGGGCTACGACGTGGAAGTGATCTCCGGCCGCGAAGAAGCGCGCCTGATCTACGCCGGCGTCTCGCACCTGCTGGCCGACCCCAATGAGCAGCGCTTGGTGATCGACATCGGCGGCCGCTCGACTGAAGTCATCGTCGGCCATGGCCTGAAGCCCCTGGAGGCCGAGAGCTTCAAGCTTGGCAGCGTGAGCTATTCGATGCGCTACTTCGATGCCGGGCGCTTTCCGCGCGCCGGCTTCGAGCAGGCCATCATCGCCGTCTCCGCCGAGGTGGAAGACAGCATCGAGACCTTCCAGCGCTATGCCTGGCGCATGGCCTACGGCTCCTCGGGCACGGCCGGCGCGCTGGCCGACATCCTGCGCAGCAACCGCATCACCGACGGGCGCATCACGCTGGAGGGCCTGCGCTGGCTGCGCGAGCAGTGCGAGCGTGCCGGCCACATCGACAAGCTGCGCATCGAGGGCCTCAAGGACGACCGCCGCCCCGTGCTGGCGGGCGGCCTGGCCGTGATGCTCGGCATGTTCGAGGCCCTGGGCCTCTCCGAGATGGAGGCCGCGCGCGGCGCGCTGCGCCACGGCGTGATGTTCGACCTGCTCGGCCGCGAGCGCATCGAGACCGACATGCGCAACGGCACCGTGCGCCGTCTGCAGCAGCGCTTTGCCAGCGACCAGGTGCACAGCCAGCGCGTGCAGGACCTCGCCCTGTCGCTCTACCGGCGTCTGGTGCCCATGTCGGTGGAGCCGCTGCTGGTGGAGGCCGAGCGCGAACTCGGCTGGGCCGCGCTGCTGCATGAACTGGGCATGTGCATCAGCCACAGTGACTACCACCGCCACGGCGCCTATCTGGTCGAGCACGCGGACGCGCCGGGCTTCTCGGAATCCCAGCAGGCCCGCCTGGCGGCGCTGGTGCTGGGCCACCGCGGCGGCCTGAAGAAGCTCGAACCCTGGCTGGCCGACGCACGCTTCGTCGAGCAACTGATGGCCCTGCGTCTGGCGGTGATCCTCGTGCACGCCCGCCGCAAACTGCCCAGCGGCGTCTTCACGCTCAGCCGCAGCGACAAGACCGTCCACCTGGCGCTGGACCCCAACTGGGCCGCCAGCCACCCGCAGACGCTCTACCTGCTTAGCGAAGAAGCCGCCGCGTGGAAGCGCGCCGGCATGCGCGTCGTGCTCGACTGAGCGCGGCCGGCCCGGCTTGCCTCGGCCTCCGCCGTCCCGCCGCCTCCCTGGCAGCCTGAGCGGCCTGCGGCCTGCTCCAAGGCGCTTCCGGGGCCATTGATTTTCAAAAATCATTTGAAAAAAGAGCTTCTCAAGGGCTCATTTTCAAATGATTCAGAGATCCCATCGGCCGGAAAACCGCACCAGACAAGCGAGACCGGCTTTTGGGGTCTTTTGCATGTCATGCCGACGGGGTACTACGACGCCGTCGTGCTGGGGTCTGCAGTTCGCAGCGTTCTCGAATGGCAGGCACCGCAATCCGCGTCCTGGCACCGACAGGTACTGCAGTGTCCGGTGGCGCCGCGCCGGGTGCAGCGCCGGTGCCTCTGCCCGGCCCGACGCACCGTCAAGCCGGCTCAGGCCGGCTGCAGCAGCGCCACCATCCCAACCGCCGCCGCCGCAAACAGCACCGCGCCCAGCAGCGTCCCCAGCCGCGCCACCGCATGGTGGCGCAGCAGCGCCAGCAGGCCCACAAAGCCCATGGCGTACATGATCGCCGCCAGCACATCGGCCTGCGGCGCCGGCACAAACACCGACGGCCCGCCGCGCCGGGGCGAGGTCTCAAAGCCGGAGTGCGCCACGATTAGCGACCCGCCGATCAGGCCGAGCACGACCAGGGCGGCGACAACGAACTGGACGGCGGGGGTGAGGGCGGGGGAGGGTTTCACGAGGGTAGGGGTTTGAGCTCAACGACCTGCCGTGGACGGTCCAGCTGCGAGCGGGTAGTCAGGTGTCCGTGGAGCCCGCTGCGCGGATTACGACATAGTCTTGCTTCTTTTCGTCCCAGCGCCATTCAGAGCTAATCGCGGCGGAAGACTCCGTCGCAAACACTTGGAAAAACTGTATGAGGTCACCGATCCGGAATTCGTAGGCCCACTTGTGGCGCGCGTAGTCGGAGAACACGAGCATGCCCGCGAACGACTTTCCCTCTGACCAAGTCTGCATTAGGTAATTGTGGATGAGCTGGTTACAGACTTCCATGGCCGACAGCGTGGCTCGTTCTGGGTGGTTCATATCGAACCGATCTTCCAGCCAACCTGACCCGATGTTGGAAAAGGGGCGAGTCCCGATTTTTTTGTAGCGCACTACAGGCACGGTTATGCCCCGGGCGATGTCATTGACCTTCGGGCGCTCGAGCAGGGAGCGCACTTGAAACGCCACGAGCATCAGCTTTCGCTCATACAGGACGAGCTGCTTCTCAGACCACCGACGATAGTGTTGCTGTCGCTTTAGCCAAGAAATATCACCACGTAGTTCTGCGCGCCAGAATCTTGATTCGATCATTTGTCAGGAATTGTTCAGAGAAACCGGGTCATACGTAACCGGGGCCAACTTTTTGGCTATTCGGCCGGTATGTGCGCCAAGAATACGTAAGCAAACCGCAGCGCGTTTGGCGCCGTTCGACTAGCACAAGTGTGCGTCGAGCTATCTATGGATGATTGAACCGCCCAAGCACCAAGCTATCGGAGTACATGCCTACGAACCGGTGGATTACTACCTCTCCTTCACGAGAGATATGTATGTCACGGACTTCACTTTGCTGCCACTCCTTCGACAAGTGCTCAGCCAAGAAACAGAGATATGGCAGATGGATGCCGTAGTCACTAGGGCCACACACGCGCAGATGTGCCGTCGCGTTGTGCAGTGCTGATGCGGCGACCTTCCAACCGAATTGCTCGAAACGTTCACCAGGTCGCTTTGGCAGCGAGCTGCGCGTGGCCTGAGCCAACAGCTCACGTTGAGCTCTCGTAGCGAGATTGTGAATTTCTAGAGCAAAGCCGGAGTGGGCGAAAACGGTAGAGAAGTCGTAGTGGTCAGGGCGCGGCTGATTGCAAAGGCTAATGCTGACTTTTCGATCTGCGTTCTTATAGTTCCTGATTAGCGTACGAAACATGGTGCGTCACCCCGATTTGGGCCGCTAACGTGCAGGTAGGTAAAAGCGCGCGTGGTCGCTGTCGGCGCCATTGCTCGTTCCAAAGCTCTGTTTACGGCGAGCCGAGGTGCGGTTCCAAGGTTTTTACCAGTGCCTGCTTCAACGGTAGCCGTCGATGATGCGCCGACACGCTCGGTGGTCTGTCGCCCACATAAGTGGCGATATCAGACGCCCCAGCTGCCGCCGCAGCTCCAAACGGCGCTCCAGAGCCCTACAACAACTCCGGCGACTGCACCGCGACCAAGACGTTCTGCGCCACCTCGGCGCGCAGGCGCTGGCGGATCCACCAGACGGCGCCTTTGCGCACGGACCAGGCCTGGGCCTCGCCGCCGATGAGCCAGGCGGCCACTTCGCCCAGGGCGGGCTGGTGGCCGACGATCAGCACGGGTTGGCGGGCGTGGGGCCAGTCGGCGGCGCTGAGCAGGTCTTCGGCCGTGGCGTGGGGGCCGATGGCCTCCAGCGTGCGGGCCTTGCGGTTGGACATTTCAGTGAGCGCGCGCACGGTCTGCTGGGTGCGCCTGGCGGGGCTGGCGAGGATGCGGGTGCCTTCGGGCAGGCGCTGGTGCAGCCAGGCGGCCATGCGCTGGGCCTGGCGCTCGCCCTTGGTGGTGAGGGCGCGGTCGAGGTCGTCCGGGCCGCCGGATTCGCCCTCGGCTTCGGCATGGCGCCAGAGGATGAGGTCCATGCTGGCGCGTTCCTTGGGCGGGGCGGCCTTCTTGGGGGCGTCAGGCTTCTCGGCGGCGGCCGAGGGGCGGGCGTCCGGGCCGGGATCGGTCATTGCCCGCCGTAGATCTGCATGAGCGAGCGCTGGGCCGAGGGCTTGGCGCTGCGGGCGCTCTGGTAGGTGCCGTCGGGCAGCTGCTTGAAGGCGTCCACGCCGTCGAGCAGGTAGGGGGTGAGCGCTTCGTCGATGACGCGCTGGCGCAGCTTTTTGTCGCGGATGGGCCAGGCGAGTTCGATGCGGCGGAACATGTTGCGGCCCATCCAGTCGGCGCTGGCCAGGTAGAGGGCTTCCTTGCTGCCGGCGCGGAAGTAGAAGGCGCGGGTGTGTTCCAGAAAGCGGCCGACGATGCTGCGCACGCGGATGTTGTCCGTCCAGCCCTTGATGCCCGGCGGCAGCACGCAGGCGCCGCGCACGATCAGGTCCACCTTGGCGCCGGCGGCACCGGCCTCGATCAGGGCCTCGATCAGCGGCTCGTCCAGCAGGGCGTTCATGCGCGCCACCACGCGCGCCGGCTTGCCGGCCAGGGCGGCGTCACGCACCTCGTGCAGGTGGGCGATCATGGCCTTGTGCAGGGTGAAGGGCGCCATCAGCAGGTGCTTGAGCGTGCCCACCTTGCTCTGGCTGGCCAGGTGCTGGAAGACCTGCTCGACGTCTGCGGTGAGCTCCGGGTCGGCCGTGAGGTAGCCGAGGTCGGTGTAGAGCCGCGCAGTCTTGAGGTTGTAGTTGCCGGTGGACAGGTGGGCGTAGCGGGCGAGCTTCTTGCCCTCGCGCCGGGTGATGAGCAGGGCCTTGCCGTGGGTCTTGAGGCCCACCACGCCATAGACGACCTGCGCGCCCACGCTCTCCAGGCGCTCGGCCCAGTTGATGTTGGCTTCTTCGTCAAAGCGTGCCTTGAGCTCGACCACGGCCGTGACTTCCTTGCCGCGGCGCGCGGCCTCGATCAGCAGGTCCATGAGCACGGAGTCGCTGCCGGCGCGGTAGATGGTCATCTTGATGGCGAGCACCTGCGGGTCGGCCACGGCCTGGCGCAGGAAGCTGACCACGGGGTCGAAGCTCTCGAAGGGGTGGTGCAGCAGCACGTCGCCCTTCTGCAGGGTATCGAAAATGGACGCGGCCGCCGGCACGGACTTGGGCCACTGGGCCGCGTACGGCGCAAACAGCAGCGTGCTCTTGGGCGAGACGGTGACCTGGTCGATCATGGTCGTGAAGCGCACCAGGTTCACCGGGCCATTGATGCGGAACAGGGCCTCCGCCGGCAGGCTGAACTGCTTGAGCAGAAAGTCCGAGAGATCGGGCGGGCAGGCGCTGCCCACCTCCAGACGCACCGCGTTGCCGAAGTGCCGCGCCGTGAGGTTCAGGCGCAGGGCCTGGCGCAGGTTCGTCACATCCTGCTCGTCCACCGACAGATCACTGTCGCGCGTGACGCGGAACTGCGAGAAGCCTTCCACCTCGCGGTCCGGGAAGAGCTCGTGCAGGTGCGCGCGAATCACACTCGAGAGCAGCACGAACACCTGCTTGCCCTTGCTGACCTTGTCCGGCAGGCGGATGACGCGCGGCACGACGCGCGGCACCTTGACGATGGCGATCGAGTTCTCGCGGCCGAAGGCGTCCTTGCCCGACAGCCGCACGATGAAGTTCAGGCTCTTGTTGGCCACCTGCGGGAAAGGGTGCGCGGGGTCGAGTGCGATCGGGATCAGCAGGGGCCGCACCTCGCGCTGGAAGAAGTCGGCCACCCAGGCCATCTGCGCGGCGTCGCGCTCAGCGTGCGAGAGGATCTCGATGCCTTCCTTCTTGAGCATGGGCATGAGCGTGCGCGCGAGCACCTCGTACTGCTCCTGCACCAGGGCCTGGGCCTCGGCAAACACCGGGCCCACCCAGCGGGCGGCGTCGGGCATCTCGGGGGCCTTGCCGTTCAGGGGCAGGTAGTCGGAGATCCGGATCTCGAAGAACTCGTCCAGGTTGGACGACACGATGCACAGGTAGCGCAGGCGCTCGAGCAGGGGGACATCGTCGCGCTTGGCCTGGGCCAGCACGCGGCGGTTGAACTGCAGGATGGCCAGTTCGCGGTTGAGCAGTTCGCGTCGGGCAGGCGGGGCGGGCAGGGTGGCTTCTGCAGGCAGGGCCAGCGGCTCTGCCGTGGCGGGGCGCACTGTGGCCTTGGGCTTGGCCGCCGGCGCTTTTTCAGTCTTTGCGGCAGACACCTTGCGGGCTGCCTTGGGTGCCGTCTTGCGCTGGGCTTTGTTTTTGGCCATGGGTTCGGTCATCCGCGGAGTGTGACAACTTGATGTCACGATTTGATGACATGCTTTTACGCCAGCTTGCCCGCCCTAAGCCCTGCGGCGCATCAAGACTTGCCCGTACCTCCACGCACCGCCCAGGCCCACAGACCGATGCCGCCCAGGATCATCGGCAGCGAGAGCCATTGGCCCATGGACAGACCGCCCGCGAGCAAACCCAGCTGTGCGTCGGGCTGGCGGGCGAATTCGGCAATGAAGCGGAAGCTGCCGTAGCCAATGAGGAACACGCCGCTCACGGCGCCCGTGGCGCGTGGGCGAGACGAATACACCCACAGGATGATGAACAGCAGTAGGCCTTCCAGCGCAAACTGGTAGAGCTGGCTGGGGTGCCGGGGCAGGGCGCCGTACTGCTGCAGCAGCGGCATGAGGCTGGGGTTGGCCGCGGCCAGCGCGGCATCCGCATTGCGGGCCTGCGGAAAGAGCATGGCCCAGAAGGCGGTCGGGTCGGTCACGCGGCCCCAGAGTTCGCCGTTGATGAAGTTGCCCATGCGCCCGGCCGCCAGCCCGGTGGGCACCAGCGGGGCGATGAAGTCGGTGATGTCCAGCCAGGCGCGCTTGCGCGTGCGCGAGAACCACCACATGGCCACCAGCACACCCAGGAAGCCACCGTGAAAGCTCATGCCGCCCTTCCAGATCATGAAGATCTGCAGCGGGTTCTGCAGGTGCGTGGCCAGGTCGTAGAACAGGATGTAGCCGATGCGCCCGCCCAGGATGACGCCCAGCGCGCCCAGGAAGACGAGGTCTTCGAGGTCCTGCAGCGTGAGGTTGGTAGTGCCCTTGACGATGCGGTGCCTGCCCAGCAGATAAAACAGCACGAAGGCCACGAGGTACATGAGGCCGTACCAGTGGACGGCCGCAGGCCCCAGGCTGATGGCCACGGGGTCGAAGGCGGGGTGCTGCATGGGCATGGTGCGGTGGCCGAAACGGCCTTGGGCATGGGAAGAGGCTGCGTAGAATAAGCCAGAGGCTCTATCGAGTTGTTTCAAGCTGTCCCGGCGCCGGCCCGCACCCCGAGCCGAAAGCCCTGCACACCGCTCGCAGCATCATTGCGAACGCTCCGTCTGAGCAGTTCCAGCCCGCCCGGACGGGACCCGCTGGCCTCCGAGTCAGCCCATGTCGCTTCACGCGCGCCCATTCATTCGCGCCTATGTATTCGCGCCGAACCAATCGCACAGACACACGACCATGCCGCACAACGATCGCTCAAAGAACGTCACCCAAGGGGTGCAACGCAGCGCCAACCGCGCCATGTACTACGCCATGGGCTACAAGAAGGAAGACTTCGACAAGCCCATGATCGGCGTGGCGAATGGCCACTCCACCATCACGCCCTGCAACAGCGGGCTACAGCGTCTGGCGGATGCTGCGGTCGACGCCATCAAGGGCGCCAATGCCAACGCGCAGCTCTTCGGCACGCCCACCATCTCGGATGGCATCGGCATGGGCACCGAGGGCATGAAGTACTCACTGGTGTCCCGCGAGGTGATCGCAGACTCCATCGAGACCTGTGTGATGGGCCAGTGGATGGACGGCGTGGTCGTGATCGGCGGCTGCGACAAGAACATGCCGGGCGGCATGATCGCCATGGCACGCACCAACGTGCCGGGTATCTACGTCTATGGCGGCACGGTCAAGGCCGGGCACTACAAGGGTCAGGACCTCAATATCGTCAGCGCCTTCGAGGCCGTGGGCCAGTTTTCCGCGGGCAATCTGAGCCAGGAGGACTTCGAGCAGATCGAGCAGCGCTGCATTCCCGGCAGCGGCTCATGTGGCGGCATGTACACCGCCAACACCATGAGCTCCAGCTTCGAGGCACTCGGCATGAGCCTGATGTACTCGAGCACCCAGGCCAACCCGGATGACGAAAAGGTGGTGTCCACCGCCGAGGCGGCGCGCGTACTGGTCGAGGCGGTGAAGAAGGGCATCAAGCCGCGCGACATCACCACGCGCAAGAGCATCGAGAACGCCGTGGCCTGCATCATGGCCACGGGGGGCTCCACCAACGCGGTGCTGCACTACCTGGCCATTGCCCACGCCGCTGAAGTGGAATGGACGATCGACGACTACGAGCGCATGCGCCGCAAGGTGCCGGTCATCTGCGATATGAAGCCCTCGGGCAAGTATCTCGCCGTGGACCTGCACAAGGCCGGCGGCATTCCGCAGGTGCTCAAGATCCTGCTGGATGCCGGCCTCTTGCACGGTGACTGCATGACGATCACCGGCCGCACGATGGCCGAGGAGCTGGCCCATGTGCCAAGCACGCCGCGTGCAGACCAGGACGTGATCCGCAGCGTCGACAAGGCCCTGTACCCGCAAGGCCACCTTGCCATCCTGAAGGGCAATCTGTCTCCGGAAGGCTGCGTGGCCAAGATCACCGGTCTGAAGAACCCGAGCATCACCGGGCCGGCCCGCGTCTTCGACAGCGAGGACGAAGCCATGGCGGCCATCATGGCGCGTGCCATCAAGGCCGGCGACGTAGTGGTGATCCGCTATGAAGGCCCGAAGGGCGGGCCGGGCATGCGCGAGATGCTCTCTCCGACGTCTGCGCTGATCGGCCAGGGCCTGGGCGAGAGCGTGGGCCTGATCACCGATGGCCGTTTCTCCGGCGGCACCTGGGGCATGGTGGTCGGCCACGTGGCGCCCGAAGCCGCCGTGGGCGGGCCAATCGCGCTGATCCAGGAGGGCGACTCGGTCACGATCGATGCGCACAAGCTGCTGCTGCAGCTGAACATCAGCGACGAAGAGATGGCCAAGCGCCGCGCCGCCTGGACGCCGCGTCCGCCTCGCTACACGCGAGGTGTTCTTGCCAAGTTCGCCAAGCTCGCCTCCACGGCCTCCAAGGGCGCGGTGACGGATGCGTCGCTTGATCTCTGAGCTGCGGCCGGAATCCTTCGACCAAAAGAACACACGGGGAGCCAAGGCTCCCCGTTTTCATTGCTGCAAGGCCGGCTTACTTTTGCGCCATGACCCAGGTGGCCAGGGTGCGGGCTTCAGCCTCCGAGACCTGCGGGTTGGCCGGCATGGGAATCTGGCCGAAGCTGCCGACGCCGCCTTCGCGGATTTTCTTGGCCAGCTTGGTCACCGCGTCCTTGTCGTTGGCGTACTTCGCTGCGACGTCCTTGTAGGACGGGCCGACGAGCTTCTTGTCGACAGCGTGGCACGCCATGCAGTTCTTGCTGCGAGCAAGTTCGGGGCTTGCCGATGCAGTGGGCGCAATGAGCAGGCCGGCAATGGCAGCCAACGTAGCGAGGGTGAGCTTCATCTTCTTCAGGACTCCGGTCATGGGCTGTGTGTGGCAGACAGCGCTGGATACGTACGGGGAACGGACCGCATAGGCAATCCGCCGACAGCGGCAACGCCCGGTCACACTCCTCGACGGATTGTAGGCAGCCGGGTTGACGAATCTGGCGTTGTGGCGCAACGTTAGGGCTATCACTAAACCTGAGAGGGCTCTGAGGTACACGATGCCACTGGTCTGGATCGGTCTTGTTCTCGTTCTGTTGAAGTATTTCGAAGTGGGCCCGTTTGCCACAATTTCGTGGTGGTGGATTCTGGTCCCGCTGATCGTGGCATTCGTGTTCTTCGAGATCATCGAACCCATGTTCGGACTCGACAAGAAGAAGGCACACGATGAGCTGGCCAAGGCCAAGGAGCGCCGGGTCAAGGAGCAGCTCGAGCGTGATCGCAAGCGCGCCCGCTGAGCTGAGCGCGTGCAGGCACGCCGCGCAGTCTGAGTGCCCAAATGAAAAAAGCGCCAGCAGAGCTGGCGCTTTTTTTGTGCGCTGAACCGGATCAGTTCAGAGCGATCTTCTTGCCACCCCGGTACGTGTAGATCGTCATGGCAGGGTTGCGGATTTCGCCAATGCTGTCGAACGAAATGCGCGCCGTCACGCCCTGGTAGTCGATCTTGGCCAGCTGTTCGCGAATCTTCGCGGGCTCAGCAGAGCCTGCCTTCTGCACGGCGTCGGCGATCATCATGACGGCGTCGTACACGTAGGGCGAGTAGACCTGGAACTGGCCCGGGAACTGGGCGTCGTAGCGCTTGCGCCACTCGGTGCCACCAGGCATCTTGGCGAGCGATGCGCCACCTTCTGCACAGAACACGGTGTCGTTGTTGGCCCCGCCCGACAGCTCGGTGAGCTTGTCGGTACAGATGCCGTCGCCGCCCATGAACTTGGCATTGATGCCCAGCGCCTTCATCTGACGCAGCATCGGGCCAGCCTGCGGGTCCATGCCGCCGTAGAAGATGATGTCCGGGTTGGCAGCACGGATCTTGGTCAGAATGGCGTTGAAGTCCGTGGCCTTGTCATTGGTGAACTCGCGGGCAACGATCTTCAGGCCGTTGGCTTCGGCGGTGCGTGCGAACACATCTGCGACGCCCTGACCGTAGGCGGTGCGGTCGTCGATCACAGCCACGTTCTTGGCGTTCAGCGACTTGCCGCCGTACAGGGCCAGACCGGCACCCAGTGCGTTGTCATTGGCCAGAATACGGAAGAAGGTGTTGAAACCCTGCTGAGCGATGCGGGGGTTCGTGGCAGACGGGGTGATCTGTGCGATGCCAGCCTGGTTGTAGATGGCCGAGGCGGGCAGCGTGGTACCGGAGTTCAGGTGACCGACCACAGCGTTGACCTTGGCGTCGACCAGCTTCTGGGCGGCGGCGGTGCCCTGCTTCGGATCCGCTGCGTCATCTTCTGCCTGAAGCACCCAGCGGACCTTGCGGCCTGCGACGGTGATGTTGCGCTTGTTGAGGTCCTCGATCGCCATGCGGGCGCCGTTCTCGTTGTCCTTGCCGTAGTGCGCCTGCGGACCCGAGGTCGGGGCCACGTGGCCGATACGCACAACCAGCTCTTGCTGGGCTGCAGCGGCGAAGGCCAGGGTACCGGCCATGGCTGCAAAGATCATCGATTTCTTGAAATGCATGGTTCCTCCTTGGGAGTAGTCAGCCGCGACGTGTGAGTCACGGCGGCATAGTCTGGGTCGATCCAAGACCCGGCGAACATACCTGATCCGCCGCGTGCATGTAAAACGTTTGTCATCTGTCGGCCGAAGTCAGTGCAAACCCTCGATGGCTCGGCGCGACGCTGTCGGGTCGCAGTGCGTCACACCGCCTTTAATGTGACGTCCTGGTGCTCCGCCGCGAGTGCTTCGAACGCATCACTCAAGTCGGTGAAGAGATCACCCGGATGCTCAAGGCCGATGTTCAGGCGGACGAGCTGCCCCCTGAGCACCGGCCAGTCCGCCGCGACATTCATGCGCAGCGCCAGACTGCAAGTGCCGCCCCAGCTAGCGCCGATGCGAAACACCTGCAGGCGGTCCACCCACCGGTCGGCCGCCTCCGACGAGACGCTCGGCGCGAACTCGAAAGAGAACACGCTCGCGGCGCCGGAAAAGTCTCGCTGCCAGAGCGCATGCCCGGGGCAGCCGGGCAGTGCGGGGTGCAACACGCGAGCGACCAACTTCTGCTCGGCGAGCCAATGCGCCACCGCGAGCGTACGGCGTCCCAGTTCGTCCAGACGCAGGCTCATCGTCTGCATTCCGCGCAGGACCAGGAAGCAGTCGTCGCTGCTTACGCTCAGGCCCAGGGCGTTTCGAGTGCGACGAACTTGCTCACCCAGTGCGGCTTCACGGCAGCTCACCGAGCCCATCACGAGATCGCCATGGCCGGCGTGGTACTTGGTCAGCGCCTGGATGGAGATGTCCGCGCCAAGAGCGAGCGGCTTGAGCAGCCGTCCAGCGCTCCACGTGTTGTCAACAGCCACACGGATGCCTCGCGCCCGCGCAAGTGCGCACAGGGCGGGCAGATCGCACACTTCAAAGCTGACCGAGCCCGGCGTCTCGACCCACAGCAGGCGGGTATTTGGACGAATGGCTGCGGCGAGACTTGCGAGGTCCAGGGGATCGTAGAAATCCGATTCGATCCCCAGCTGGGGCAGAACTTCGGTGGCGAAGCTGCGGCTTGGTGTGTAGACGTTGCGCGGCACGAGCACGTGGTCGCCCGAGCGAAGCATCGCAAGGTACGTCAAGGTGATCGCTGCCAGTCCGCTTGGTGCCAGGCACGTGTCCGCCGCGCCCTCGGCGATGTTGAGCTGGACTTCCAGCGCACGCGTGGTCGGCGTACCGAAGGTGCCATAGACCCAGGGCGATTCGCGCTTGCGGTCCTTGAAGCGTGAACTGCTTTCGAACACGACCGTCGAGGTGCGATGCACCGGTGTCGACAGGTTTCGGAATCCGTCTGCGACGCCGCCGGCAAGTTCTGGATGGATCGCGAGGGTGTCGGGGTGGTAGTTTCGAGCGCTCATGGTGGCAGGCAGGGCGGCCGTCCTCTGGGTAAGCTGAAATCCAGCGTAGCAGGCAACTTCTTGAGACAGAGACTCGCACCATGGCCGTTCTGAAGCTCGACAAGACCGACCGAAAGCTGCTCAATCTTCTTCAGCAGAACAACCAGCGGACCACCCGCGAGCTCGCCCAGTTGCTGCACGTGTCGCAGCCGACCCTGGTACGGCGTCTTCGCGACTTGCGGATTCAGGGCGTCGTTTCTGCGGATGTGTCGCTGGTCGATCCGATCAGCCTTGGTCTGGGCATGTACGCGTTTCTCGATGTGTCCCTGCATGACCAGAGCGATGAGGCTGCGTCTCAGTTCGAGCGTCGGATCCAGGACGAGCCCGAGGTGTTGCAGTGCTATTTCGTGACGGGCGCCTTCGACTTCTTCCTGATCCTGCACGTCGCGAACATCGAGGCGTACTACCAGTTCATTCGGCGTGTGCTGTCGGCCAGTGGCAACGTGAGGCACTTTGAAAGCCGCTATCCGCTCAAGCGCACGAAGTTCACGAATCGGATTGCCTTTGATGAGCGGGCCAATCAACTCGAAGTGCGAATCCCCGAGCCGCCTGCCGCCAAGCCCGCAGGGCAGACCGCGGTGGCTGCGCCCAAGTCGGCGCGCAAGCGCTCATCTCGCTGAGCATGCAAAGCCGGAGCGCGGCTTGGCAGTCCAGGGCTGCTCAGGCGGAAACCGCTGCGCGGCGGCCTGCTCCCGGCGCAGCGCGCGGTACGTCCCCGGTAAAGGCGAAATCCACCTCGGGCGTGCGGCCTGACAGAATGTCGGCCATGGCCTTGCCGGAGCCGCAGCCCATGGTCCAGCCCAGCGTGCCATGCCCTGCATTGACATAGAGATTCTCGATTCGCGTACGGCCAATCAAGGGAATGTTCGACGGCGTTGATGGACGCAGGCCTGTCCAGTACAGGGGCGAGTCATAGTCGCAGGCCTCGGGGAACAGCTCGCGTGTACGGCGCCGCAAGGCTTCACAGCGCGCGGGACTGAGCTCGCGATTCCAGCCATTGAGCTCCGCGGTACCCGCAATGCGCAGACGGTCGCCGATGCGCGTGAAAACCATCTTGAAGTTCGAGTCGGCCACCGACACCCAGGGCGCCTTGGACGAGTCGGTGATCTTGAAGGTCGCCGAGTAGCCCTTGGTGGGGTAGATCGGTACCGACACACCCGCCGTGTCGAGCATGAAGGGCGTGAAGCTGCCCAATGCCGCCACGTAGGCATCGGCACGCTCGGTCCGGTACTTGCCGTCTGCGCCGATCACCTCGACTCCGACCACCCGCGAACCCTCACGCACGAGCCGCGTGATCTGGTGATTGAAGTGGAACTGCACGCCGCGCGCCTTGCAGTGCTCGGTGAGCGCGAGCGTGAACTTGTAGATGTCACCGGTTTCGTCTTCGGCCGTGTAGTCGCCGGCGACGATCCGATCCGCGATCGGCATCAGCGCCGGTTCGATCCGCAACACCTCATCCTTGCTGATGACATGGCGATTGCAACCAAGCTGGCGCATTACTGCAGCGTTGCGGTCTGCGCCTTCGGCTTCCTCATGTGAGGTGTAGAAGTTGACGATGCCGCGCTCTAGATGGTCGTACTCCAGTGAGAGTTCTCGACGCAAGCTCTGCAGCACGTCGCGGCTGTAGGCGCACATGCCCACCAGGTTCTGGATGTTGTGACGAACACGTGCGGGGGTGCACTCGCGCAGAAAGCGCATGCCCCACAGCCACTGCGAGAGCTCGGGGCGAGGGCGGAACAGCAGCGGGGCATCTTCCTTGCCGAGCCACTTGACGAGCTTGAGCAGCGCACCGGGGCTGGCCCAGGGTTCCGCATAGCTGACCGAGATCTGGCAGCCGTTTGCGAAGCTGGTTTCCTGTGCCGGACCTGGTTGCCTATCGATGACGATGACTTCGTGCCCTTGCTGTGCGGCGAACCATGCAGTCGCTACGCCGATGATGCCGGAACCGAGAACAATGACTTTCATTGGCTGACTGGGCACAGGGTTGTGTTGAGACGACGCAAATTCTAGGTTGTCATGGCGCCACAGATGTGATTCAAGTTAAGTGGAGGGAATGAATCAAATGATTGGAAAGAAGAACAGAAAATCTGATTCTGATGGAAGAAACTCAGCCAAGCGAATGAATCGATTCATTCATATGAAATCGAATCCAGCGAATCAAGGCGTGAAATTCTTCGATTGATCTCCGGGTGAGTCCTGAACAAGCGCGCGAATCTCCCCTAGAGCCTTGTGCCTACAATGCGCCACCCTTGGCGGCTCCAGGATCGGCGGGGTCAGCCAAAGCGGCGTCGGGTGGCCGCAGCACGCCTCGGGAAACCGTTTGCGTCGCCAAGCCGGGGCGGTTCATGCCTCTGCCAAACAACCACAGCATTGGGGAGCCTCTGCCACATGGAAGTACTCATTCAGCAGATCGTGAACGGGCTTGTGCTCGGCAGCGTATATGCGCTGATCGCGCTGGGCTACACAATGGTTTACGGCATCTTGCAGCTCATCAATTTCGCCCATGGTGATGTGCTGATGGTCGGCGCGCTGACGGCACTTTCGGTCATCAAACTGGTGGTCGGATTTGCCCCTGACACCCCGGGCTGGACCTTGATGCTTCTCGGTACAGGCGCGGCCATCCCCGTGTGCATGCTCTTGAATGTTTTCATCGAGCGCGTCGCCTACCGCCCTTTGCGCAACGCACCGCGACTGGCACCGCTGATCACCGCGATCGGCGTGTCGATCGTTCTGCAAACGGTGGCCATGATCGTCTGGGGCCGGAACTTTCATGTGGTGCCGCAGCTGCTGCCGGCCGCGCCGATGAAGTTCGGTCCGATCCTGATCACCCCCACGCAACTGACCATCATCATCGTGTCGGCGATCGTGATGCTTGCGCTCGTGCTTCTTGTCGAGAAGACCAAGCTGGGCCGCGCAATGCGCGCCACGGCAGAAAACCCCCGTGTTGCCGGCCTGATGGGCGTGGACTCCAACCGCGTCATCGTGGCCACTTTTGCGCTCGGCGCTGCCCTTGCGGCGATAGCGGGCATCCTGCTTGCCGCGAACTACTACACGGCACACTTCTCCATGGGCTTCATGCCGGGCTTGAAGGCCTTCACTGCCGCCGTGCTCGGTGGGATCGGAAACATCTATGGTGCCGTGGTCGGCGGCTTGGTCCTCGGTCTGGTTGAGAGCATCGGCGCAGGCTATATCGGCACGTGGACCGGTGGCGTGCTTGGGAGTCACTACCAGGACATCTTCGCCTTTGTGGTGCTGATCATCGTGCTCGTGTTCCGGCCGTCCGGGATCATGGGTGAACGCGTGGCAGATCGCGCTTGATTCGGGAGCGGCACAGATGTTGATGAATTCAGTCTTCGGCAAGAACGCGTCCCCGCAGAAGGCCTACATGGGCACGATGCTGATCGCTGCAGCATTGATCATGCTGCCCTGGATCGTGGGGCAGGGCGGAAACGCCTGGGTCCGCATCCTGGATTTCGCGCTGCTCTACGTGATGCTCGCCCTCGGCCTGAACATCGTGGTGGGTTTTGCTGGTCTGCTTGACTTGGGCTACATCGCCTTCTATGCCCTGGGCGCATACATGTACGCACTCCTCGCGAGTCCTCACCTTTGGGAGCAGTTCCCCGCGATTGCGGCGGCCTTTCCCGATGGTCTGCATGTCAGCATCTGGTGGGTAATTCCGCTCGGCGCCGGACTGGCCGCCATCTTCGGTGTGCTGCTCGGTGCACCTACGTTGAAGCTGCGCGGCGACTACCTGGCCATCGTGACCCTCGGCTTTGGAGAGATCATCCGGATCTTCATGCTGAACCTGAACGCGCCGCTCAACATCACCAACGGGCCCCAGGGGATCAACAAGATCGATCCGGTATCCATGTTCGGCGTGCCGTTTGCAGGCGGGGCGGGCTCCGGAGGCTACGTCGAGGTCCTCGGCATGCGGATCCATGGCGTGTACATGTACTACTACCTGTTTCTCGCGCTCACGATCATCACTATCCTGATCTGCATCCGTCTGCAGGATTCGCGTGTCGGCCGTGCATGGATGGCCATCCGCGAGGATGAGATCGCCGCCAAGGCCATGGGCATCAACACCCGCAATACCAAGCTTCTGGCCTTCGCAATGGGCGCGACCTTCGGCGGCGTAGCGGGTGCGATGTTCTCGGCGTTCCAGCAGTTCGTCTCCCCGGAGTCATTCAGCCTGAACGAGTCCATCGTGGTGCTGGCCATGGTGGTGCTGGGCGGGATCGGTCACATCCCGGGTGTGATCCTGGGCGCGGTGCTCCTAGCCGCGCTGCCCGAGGTGCTACGCCATGGCCTACCCCCATTCCGTGAGTTTGTGCTCAACAACATCGTGCTGCCTCTGTCTGGCGGCGCGGATGGTTACCTCGTCACATTCATCAAGAACCTGCTCGAGCCCGAGGTCTTCCGATTCCTGATCTTCGGTCTGGCCATGGTGATCATCATGCTGTATCGACCCAAGGGCTTGTGGCCCGCGCCGGAGCACGGCATTGCGCCTGCACTCAAGTCGGACGGGAGCCGCGCATGAGTGAGATCCTTCTTTCAGTCAAGGGTGTGAACAAGCGCTTTGGCGGGCTTCAGGCACTCTCTGAGGTCGGCATCGAGGTTGAGAAGGGGCACATCTACGGTCTGATCGGCCCGAATGGTGCCGGCAAGACCACCTTCTTCAACGTCATCACCGGCCTGTACACGCCGGACTCCGGCAGCTTCACACTGGGCGGCAAGCCCTATTCGCCGCGAGCCGTTCATGAGGTGGCCAAGGCGGGCATTGCGCGCACCTTCCAGAACATTCGTTTGTTCCCGGACATGACGGCGCTGGAAAATGTGATGGTGGGTCGCCACGTGCGCAGCAAGAGCGGTGTCTGGGGTGCGATCCTCAAGCTGCCGTCTTTCAAGCGAGAGGAATCCAGCATTCGCGAGCGCGCCATGGCACTTCTGGATTACGTCGGCATCAGCAAGTACGCCAACTTCCAGGCGCGCACTCTCTCGTACGGCGATCAACGCCGACTGGAGATTGCCCGCGCACTCGCCACCGACCCGCTGTTGCTTGCGCTCGACGAGCCTGCCGCAGGCATGAACGCAACCGAGAAGGTGATGCTGCGCCAGTTGCTCGAGAAGATCTCTGGCGAAGGCAAGACCATCCTGCTCATCGAGCACGACGTGAAGCTGGTCATGGGTCTGTGTGACAAGGTCTCGGTGCTCGACTACGGCAAGCTGATTGCGCAGGGTGCACCCGACACGGTGCAGCGTGATCCCAAGGTGATCGAGGCCTACCTCGGCACGGCGCACTAAGGAGCAAGCGACATGACGCAAACCACAGCGCAGGCCGTGCTCAATGTCAACGGCCTGAAGGTGGCCTACGGCGGCATCCAGGCCGTCAAGGGTATCGATCTCGAAGTGCGTGACGGCGAGCTGGTCACGCTTATCGGTGCCAACGGCGCCGGCAAGACGTCCACTCTGAAGGCGATCACCGGCGTGCTGCGGCCCGCAGGTGGCGAAGTCCTGTATTTCGGTCAGCCCGTCACCGGGACCGCTTCATTCAAGCTGGTCGAACAGGGCCTGGCCATGGTTCCGGAGGGCCGCGGCGTGTTCACTCGGATGACCATTGTCGAGAACCTGCAGATGGGGGCCTTCGTACGCAATGACGCACAAGGCATCAAGGACGACATCGACAAGTGGTTTACGGTGTTTCCTCGTCTCAAGGAGCGGGCCAACCAGCTCGCGGGCACGATGTCCGGCGGCGAGCAGCAGATGCTGGCGATGGCGCGCGCGCTGATGAGCCGGCCCAAGCTGCTGCTGCTCGACGAGCCGTCGATGGGGCTCTCGCCGATCATGGTCGAGAAGGTCTTCGAGGTGATCCGCACGGTCAAGGCGCAAGGCGTGCCGATGCTGCTCGTCGAGCAGAACGCCAAGCTGGCGCTCGAAGCGGCCGATCGCGGCTACGTCATGGACTCCGGTCTGGTGACCATGAACGGTGCCGCCCGCGACATGCTGACCGACCCGAAGGTGCGTGCCGCCTATCTGGGTGAAGTGGAAGCCGGCTGAGCAGAGCCGCCCAGCGCATGCGACTGACGGCACCTTCGGGTGCCGTCTTTCATTTTTGTGTGGCCGCTGGGCAGCTGTCATCGCTTCGCCGTCTCGACAGCGCATGATGAGGGCGCCGCAAGCGCGTGCGCGTAAACACCAAGCGGTGCGCGCGCCAGCTGCGGCTACAACGCTGGCGACGACCGCCAGCCTGCGGCTGCGGCCTTCAGAGCCGTGCGCCGGCGGGGGAGGAAGACATCAACATGAACAATGAGATCGCACGCACCGTACTGAACGACGGCGTGCAGCGCCGGGAGGTCTTCGGCTGGGCGGCCTACGACTTTGCCAACTCCGGCTACACGACGGTGGTGCTGACAGCAGTGTTCAACGCCTACTTCGTGGGCGTGGTGGCGCAAGGGCAGGGCTGGGGCACGCTGGCGTGGACGCTGACGCTTGGCGTGTCTTCCTTGCTTGTGATGCTGACCGCGCCGGGGATTGGTGCGTACGCGGATCGCCTCGGCCGCAAGAAGCTGCTTCTGGGGGCGGCTACCGCCGCCTGCGTGCTGGGAACCGCAGGGCTTGCTCTGGTTGGGCGCGGCGATCTCTGGCTGGCGGTTGCGCTGATCATTCTTACCAACTACGCCTTCAGCCTGGGCGAGACGCTGAACGGCGCCTTCCTGCCCGAGCTCGCGCGGCCCAGCCACGTGGGCACAGTCTCCGGATGGGGCTGGAGCTTCGGCTACTTCGGCGGCATGCTGACTCTGGGGCTGTCTCTGGTTTGGGTCATGCAGCAGCAGAAGGCCGGTGCCTCGCCCGAACAGTTCGTCCCTGGCACCATGCTCATCACGGCCGCGGTGTTTGCAGCAGCCAGCCTCTTGACATTTGCGCTCCTGCGCGAGCGTGCCGGGCAGGCCGGGGCGCCCGTGCATCCGCCCGATGAGAGCGGCCTGCAACAGCTATGGCACAGCTATCGCAAGCTCGGCAGAGTCCCGCAGTTTGGTCGCCTGCTCGCGTGCGGCGTGCTCTATCAGGCAGGCATTTCGGTCGTCATCACCCTGGCGGCGGTGTACGCCGCAGAGGTGATGGGCTTCACGCAGACACAAACCATGGTGCTGGTCTTCCTGGTGAACATTGCCGCAGCGCTGGGCGCGTTTGGCTTCGGCTATCTGCAGGATCGTGTGGGGCACCGGCGCGCGCTGACCATCACGCTGGCTGCCTGGATCCTGATGGTGGGGCTAGCCTACGTCGCGCGCAGCGCAGCATTGTTCTGGGTGGCTGCCGTGTTTGCCGGGCTGGCGATGGGCTCCTCGCAGAGCTGCGGCCGCGCCATGGTGGCGCTGCTGGCGCCGCCGTCGATGCTGGCCGAGTTCTTCGGCCTCTGGGCGTTTGCTACCCGCCTGGCTGCCGTGATCGGGCCAGTGACCTATGGCGTGATCACCTGGGTGACGGAGGGCAATCACCGCGCGGCGATGCTGGTGACTGGCCTGTTCTTCGTCGTGGCGTGGTGGGTGCTGCGCCGCCTCGACATGCCTGCCGGTCAGGCGCAGGCGGCGGCGCTGCAGGCAGAGCAGCGCATCCCGGCCGCCTGATTTTCAAATGATTTTTGAAGATCCTGCCTTGGGCGGCCCGTTTTTCAACGTTTGATTGAATATCTAAAATGCCCGATTCCCGCTTGCAGCAAGCGGATCTCGGGCAGTTTCGGGGTCTCAAATCGAGTGATGCATGTCACGCCGCAAGCCGCTCGGCGGGGCTGCATGAGCAGGGGGGCAGCCGGGCGCCGCGAGCGATGCGCTGCGGCCCGCCCGGGGGCGTCGAGTCAGGCCGTGGCGACCGGAATCGTGCCGATCCTGGCCTGCCATTCCTTCGGGCCTGTGTTGTGCACGGAGGTACCCAGGGCGTCCACGGCCACGGTCACCGGCATGTCCTTAACCTCGAATTCATAGATGGCTTCCATCCCCAGGTCGGCAAAGCCGACGACCTTGGCGCCCTTGATGGCCTTGGCCACGAGGTAGGCGGCGCCGCCCACGGCCATGAGGTAGGCGCTCTTGTGCTGCTTGATGGAATCGATGGCGACCGGGCCGCGCTCGGCCTTGCCGATCATCGCGATCAGCCCCGTCTTGGCGAGCATCATGTCGGTGAACTTGTCCATGCGCGTGGCCGTGGTCGGGCCGGCGGGGCCGACCACCTCGTCGCGCACCGGATCCACCGGGCCGACGTAGTAGATGACACGGTTGGTGAAGTCCACCGGCAGCTTTTCGCCCTTGGCCAGCATGTCCTGGATGCGCTTGTGCGCAGCATCGCGGCCGGTGAGCATCTTGCCTGAGAGCAGCAGCGTGTCGCCGGGTAGCCAGCTGGCCACTTCTTCGCGCGTGAGCGTGTCAAGGTTCACGCGCTTGCTCTTGTTGTAGTCCGGCGCCCACTGCACGTTCG
>JAIXTA010000011.1 GCA_027484405.1 Burkholderiales bacterium
GAACATCTTCATCTGCTCGAGCGTGGTGTTCTGACTCTCGTCGAGAATGATGAAGCTGTTGTTAAGGGTGCGGCCACGCATGTAGGCCAGGGGCGCGATCTCGATGATCTGCTTGTCGATGGCCTTCTGCGTGCGCTCCAGGCCGTAGAGATCGTAGAGCGCGTCGTACAGCGGGCGCAGGTACGGGTCCACCTTCTGGGCGAGGTCGCCGGGCAGAAAGCCCAGACGCTCGCCGGCTTCCACGGCCGGGCGGGTGAGCACGATGCGCTTGACCGCCTCGCGCTCCAGGGCGTCCACGGCGCAGGCCACGGCCAGATAGGTCTTGCCGGTGCCGGCGGGGCCGATGCCGAAGCTGATGTCGTGCCCCAGGATCTGCTGCAGATACTGGCGCTGATTGGGGGTGCGGCCGGTCAGGCCCGCGCGGCGCACGCGCAGCACGGTGCCTTCAGTGCCTTCGCCATCGATGCTGATCGGCTGGGCGGCGCCCATCTCGATCATGGCGAGCTGGATTTCTTCCACATCAATGGCGCGGTGCGCCACGCCGGCAAAGCGCTCCAGCACGCGCAGGGCGCGGCCGGTGGTGATGCCGGTGCCGCGCACGGTGAACTGCGCGCCCCGCCGCGCAATCGTCACGTCGAGCCCGGCTTCGATCTGCCGCAGGTTCTCGTCCATGGGCCCGCACAGGTGTGCGAGCTCGGCGTTGGAGAGGCCGGCGGCGTCAAAGAGCTGGGTGACGGTACTCATGCGGGGCGGGGGTCCTTGCGTGCCTGATCAGGCGCCGGTGCGCATCAGCGGTGCGCTCAGGGCCTCTTGCAGGGTGTTGGCGCTTTCGGCCAGGTGGGCGCGGGCTTCCGGCGAGCGGTTGCCCTTGGCGGCCGCGGCCTTGAGCTGCGCCAGCAGGCTGCGGGCCTGTTCGCGCATCAGGGCCTTGGCGTCGGCCGGCATGGTGGGCGCGGGGCGCACCAGCTGCTCGCTCAGCGCACGCACGTGCTCGCGCTGCAGGTTGCGGCGGAACAGGCCGATGTCGGCACCGCTGGCCAGCTCAGACCACACCGCGCCGCGCACCGTCTCGTACACCTCGGACAGGCGCATGGGGTTGCCGGTGTCGCGCAGGGCGTTCTCCAGCAGGTTGGTGGCCGTGCGGTCATTGAGCAGCTGGGCCAGCACGGCGCGCTGGGTGGTCAGCACTTCGTTGGCCAGGCGGTACTCGGTCGTGGGCGCGGGGCCGCCGGCGGCTGCCGCATCGCTCTGCTCCAGGCGGGTGGCGGTGAGCTTCTGCACGAAGTCCGGCTTGAACTTGAAGGCATTGGCCGATAGCACGCTCGTGGACAGCAGCTGCAGGGCCTCGCGCTGCTTGACGGCGGGCACGGGCGTGATCGGGTTGCGGTTGGTGCCAGCGAAGTCGCGCACCACGTTGGCGCCGCCCACATAACGGGCGGTGATGCTCGATGCACGGCGCATTTCGGTCATGCCGCGCTGCACCTGGCGGCGCAGGGTGGCAAAGCTCTGGCCCGGCTTGAGCTGGCGGCTCTGCGCGCGGCTCCAGAGGTCATCGACGATGGCAAAGCGCTCCTTGGCAAAGGCCAGCGGGTCATCGCCCAGGTCGAACTGGTTGACCAGCGGGTCCATGCCCTCGAAGTTGTCTTCGTCGGACGAGTAGGCCAGCAGCGGCTCGGCGCTGCGGCCGGCGATCTTGGCCAGCTCGGCGGCTTCCTGCTCGGGCGTGAACGGGGTGTAGGCGTACTGGATGGCCCAGATGTCGTAGGGGCCGACCGTCTCCATGAAGTACGGGCCCTGCGGCTTGCCGGCACGGTTCAGGTTGAAGGCCGGGTACTCCATGACCGAACCCGTGATGCCGTTGGCCTTGACGAAGGCCGGGTCGCGCAGCTTGGCCAGCGGGTGGATGGTGGAGGCGCGGAAGTTGTGGCGCATGCCCAGGGTGTGGCCCACCTCGTGCATGGCGGTCTCCTTGAGCCAGCCGAAGACGAACTGCTCGGCGTCCTTGTTGTCGAGGTCGATGTCGCCGCGGGACTCGAGCACATCGAGTGCAAAGCCCAGCTCGTGGGCCGAGGCCGCGCCGATGTCGCAATAGGCCTGCTCGCCGGCGGCGGTGCCGGGGATCATGTTGGCGTTGCCTGCACCGGCCAGGGTGCCGGCGGCTTCGGTGGCAAACAGGCGCAGGTTGCGCACGGTATTGGCGTCGAAGGCGATGTCGGCGTCCAGAATCTCGCCGGAGCGCGGATCGACCTGCGAGGGGCCGATGGCGCCGTAGGACGAGCGCGGCACGGTCTGCCAGCGGATGGAGGCGCGGCGCACGTCGGCGGTGTCCCAGTCGGCGTCGGCCGGCTGCAGTTCCACGCGCACCGCGTTCTTGAAGCCGGCCTTCTCAAAGGCCTTGTTCCACTCCAGCACGCCCTGGCGGATGGGCTCGCGGTACTGCTCGGGAATGTTGCGGTCGAGCCAGAAGGTAATGGGCTTGACGGGCTCGGAGAGTGCGGCGTTCGGGTCCTTCTTCTCCAGGCGCCAGCGGTTGACCTGGTGCACGCGGGCGGTGGTGGATTTCTCGTTGTCGAAGTCCCAGACCGGGGTGGTGAAGAAGCCGACGCGCGGGTCGGCCGCGCGGGCGCGCATGGGCTGCGCCGGCAGGGACGAGAAGCTGTAGTAGTACGTGAAGAACAGGCTGCGCGGATCGGGCAGCGTCACCGGCACGGAGGGCACAGGCGCCCCGGGGGGCAGCGGCGCGGCGCCCGGCATGGGCGGCTGCGGCGTGGCAATGCGCGCGGTGCCGTAGTGGGCCTTGACGCTGAAGGCCACGCGGTCGGCCTCGGCCCAGGTCTTCTCGATGCTGCTGTTGCGTGCATCAATGGCGTAGTTCTGGCGGTAATTGCGTTCCAGCACGCCGCCCGTGTAGGGGATGTCCGTGAACAGCAGCGTGTTGGCTTCCACCAGGAAGGTCTTGCGCTCGGGGTGGGGGGCAGACAGCACCGGAATGCTGCCGATCAGGCTGTCGGAGAAGTTCTGCTCCACCGACAGCGCGTTGGGGGTGCCCGGCTTGGCCACGCCGGCCAGGTTCTGCGCAATCACCTGCAGGGTATTGCCCACACGGCGCAGCTCCACCACCTGGCTGCGGCCCACGCCCCAGCTGCCGCCCATCAGGCCGCCCATGAGCTGCGGTTCGCCGATGCCGTTCATCACGTTCACGGTGAAGAACATGGGCTTGTTGAGCTGCTCGGGGCTGATCTCGATCAGCACGCGCTCGTCCTTGGTCCACAGCGGCATAAAGCCGTCCTTGCGCTTGGCATCACGGCTGATTTCCGCAAACGGACGCAGTGCACCGGGGGCCGGCGCACCGGCACCGGCGGGTGGCGTGGCTCCGGGTGCAGCAGCACCAGGCGCACCAGCTGCCGGGGCAGCGCCGGGCGCACCCGGTGCAGCGGCAGGGCGCGGCGCGGCAGGTGCTGCCGCAGCCGGCGCAGCCGCCTGAGTGGGCGCAGGTGCAGGCTGCGGCGCCTCCACCGAGATGGCGCAGCCGCTCAGCGCGAGCGAGACAGCCAGGGTGATGGGAGCCAGGGGAAAGGAGGAGCGCGGCGAGAGCATGGGTGCGGGGCCTGTCGGTGTGAGCCTGTGGGGGGTGGTTTGGGCGGAACGTTCGCGGATGGCGTCTCGTGCGACGCCTGCAGGGTGCATCCGGATGGCGGGCTGCACCCGCCAGACCGACGCGCGGGAGCGCGAATCAAACCACAGCGCGGCGGTGCCGGCCACGCCCATGCACACCAACGGCGGCTGGCGTGTCATGAGCTGCGGTGCAGTTCCGGCAATGCGTCGCGCGGCGGCCACGGGTGACTGCACTCGACGGCTGGGTCGGCGCGCCATGCCTTCGCGCGCCTTGCAGGTTCGCGCGGCAATACACTGCGCGCCGTTGCATCTTTGCCGAGATCTGCCCGTGTCCGATCGTCTTGCCGTCCTGCCCCAGTACCTCATGCCCAAGGGCCTCATGACCCGCGCGGCCGGGGCGGCGGCCCGTTCGCAGGGCGGCGCGCGCACGCAGTCTGTCATCAAGTGGTTCATCCGCCGCTACGGCGTGAACATGGCCGAGGCCGCGGACCCCAACCCCGCTGCCTATGCCAGCTTCAATGACTTCTTCACCCGCGCGCTCAAGCCGGGCGCCCGACCGCTGGCCGACGCGCCCTTCATCTGCCCGGTGGACGGCGCCATCAGCCAGTTCGGGGCGATTGAGCGCGACCAGATCTTCCAGGCCAAGGGCCACCACTACAGCACCGCCGCACTGGTGGGCGGCGACGAGCTGCTGGCCGGCCAGTTCCGGGACGGCAGCTTTGCCTGCCTGTACCTCAGCCCCAAGGACTACCACCGCATCCACATGCCCTGCGCCGGCCGCCTGACGCGCATGATCCATGTGCCGGGCGAGCTGTTCTCGGTGAACCCGACCACCGCGCGCGGCGTGCCCGGCCTGTTTGCACGCAACGAGCGCGTGGTCTGCGTGTTCGAGACCGCCAAAGGCCCCTTCGTGATGGTGCTGGTGGGCGCCACGATCGTGGGCAGCATGGCCACGGTGTGGCACGGCGTAGTGAACCCGCCGCGGCCCGGTGCCGTGCGCGACTGGCGCTACGACCAGCAGACCATCGAACTCGCCCAGGGCGCCGAGATGGGCCGCTTTTTGCTCGGCTCCACGGTGGTGATGCTCTTCCCCAAGGGCTGGATGACCTTCAACCCGGCCTGGGCACCGGGTGGGGCGATCCGCATGGGGGAGATGATGGGCACGGCAGCCTGAGCGCTGCCAGACCTGCGCGAGCAGCGGCGTTCAGGCCGGCTGCATGGCGCGCGTGACTGCAAACACCACTTCATCTTCCAGCTCACCGTGCATGTCGCGCGTGTAGGCATGCAGGATGCCCTCGCGCTGCATGCCCAGGCGCTGCGCCATGCGGTGCGAGGCCTGGTTGCGTGAATCGCAGAACGCTTCCACGCGCGCCACGCCCTGGGCGAAAGCCCAGTCCACGGCCCAGCGGCAGGCTTCGGTGAGCAGGCCTTTGCCCGCGCTTTCGGGCAGGGCCCAGTAGCCCAGCTGGCAGCGCGGGGTGTCGAGGTCCCAGCTGTGCAGGTCGATGCCGCCCAGAAAGGCGCCAGTCTCCAGTGACCACAGGTGCCAGATCTGGAAGCGGCCTTGGGCAAACGCCTCGCGCGCTTCCAGCGTGCGGTCCAGAACGCGCGCCTCACTCAGCGGCTGCTCGGTCCACCAGACCCAGGGGTTCAGGAAGGGCAGGGCGGCATTGATGGCCTGGGTGCGGACGGCCACCGTGTCCGGTTCCGGCCAGCGCAGGCACAAACGAGAAAGCCGCACCTCTCTGGGTGCGGCTTTCAGTCTTGCGAGCAGCTCGTCGGCGCCTGCGCTCACTCAGCCGCGGCCAGCACCGCATCCACCGTCACCAGCTCGCCGCGCAGGGAGTTGGGGAAGGCCTGGGTGATGCGCATGTCCACCATCTGGCCGATCAGCCGTTGGTGTTGCGCTGGATTGCCGGCAAAGTTGACGATGCGGTTGTTCTCGGTGCGACCCATGAGTTCGTTGGCGTCCTTGCGCGAGGGGCCTTCGACCAGCACCTTCTGCATCGTGCCCACCATGCGGCCGCTGATCTCGCTGCCGTGCTTGGTGAGCATGTCTTGCAGGCGCTGCAGACGCTCGAGCTTCACGCCCTGGGGCGTGTCATCGGTCAGGTCGGCCGCGGGCGTGCCGGGGCGGCGGCTGTAGATGAAGGAGAAGCTCTGGTCGAAGTAGCAGTCTTCCACCAGCTTCAGGGTCTTGGCGAAGTCGTCCTCGGTTTCGCCGGGGAAGCCGACGATGAAGTCGCTGGAGATGCAGATGTCCGGGCGCACGGCGCGCAGGCGGCGGATGATGCTCTTGTATTCGAGCGTGGTGTAGCCGCGCTTCATGGCGGCCAGCACGCGGTCGCTGCCGCTTTGCACGGGCAGGTGCAGGAAGTTGACCAGCTTCGGGTACTCGGCATACACGTCGATCAGACGCTGCGTCATTTCCTTGGGGTGGCTGGTGGTGTAGCGGATGCGCTGGATGCCCGGGATCTCGTGCACGTACTCCAGCAGCAGGGCGAAGTCGGCGTAGTCCTCGCTCTTGCCCATCTGGCCGCGGTAGGCGTTCACGTTCTGGCCCAGCAGGGTGACTTCCTTGACGCCCTGGTCGGCCAGGTCGGCGATCTCGGTGAGCACGTCCTCAAACGGCCGGCTGACCTCGGTGCCGCGGGTGTAGGGCACCACGCAGAAGCTGCAGTACTTGCTGCAGCCTTCCATGATGGAGACAAACGCCGTGGGGCCGTCCACGCGGGCCGGCGGCATGTTGTCGAACTTCTCGATCTCGGGGAAGGAGATGTCCACCTGCGAGCGGCCGGTTGAGCGCTTGGCCTCGATGAGTTCGGGCAGGCGGTGCAGGGTCTGCGGGCCGAAGACCACGTCCACATAGGGCGCGCGGCTGACGATGTGCGCGCCTTCCTGGCTGGCCACGCAGCCGCCCACACCGATGATCAGGTTGGGGTTCTGCTGCTTGAGGTGCTTGACGCGCCCCAGATCGCTGAAGACCTTCTCCTGCGCCTTCTCGCGCACCGAGCAGGTGTTGAAGAGGATGACATCCGCGTCATCGGGCGTCTGGGTGAGGGTGAGCCCCTCGCTTTCGCGCAGTACGTCGGCCATCTTGTCCGAGTCGTACTCGTTCATCTGGCACCCGAAGGTGCGGATGTAGAGCTTCTTGCTTGCGGTCACTGAACACTTCCTTGCCGGGGGCCGGTGTAGAGCCGGTGCGGTTACGGGGGCTTCGTAAACCTACTGCGCGGGCCAATCTGCGCACTGCGGTGCTCGTCGTACTACTCGTACTGCCTGCGCTCCTCGCGCACAGCTTGGCCCGCTCGCTACGGTTTCCGAAGCCCCCGGGTCGAACTACCGGGGAAACCGCAGCGCGAAGAATCGAAGGCTCAGGGATTGCGGGCCTTCTCCGCGTCGGTGAGGATCCAGATGGTGCGGACCTCGCCGTTGGGGTTCAACGCATAGCGCACCACCGCGCCCACAGGCAGGTTGGCGTGCAGCACGATCAGGTTGTTGGCCCCGAAGATCTTTGCGCCGGCGGCCATCTTGAAGGGCTTGCCGTTGAGCAGCACGGTCGGGAACACGCCCTGGCCGATCACCGCCTTGGGCGCCACCTTCGGGTCGGCCGGAATCGGCACGGTGCGGAAGGTGGTCTGCGTCTGTGCCAGCGCGGTACCTGCCAGGGGCAGCAGCGCCAGGGCGAACAGGGCGGGTCTGATAAGTTTGCGCATCACGAGATTTTAGGGGCAAGGCCGCACTGTCTGCTCGCGCGGCCGGTACGGCACGCACCTGCCCCGCCCCCAGCCGCTCACGATGGTCGTCCCCCGCCGCCTGCGCAACCTGCCCGAACCGCCCGCCAGCCCCGTGCCGCCCACCTGCGCGCTCTGCGGCCGGCCGGTGGTGCCCGGCCCCTCGGCCGATGAGCACCACCTCGTGCCGCGCAGCCAGGGCGGCAAGGACAAGACACTGATCCACCGCATCTGCCACCGCAAGATCCACTCGGTGTTCTCCGAGCGCGAGCTGGCCGAGCGCTTCAACACCTGGGCCGCGCTGCGTGCGCACCCGGAGATCGCCAGTTTCATCCGCTGGGTGGCGGGCAAGCCGCCGACCTTCTACGACAACTCGCGCCGCATGAAGCGCGAGCGGCTGGCGGATTGACGCAGCTTTTCGCGGGGCACCCGCCGGTTTTCGCTGAACCCGGGGTTTCGTCGGGCACTGCCCGGCGCCGGGTGAAGAGCCGGGGCATGCAGGCCCCGGCCCCGTTGCGGTCTGATGGACGCATTCCGCTTGTCCCATGCGGTTCTTCAAGGCATCGGCCTGAAGACGCTTGTCTGGTGCGGGTTCTGAGGCCAATGCCTTGGAAAACCGCACCGGACAAGCGGAAAGCCAGGGGTGCCTATGGACACTCCACCCGGATGACCCCAGCCTCCGCCCGTCTCAGGTGCCGATGATCCCGCCGTCGTTCTTGCGGATGACGATGGTGGCGCTGCGCGGGCGGGCGCCGTCGGGCCATTTGGACACGGCGGTGGGGCGGTCGGGGTCGCTGCGTTCGCTGCCGGGCTCGCCCGGGTGCTGGATGTTCACGAACATCGTGCGCAAGTCGGGCGTTGCAATCACGCCGGTGATCTCGCAGCCGTTCGGGCCGGTGAGGAAGCGGCGGATCTCGCCGGTGGCCGGGTCGGCGGCCAGCATCATGTTGTTGCCGATGCGCGCGTAGTCGCCGCGGTTCAGGGTGCTGGTGGAGACGTCCGTCTGAATCCAGAGGATGCTGCGCGAATCCACCCAGATGCCGTCCGGGCTGCCGAAGACGTCGCCGCGGATGTTGCCCTGCTTGTTGGCGGCGGCATTCGCCGGGTCGCCGGCCAGCACGAAGTGCTCCCAGGCAAAGCGGGTGGCGGCGGTGTCGCCGTCTTCCTTCCAGCGGATGATGGCGCCGAAGGTGTTGTCGGCGCGCGGGTTGGCGGCATCCACGCCCGGGCGGTTCTCGCGGCCGCGCTCGCTGTTGTTGGTCAGGGTGCAGTAGACCTCGGCGGTGTTCGGGTCCACGGCAATCCACTCGGGGCGGTCCATCTTGGTGGCGCCCACCAGATCGCTCGCCTGCCGGGCCTTGATGACCACGTCGCCCTGGGTGGCAAAGCCGGCCGCGGCCGTCAGCGGGCCCTTGCCGGCGGCCAGTTCGATCCACTCGCCGCGGCCGCCAGCGTCAAAGCGCGCCACGTAGAGCGTGCCGTGGTCCAGCAGGTCGCGGTTGGCCGCCGCGCCACCGGGGCGGATGCGGTCGCGGCTGACGAACTTGTAGATGTATTCAAAGCGGGCGTCCTCGCCCATGTAGACCACCGCACGGCCGTCCTTGCTGGTGGTGACCGTGGCGCCTTCATGCGCGGCGCGGCCCAGGGCCGTGCGCTTGATGGGCGTGCTGGTCGGGTCCATCGGGTCGATCTCGACCACCCAGCCGAAGCGGTTGAACTCGTTGGGGTGGCGCGCCATGTCGAAGCGCTCGTCGAACTCGTGCCAGCGGTAGAAGCTGCCCTTGCGCGCGCCCCAGCGGCGGGCATGCTCGTCCGGCGCGTCGGTGCCGTTGAAGTAGTTGATGAAGTTCTCTTCGCAGGTGAGGTAGGTGCCCCAGGGCGTGAAGCCGTGGGCGCAGTTGTTCATGGTGCCCAGCACCCGCGTGCCCTCGGGGTCGGCGGCGGTGCGCATCATGGCGTGGCCGGCGGCCGGGCCGGCAATGCGCATGGGTGTGGCGGCCGTGATGCGCCGGGCGTAGCGGCTGGGCCGCACCACCTGCCAGCCCTGCGCCGTCTGCGCCACCTCCACCACGGACACGCCGTGCGCCGCCTGGCTCTTGGCCACCTTCTCGGCGCTCCAGGTGCGCATGCCGTCGGGATGCAGCAGGCCGTCGTCCACGTACTCGTGGTTCATGGCCAGCAGGCCGCGCTTGCTGCCGTTGGCGCCGGACTCCAGCGGAAAGAAGTGGATGCCGTCGTGGTGCATGCCGGCCTGGGCGGCCTGCTCGGCGGCGCTGTTGCTGGCGTCCGGCTTGAAGGCGGGCAGGTTGCCGGCGATGCCGACCGCATCGCCCCAGCGGTAGAGCACCTCGGCCGTGTAGCCCATGGGTACGGTCACGGCGTCGGTGGTGGCGGCGGGCACGCCCACAAAGCCGAGCTTGCCGCTGTAACGCGTCACCGCAGCGGGCGCGGTCTGCGCCATGCCGGCCAAGGGCGCGAACAGCCCGCTCACGGCGGCGGCCAGGCCACCCTGCAGCACGCGGCGGCGCGAGGGGTCCGACAGGCTGTGAATGCTGGGGTTGGCGGAGCGGTTGCTGTCTTCCATCAGGGAAAAGTCTTTGGCCATGGCAGGGTTTCCGGCAGGTCGATTGAAGTGCAGCACCGTAGGAGGGGTGCATGACGTGTCTGTGACAGCGCACCATGACAGCCCGCCGCAGCCCGGTGCCGACTTGTTGCGTCCAGCGCGCCTCAATAAACTCGGGCGCTTCAATAGCTGGGGTCAATCGATCAAGTCTGCTGACCCCGCCCCACGCCCACAAGGACCGCCATGCCCAAGACCATCATCAGCAGCACCGACGCCCCTGCCGCCGTCGGCCCCTACAGCCAAGGCGTGCGCGCCGGCAATCTCGTGTTCCTGTCCGGCCAGGTCGGCTTGATTCCGGGCACCAAGACGCTGGCCGAGGGCTTCGAGGGCCAGGTGCGCCAGGCCTTTGCCAACATGCTGGCACTGGTCAAGGCCGCGGGCGCCGAGCCCACGCAGCTGGTCAAGCTCACGCTCTTCGTCACGGATATCAGCAAGTTCGCCACGGTCAACCAGATCATGGGTGAAGTGATTCCTCAGCCCTATCCCGCGCGCTCCACCGTGGGCGTGGCCACGCTGCCGCTCGGCGCGGAGTTCGAGGTCGAAGCCATCATCACCCTGGACTGAGCGCAGAGTTCAGGCGCATCCAGTGACCGCCACCGTGGCCACCGCCCCCCGCAAGCGCGCTGCCGGCAGCGGCACGCGCGCCCAGCCTGCGGACGGCGCGACCACGCCCACGGCGGCGCGCAAGACGGCATCCAAGAAGGCGGCAGGCAAGCAAGCCGCAGACAAAGCGGCCGCGGAGGGCGCCGCCAAGGCCCCGCCCGCCAACAGTGCGGCGGGCAAGCTGGCCAAGCTCGGCCTGCGCCGGCCCGAGGACTTTCTGCTGCACCTGCCGCTGCGCTTCGAGGACGAAACCACCGTCACGCCGATTGCGGAGCTCTCGCCCGGCGAGCATCAGCAGGTGGAAGGTGTCATCACCGACAGCGAGGTCAAGTACAAGCCGCGCCGGCAGCTGGTGCTGGCGCTGCGTGACGACGCCGGCGACAGCATCGGCCTGCGCTTTCTCAACTTCTACGGCAGCCAGGTACAGGCCTGGAGCATCGGCACGCGCATCCGTGCGCGGGGCGAAGTGCGGGGCGGCTTCTGGGGCTGCGAGATGGTGCACCCCGGCATGAAGCGCGTGGGTGAAGACGCCGCGCTGCCCACCACGCTCACCCCCGTGTACCCGGCCAGCGCTGGTGTGCCGCAGGGGCTGATCCGAAAGGGCGTGGACCGGGCGCTTTCGCACTATGCCGACAGCGGCCACCCCGACTACCTGCCCGACGCCTGGCGCGAACGCCTGAAGCTGCCGACTCTGGCCGCCAGCCTGCGCCTGCTGCACCACCCCTCGGCCGAGGTGAGCGCCGCGAGCCTGGAAGGCCGCACGCACCCGGCTTGGCAGCGCATCAAGTTCGACGAGCTGCTGGCCCAGCAGCTCAGCCTGAAGCGGGCGGTGGCCGCGCGGCGCATCAAGAACGCGCCGCGGCTCACCGAGCGCGCAGGGAAAGAATCCCTCACCGCCCAGCTCATTGCCCGCCTGCCCTTCCAGCTCACCGGCGCGCAGGCGCGGGTGTGGCGCGAGATTGCGGCCGATCTGGCCCAGCCTTACCCCATGCACCGCCTGCTGCAGGGTGATGTGGGTAGCGGCAAGACCATCGTGGCGGCGCTGGCTTGCCTGCACGCCATCGATAACGGCTTCCAGGCCGCGCTCATGGCCCCCACCGAAATCCTGGCCGAGCAGCACTTCCGCAAGATTGCCGATCTCATCGAGCCCCTGGGCGTGCCCGTGGCCTGGCTCACCGGCTCCTTGAAAGCCAAGGCCAAGCGCGAGGCCCAGGCCGCCGTGGCCAGTGGCGCGGCGCGCCTGGTCATCGGCACGCACGCGCTGATTCAGGAGAAGGTCGAGTTCGAGCGCCTCGGGCTGGCGGTGATTGATGAACAGCACCGCTTCGGCGTGGGCCAGCGCCTGGAGCTGCGCAGCAAGAGCGCGCAGGCCACGGGCCTGGAGCCGCACATCCTGGCCATGAGCGCCACGCCGATCCCGCGCACCCTGGCCATGACCTACTACGCGGATCTCGATGTCTC
>JAIXTA010000161.1 GCA_027484405.1 Burkholderiales bacterium
GCGCAGGGCAGCGTGTTCATCGACGACCAGCCCCTGAGCCTGCAGGCACTGCACGACCGCCTGCGCGAGGAAGCGGCGCGCAACCCGGCGCGCCCCATCCGCCTGGACGGCGACCGGCGCACGGCCTACCAGCACATCGTGCGCGTGATCGACCTCTGCCAGTTTGAAGGGCTCACCCAGGTGAGCCTGCGCACCACGCAATGACGCCGCGCCTGCGCGCCACGCCATGAGACCGCGCCTGCGCGTCTGGAACCCGCTCAACGCCCTGCTGGACAGGCCGTTCCTGGCGCTATCGGTGCTGCTGCATGTGGGGCTGCTGGCCGGCCTGTATGCCCTGGGGCCGTACCAGATGACTGCGCAGCGCCAGGTGCAGGACCAGGCCCGCATCGAAGCCACCCTGCGCGAGGCGCAGCGCGCCCAGGTGCGCCGCCAGCTCGAACGTCTGGAAAAGCTCGAACGCGAACTCAGCCGCCAGGCCGGCAGCGGTGAATCAAACAGCCCGTCACTGCCGCAAGACCCGCTGGCCCGAGCCCAGGCCCTGACCGAACGCATCGAAGCGCAGGAGCGCAAGCAGCGCGCCCGCGAACTGGCGCGCTTGCTGCAAATCCCTGAACCCGAGGCCCGCGCCCGCCTGCAGGCCGAGGCGGCCAAGCGCCCGCCGCCGCCCCTGCCCGCCCAGCCGGCCGACGCCGTCGCGCAGCTTGAACGCCGCGCGCGCGACGCCGCCCAGCGCATGCAAGACCAGGCCCGCCGCCAGCAAGAAGGCAGCATGCTCGCGCAGCGCAACGCCGCTGACGCGCAACGCGGCGCCCAGGATTCGCGGCGCGGCCCGGCCGGCGGCAAGGCGGGAGGCGGATCGGGCGCGCAAGACCCCGGCAAGAGCAGCAGCCGAGGTGCAGGCGGCGCAGGCGGCAACCCGGCCAACGGCCAGGCCACGCCGGGTGGCGGCGGCCAGTCGGCGGGGTCGCAGATCTCACCCAATTCCATCGGCGGCGTGGGCGAACCCGAGCGCCAGTACGCCGGCACGGCCGCCGCGCCGCCGCTTACAGACCCTGCCCGAATGCGCTTTGCCGAGGCGCGCACGTTCGGCCCCGGCGCCGTGTACGCCAACCGCGTCTATCTGGACCGCTGGTACATCCTTGGCCCCTTCGACGCGCGCAGCTCCGCCGTCATGAATGAGCCCCACCCCGCCGAGGTGCTGGTGGACCTGGACGCCGTGTACCGCGGCAAGGGCGGGCAACTCGTGAGCTGGCAGGCGCAGCACAGCCCCACCTACCCCTTCGTGCCCGAACCCGTGGCGCCCGACGCCCTCTACTACGCCTACACCGAAGTGCGCGTAGATCAGGACACCGAGGTCTGGCTCGACATCGGCGCCGACGACGACACCAAGCTCTGGCTCAACGACGAACTCGTCTGGACCAGCGGCAACGAGACCAAGCTCTGGTACCAGCGTCCCTGGTACACACTGAACGACGAAATGAGCCACTACGGCCTGGTCGAGGGCCGCGTGCCCGTGCGCCTGAAGGCCGGCCGCAACACCCTGCTGCTCAAGCTCTACAACGGCATCGATCTGATGTTCTTCTCGGTGGTGCTTGCGCGCTGAGGGCGCCTGCCAGCGCCTGTACCGCTACGGTCCAGCTTTGCCATCTCGCTTGTCTGGTGCGGCTTTCCAGCCACTTTGGTCTGAAGAGCCGCATCCAGAGCCGATCTCGCTATTGATATCCGGGCTCAGAGGTCTGCATCTCGCAGCGCCTGCTGCGCGGCCGGCAGGGCCAGCGGGTGCTCGCCTGCGAGGTCATGATGCAGAGCGCCTGCATCGCCGATCTGATCGAGAAACGCGCCATCGGCGAGATCAAGGCCACCATCGCAAAGAGCACAGAGGTCGGCATGCTCACCTTCGAACAGCGCCTGCACGAGCTCTGGAAAGCCGCCAAGATCGACACCGAGACCGCGCTCAGCCAGGCGGATTCACGGACGGATCAGGGCTTGAAGATGAAGCTGGGGTGCCTGGACGCGGGTCACCGGCTTTTGCACGCACGGGCGGCAGATTCGAGGGCCGCCGAGCCATGAACTCGCTCACGCGGGCGCCGGACCGGCACGCTTACGGGTACTCGGCTTCGGGGCGGACGAGGCCTTTGATGGCCGAACCCGATACGCGGCGCGCTCTTCATGGGCCGAGAGCTCGCCGCTGTCCGTGCGGGTCAGCCGCTGCAGGGCATAGGTGTTCAGACTCACTCCCTGCTCCGCGGCATTCACCGCCAGGGTGCGATGCAACTCACTGGGCATGCGCAGCACGAAGCGGCCGCTGAACCTGCGCGTTGCCATCGGCTCGGGCGGCGCCTCGCCCGCCTTCCTGAGGTCGGCCACCACGTTCTTCACGAGCGATCGGATGCCGGAAAACGCCTTGGTTGCGTCCTTGTCGAGCCAGGACAAGGAGGGAAATTCGGTGCACGTGCCGACAAACTCGCCGTCCTCAGCGCTGAAGCTCACGCGATAGGTGTAGTGGTCGACGTTCATGGCTTCTCCTTCGTGGCTGCCAGCCGGTCGATGGCGGCGAGCACCTGGCGCACCTGATAGGCCTTGGCCATGGTGCCGTCGCGCTGGATGTTCACGCGCGGATCGCCCACCCAGGGCGTCTTGTAGACATGATGGCTGGACCCGCTGATCCGCGGTGCACCGAAGACGTGCTCGCAGACCTTGGCGAGATCGCGGAACTTGACCGACGACGGATTGGCTCGGAATGCCTCAATCAGCGCATCGATTCGGTCGGCAGGTGGCATGGCAGAATGATACTGCCCTTGATATCAGAATCAACACTCCACGATATTCACCGCCAGCCCCCCGCGCGCCGTCTCCTTGTATTTGAGTGACATGTCGGCGCCGGTTTCGCGCATGGTCTTGATGACCTTGTCCAGGCTCACGTAGTGGCTGCCGTCGCCGTGCAGGGCCATGCGGGCGGCGTTGATGGCTTTCACGCTCGCAATCGCGTTGCGCTCGATGCAGGGGATCTGCACCAGGCCGCCGACGGGGTCGCAGGTGAGGCCGAGGTGATGCTCCATGCCGATCTCTGCGGCGTTCTCCACCTGGGCGGGCGTGCCGCCGAGCACGGCGCACAAGGCGCCGGCGGCCATGGAGCAGGCCACGCCCACCTCGCCCTGGCAGCCCACTTCAGCCCCGCTGATGGAAGCGTTTTCCTTGTAGAGAATGCCGATGGCCGCGGAGGTGAGCAGGAAGTCCTGCACACCCTGCTCGCTGGCGCCGGGCACGTGGCGGCTGTAGTAGTGCAGCACGGCCGGGATGATGCCGGCCGCGCCATTGGTGGGCGCGGTGACCACGCGGCCGCCGGCGGCGTTTTCCTCGTTGACTGCGAGGGCGTAGAGGTTCACCCAGTCCATGACGGCCAGGGGGTCTTGCCCGGCTGGGGTGCTTGAGAGCTTGCGGTGCAGCGCCGCGGCGCGCCGCTTGACCTTGAAGCCGCCGGGCAGCACGCCCTCGGTGGCGCAGCCGCGCGCCACGCAGGCCTGCATGGTGGCCCAGATGCGCGAGAGGCCCTCGTCAATCTGCGCGTCGCTGCGCCAGTGGCGCTCGTTCGCGCGCATGAGCTGGGCAATGCTCATGCCGTGCTGCGCGCACAGGGCGAGCAATTCCTCGCCGCTGCGAAAGGGCATGGGCAGCACGGTGGCGCTGGGCACAATCCGTGCGGCGCGGGCGCGGTCGCCAGCCAGCTCGCCACTGACCACAAAGCCGCCGCCCACGGAGTAATAGGTCTTCTCGAACACGAGCTTGCCGCTGGCGGCATAGGCGCTGCACACCATGCCGTTGGCATGAAAGGGCAGCTGCTCGCGGGCAAAGAACAGCATGTCTTCGCGCTCGATGAAGCGCACGCGCTTTTTGCCCACCAGCTCAAGCGCCTGCTCAGCGCGGATGGCGGCGAGCAAGGCGGGTACGTCATCAATGGGCACGGTTTCCGGGTCATGCCCCGCCAAGCCGAGCAGCACGGCCACATCGGTGCCGTGCCCTTTGCCCGTGGCACCGAGCGAGCCGTAGAGCTTCACCCGCACCCGGTCCACGGCGTCCATGTGGCCCTCGCGGCGCAGGCGCTCGCCAAACAGCCGCGCGGCGCGCATGGGCCCCACGGTGTGCGAGGACGAGGGGCCGATGCCGATCTTGAAGAGGTCGAAGACGCTGACTGCCATGGTGTAGGTGTGCTTCTCTTTATGCTCTATCTATTGGTAGTAAGCGCAGCGGCGCGGCTGACGGCTTTTTTTCTATTTGCTCCTCCCCTGCATGCAGGGGGAGCTTGGGAGGGGGTTGCTCATGCCGCGCCAACCCCACCCTAACCCGTCCACCTCGCCCCAAGCATGGGGCTCGGACTCGTGAGGCACACCACCCTGCGCAGGCAGGCTGGTGTGTCCCCAATCCTCCACCTCGCCCCAAGCATGGGGCTCGGAAGATTGGCGGCGCAAAGCAGTGCTTTGCGAAACCCCGCCAACTTCCCCTGCCCGCTGAGCATGGAATGCTGGCCGGCCGCCAGCCCTAAGTTGTTGGCGGCGCCGGCTTGGGCCCCGGCGCCGGTGGCGGGCCGCGCTGGATGATGCCGGGTTCGGGTGGGGTGAGCAGAATCTCGGGTACGAACACGGGCTGCGACGGAACAACGACGCCAACCCACCCGTTGATCATCCCCAATACGTGGCCTCGGATTTCCGGGCGGCGCATGGCATCAATGTGCTGGCCGTCCCGCAGCTCCAGCACTTCGGGCAGGCGGTCGGGCGGGCTCAGGGCGTTCAGCGCAACGGCCAGCTGGTAGCTGTTCTGATAGTCCACGATCCGATCCGCCGTACCGTGAATCAATAGTGTGGGCACGCTCACCTTTGCCGCCGCCGTGACGGGGTCCTTCTCCGGCCCCGGCAGGAGCTTCACCCCGGCGGGGGCCACGGCGCCGAGCAGCGCGCTCCTGGCGGCGGCCTCGCGCGCGATGCCGCGGTAGCTGGCAAAGGCGCTGTCGATCACGGCACCCACCACGCCGGTGCTGTCCTGCGCGAGCAGGCGCAGGGCGGTGGCGCCACCCAGGCTCTGGCCAAAGACCACGATGCGCTTGGGGTCCACGCCCGGCTGCTGGCGCAAGGCGTTGAGTGCGGCCTGGGCGTCTTCCACCACGCCGTCCAGCGTGGGGCGGCCCTGGCTTTGGCCAAAGCCACGGTAGTCAAAGGTGAGTACGTGCCAACCTTGGGCGGGCAGCCAGGCCACGGCGGGCAAGTGGTTGCTCACGTTGGCGGCGTTGCCGTGCAGATGCAGCACGGTGCCCTTGGCCTGTGCGCCTGGCGCGAGCTGGGCGGGCAGCCACCAGCCGTGCAGGCGGCTGCCGTCCGGCGCGTTGAAGTAGAGGTCTTGCGCCGTGAGGCCGAACTGGGCGGGCGTGGTGTAGACCTGCTGGTCGGGCTGGAAGAACAGGCGCTCCACGCAGCCGGTGGTGGTGGCCAGCAGGGTGGCCAGGCCCAGGGCCAGCAGCCCCCGGCGGACGCGGCCGGATGCAGGGCGAGCCGCGTGCGCCGCGGCGGGGTTGGGGGTGGGGGTCAGGTCACCGCAGTGATCAGCAGTATTCGGCATGAGATGCACACGCTCCACAGCCCCCTGAAATACCCGGCTTTCCGCTTGTCTGGTGCGGATCTTGGCCGAAAAATGATTTTCAAACGTCTTTTGAAAACCGACCCTCCAGAGGCCTGATTTTCAAATTCTTCCTGCACCCCCTGCAGGCACGGGCGCGTCAGGCCAGGCCCGGCAGAACGCGCCGCAGACCTTCCAGCACCACGGTGGCGCCCAGGGCAAAGATCAGCCCGAAGTAGATCAGGGTCAGCAGGTTGAAGCCGATGCCGATGAGGGTGCAGCCGCCGTCGCGCTGGATGAGCGCCACGGCCGTGAAGATGATGCCGAGCGCCGGCAGGGTGTTCGAGAAGGGCACCAGCCCCAGCGGCACCATGAGCAGGCCGGCGCCCAGCACCAGCAGCGCACCGTGCAGGTTCTGCATGGGGCCGCGGGTCAGCGCTTCGAGCCGCGGGCGGCTGATGCGCTCGAGCCGCTCCACCCACTTGGCGCCGAGCTCAAGAATGTCGTGCAGACGGCGGCGCGCCAGCGGGTAGCGCGCAATCTTGCCCGGCAGCCAAGGCGCGGTGTTGAAGGTGATGGCCACGCCGATCAGCAGAATGAGCGCGCCGAAGATGGTGCTCACCCCCGGGATGCTGACCGGCAGCAGGAAGGGCAGGCACAGGATGATGGCCAGCAGCAGCAGCCCTTCCCGGCCGAGCGACTGCATGAGGGCCGACACCGGCAGCCCGTCTTCGGGCAGGGTGTTGGCCATGTCATGCAGCCACTGGCGCAGGCTGAGCCGGTCGCTGTGCTCGGTGAGCTTCACGCTGCGTCCGGAGAACGGGGCCGCTTAACGGGGCCGCTCACTCGGCCGCCGGTGCCGTTTCACCCAGATCCGCCGTTTCGGCCAGGTAGTTCTCCATCGGCGGGCAGGCGCAGACCAGGTTGCGGTCGCCATAGACGTTGTCCACGCGGGCCACGGGCACCCAGTACTTGCGCAGCTTGAGGCCGGCCACCGGGTAGGCGGCCTGCTCGCGGCTGTAGTCGTGCGCCCACTGCTCGGCGGTGACCATGCGTGCGGTGTGCGGTGCGTTGCGCAGCATGTTGTCCTCGGCGTCGATCTTGCCGGTCTCGACGAGCTCGATTTCCTTGCGGATCGAGATCATGGCGTCGATGAAGCGGTCGAGCTCGACCTTGGGCTCGCTCTCGGTGGGCTCGATCATCAGCGTGCCGGCCACGGGGAAGCTCATCGTCGGCGCATGGAAGCCGTAGTCGATCAGGCGCTTGGCGATGTCTTCATTGCTGATGCCGCACTTTTCCTTGATGGGGCGGATGTCGATGATGCACTCGTGCGCCACCAGACCTTCGTGACCGCTGTACAGGATGGGGTAGTGCGGCGCCAGGCGCTTGGCGATGTAGTTGGCCGAGAGGATGGCGTTCTGCGTGGCGCGCTGCAGGCCGGTGGCGCCCATCATCATGATGTACATGAAGCTGATGGGCAGGATGCCGGCCGATCCGTAGGGCGCGGCAGACACGGGGCCCACGGTGCTGTGGCCGGTGTGCGGGTTGGCCGGCAGGAAGGGTGCGAGGTGCGCCTTCACGCCGATGGGGCCGACGCCGGGGCCGCCGCCGCCGTGCGGGATGCAGAAGGTCTTGTGCAGGTTCAGGTGGCTCACGTCGCTGCCGAACTTGCCCGGCTGCGCGGTGCCCACCAGGGCGTTCATGTTGGCGCCATCCATGTACACCTGGCCACCGTGCTGGTGAATGATGGCGCAGATCTCGGAGATGGCGTCCTCGAACACGCCGTGGGTGGACGGGTAGGTCACCATCAGCGCGGCCAGGCGGCTGCTGTATTGCTCGGCCTTGGCCTTCAGATCGGCCACGTCCACGTTGCCCTGCGCGTCGCAGGCAGTGACCACGACTTCCATGCCGCACATCTGCGCGGAAGCCGGGTTGGTGCCGTGGGCCGAGGACGGGATCAGGCAGATGTCGCGATGACCTTCGCCACGGCTGATGTGATACGCACGGATGGCCAGCAGGCCGGCGTACTCGCCTTGCGCGCCACTGTTGGGCTGCAGGCTGACGGCGTCATAGCCGGTCACTTCCACGAGCCACTTCTCCAGCGTGTCGGTCATCTCGCGATAGCCGGCAGCCTGGTCGGCCGGGACGAACGGGTGGATCTGCGCGAACTCGGGCCAGGTGACCGGAATCATCTCGCTGGTGGCGTTGAGCTTCATGGTGCAGGAGCCCAGCGGGATCATGGCGCGGTCGAGCGCGAGGTCCTTGTCGGACAGGCTGCGGATGTAGCGCAGCATCTCGGTTTCGGAATGATGGCTGTCGAAAACCGGGTGCGTCAGGAAGGGGCTCGTGCGCTGCAGGTTGGCGGGCACGACCTCTTGAACAGCGGCGTCCAGGGTGTCGATGGAGAGATCGGCTTTCTTTCCCGAAGTGGCCACACTGAAGGCTTCCCACACCAGCGCCACATCGGCGCGGGTGGTGGTCTCGTCAAAGGACAGGCCGATCACATCAGCCGCCACCTTGCGGAAGTTGGCGCCCAGGGCCACGGCGCGGGCATGGATGGCATCGGCCTCGGCGGCGGTCTGGGTCTTGACGATGAAGGTATCGAAGAAGTGCGGCACCGGGCACTCGAAGCCCAGCTTCACCAAACCATCGCGGGCAATGGTGGCGAAGCGGTGCGTGCGCTGGGCAATGCGCTTCAGGCCCGAGGGGCCGTGATACACGGCATACATGCTGGCCATGACGGCGAGCAGCACCTGCGCGGTGCAGATGTTGCTGGTGGCCTTCTCGCGGCGGATGTGCTGTTCGCGCGTCTGCAGGGCCAGGCGCAGCGCCGGGTTGCCCTGGGCGTCCTGCGACAGACCGACCAGACGGCCGGGCATGTTGCGCTTGAAGGCGTCCTGGCAGGCCAGGAAGGCGGCGTGCGGGCCACCGTAGCCGAAGGGCACACCAAAGCGCTGCGAAGAGCCGA
>JAIXTA010000067.1 GCA_027484405.1 Burkholderiales bacterium
AGGGGGCGGTACGGGCGGACTATTTCTGGGGCTTTGGCCAGCAGGCCCTGCAGATGGCGCGTGCCACCCGCGCCGATCAGGGCCGGATGTGGGTGCTGCTGCCCAAGCCGGCTGCCCCATCGCCTTAAAAAAGCGGCAAGGCGGAACTGCAAGATTTTCAAATGATCGTTGAAAATCGCTTGGTTTTGCGGGTGCTTTTCAACGTTTGATTGAAAGTGCCAATACCCCGATTCCCGCAACAGCAGCGCGGGTTTTGAGGTTTTTTGCACGCAGATTTTGCACGTGCATCTCACGCCGCAGCCTGCGGCAATGCCACCTCAAGCGGCTGTCAGCATGCCGGTGTACTGGTCGGGCCGAGGCAGACCCAGATAGCAGCGCACGGCGGTCCGGCCATTAGCGAGTTCCGCCCACCACAGCGATGTCCCATGCATGCGGTCGCACATCTCGTCGGCCGCCAGCGCAGCCATGGCGGGGCCGAGTGGGCCGTGGACAACAGCCTCCACCGTCTGATTGCGGTGCGCCATGGCCAGCGCCTTATAGAGGTCGGGGCCGGGAGCGTGGGTGGCTGCCAGGCTGACGTTGAACAGGCAGTCTTGCAGGCTGTCTTCAAACTGGTCGAGGCTGCCGCCCGGTCGCAGGACCGCGGTCATGGCCGTGCTGAGCCGGTCGAACCAGTTCGCCGGCGTCTGGATCTCTGCCAGCAAGGCGCGCGGAAACGGCGCCTTGAGCACCGCAGTCAACGGGAAGTAGCGGCCGACCTGGTCCACGCTGGACATGAGCGCGCCGGCCCATGAATCGCCTTGACCGAGCACGCCCGGGAAGATCGCAAAGCGCCAGACCGGCGCACTCACATAGGCACGCATCCATTCCTGCCCCAGGCTTGTGCGCGAGCTGACGATGGCGTGCTGCAGCCACTCATCCCATACGCCGCTGAACTCGGGATCCATGCGTCGCGAGGCGAAGTCGCCCAGTGCGGGCATCTTGCCGAACCAGCCGGGGCGCGGATCGGCCATGCCGTCGAAACCGAGGTCAGCCATGATCAGAGCTTGGTCGGGCAGCCGAACTGGCGCAGCTCGGACATGGTGAACGGGTTCAGCACGCTGCTGGTCTGCACATCGAAGGTCGCCTTGCGGCCGTCGACATCAAATACCACCCGGAAGCGCTCTGGCTGGTTGCTGCCCTCGATCTTCATGCGATCGAACATGCGGAACAGAGCCCAGGGACCATCGAAGATCATGGCCGATTGGCCGCTGCTGGTCGGCGGCGAAATCTGGATGCGTACCTGGCTGCGCCCCGCGCTACCCGGCCACACGACGCTGGAAGGTACCTGCGGTCCGTGCGCATAGCGAACCTGCTGACCGTCCACATCGATGCTGAACTGCTGGATGCTGGCGTCCATTTCGACCGGGCGGAAGTCAAGCCGCAGACTGGGCGCATTGCCGCCATTGCGGAAGAAGGTGTCGCGGATGGCCTGCGCGCGCTGGAACTGTGCCAGAGACTCGGAATCCCCCGCCGCCCCCATCGACGCACCACCCGTGCCTGTGGTGCGGAAGGTCCAGACCTTGGTCGTGGTGTCCACGTAGGGGAAGAGCTTCTCGGTCAGGAAGCCGTCCATCTTGCCGCCTGGGCGGAACATGGCGGCAAAGTCCTCCGGCGTGATGTCGCGATTGCTGCCGCGCACGACCGGATACCGGCCGGAGATCGCCTGCGTGCAGAAGTTGGTGATGTTGGCCTGGATCAGCTCGCCGAGGTTGATGCGCGTGCCGGCCAGCGCCGTCTCCGTGCTGGCCTTGACCAGCTCATTCATGGGCTCGCGCACCTCGGCGGGCAGTCGGTCGGCCTCGGACTTCACCTTGTTGGGAACTTCGCTCTGCGGAACCGCCATGCCGCTGCCCACGGCAGTGCGCACCTGCTGCATGAAGGTGTAGAGCTCGCCCAGCAGGGTGATGGACTGATCGATCGGTGCAGGCTGCCCCTGTGCGGGCGCCTTGACCCAGGCCCGGATGTCGCGGAACTGGTTGTCGACCAGCTGCTGCTCAAGGGTCTCGCCCGTGTTCGGGCCGGCCGCCTGACGGTCCTGAGAGAAGATCTTGCCGAGCGCCTCGCGTGCCTTGTCGACTTCCTTGGCGCTGTCGTTCAGCGCCTTGTCGATACGGCCCCCGTCCAGCTTTTCGGACAGGGTGGTCTCCTTGGCCACGGCGCGAAACAGGCTGCGCATCGGCGAGTCAACCGACGAAAGGACCTGGGTGACCGCGATGGCGTCGTTGAGATCCCGGATCTTGCGCAGGCGGATGTCACCCAGGTACTTCTTCCATTCCCTGGCATATTCTTCCAGATAGATCCGCCGCACCTCCTTGGAGAGATTGAGCTTGGCGTTGGCGTCGTTCAGATTGAACTGGCGCTGCTGCTCATTGAGCCCCATCACCCAGCGCTCCTCGGTGGCAAGCTGCTGCGCAGCAACATCCACCTGTTTGAGAAAGCCGCTGTAGTAGCCGTCGTAGCTGAACATGCCGGCAGGGCCGCGCGTCATCGGAATCCCGCTGGCACGCGTGAAGATGTTGCTGATGTTCGGGCCGCCGGCGCGCACTGCGTTGAACTCCGGGAACTCGCTGCCTACGCCCAGCCGCTTCATGCGGCTGTAGACCCGCTGCGGCAGAGACAGGCGCGCCAGGGTAGTGCGTGCGTTCTCCACAAGGGCCTTGTCCATCGGCAATGGCGAAACCACGATGCCACGGTCCAGCAGGGCGATCAGATGGCGCTCCAGTGCCTGGCGCTGATCGACGGTCACGCCGCGCGGCAGGCTGTCCTGCCAGTCTGCGAGGATGATGGCCTTGAGCGCGTCAGCCGAGTAATGCTCGGTGTCATGCATCATCAAGTAGGCCTTGAGGGCCTCATACATGAGCTCCGGGTTGTCGGCCTGGGTCTTGCGAAGAATCTCCTCGATGCGCAGGGCGACGCGTGGAAGGAAGGCATCGGTCAGCAGGCGCTGGTAGGCAGCCTGTGCGGCGGCGTCGACCTTGTCTCCCTGGAACAGGCCGAACTTCATGCTGGTGGGCGAGGAGAAGTCGCTCTCCACCGGCGGTGCGATCGCGACCTTGCGCAGATCCTCGAGGGCGGGCAGAACCTGCAGGACGTCCGTCGTCGCCACGTTGTCAAAACCCGTCACCGTCTTGGTCACATCTGGAACTTTGGCCGCAACATTTGCCAGGTACTCCTTGTTGCGCACGAAGCTGAATGCCCACGCCGTGACCGTGGCTACGCCAGCCAGGCACATCAGGGCCATGGCGGCTGCATTGATGATCGAGCGTCGACGTTCCCACTTGAGGTTGGTGCCTGCCAGCTCGGACTCCGCGAACACCACATCCTTGAGCAGCTTGGTGATGAAGTAGCTGCGGCCCGTGGACGTGCGTGAGGGAAGCACGCGCCGCTCCACCTTGAAGCTGCGTGCAAGCAGGCCCATGATCCGGTCGATCGGAGTGTCCTCCTGGGTCCCGCTCGTGAAGTACACCCCGCGAACCAGGGGCGCATCGTCAAAGTTCGATGCCGCAAAGGTATGGACGAGGAATTCGCCCAGAACATCGCGGATGCCCGCAAACTGCTCAGGGAAGCCGTACACGAGCGCCCTGCGCTGCGGGTCGCGCTCCGCCTCGAGGCGATCAATCAAGCCGTCAAAGAGCCGCTTCTCGATGGCCGCAAACTCCCGGCTGAACGTGGTGCCCAGGTTCGCTCTGTCCAGACCGTTCTGCGTTTCCTTGAAGGGCAGCGTGAAACCGAGCACCTGGGCACGCTCTTCCTTGCCAAGACTTTCGAAGTACTCCATGAAGCCGGGTAGCAGGTCAGTCTTGGTGACAAGTACGTAGATGGGAATGCGCAGTCCGAGCTGGCTGTAGAGCTCCTGCACGCGCTGGCGCAGGGTCGTGCCATGGCGCTCGCGGTCCGGCTGAGGCTGAGACAGCAGATCCTGCACGCTGATGGTCAGCAGAATGCCGTTAATGGGGCGGCGCGGCCGCGCCTTGCGCAGGAGCTGAAGGAAGCCCTGCCAGGCCCCAGCATCTTCTTCCTTGTTGGAGGTCTGGGTGGTGTAGCGGCCCGCCGTGTCGAGCAGGATGGCCTCGTTGGTGAACCACCAATCGCAATTGCGGGTACCGCCGACACCGCGAATGGCCTCCTTGCCGAATTTCTCGGCCAGCGGAAACTCGAGTCCGGAGTTCAGCAGTGAAGTGGTCTTGCCTGAGCCTGGCGCACCGATGAACATGTACCAGGGCAGGTGATACAGGTAACCGGAGCCGAAGCGTTGATTCCATTTCGCGCCGCTCAGATTGGACTTCTTCAGAGTCTCGATGGCCTCCTTGAAGCGCGCATCAAGAACCGCGACTTCCTTGTCGCCGGCCTTTTCAGCCGGGGCTACTGAATGCGCCGCAAGGCTTGCCGCCATCTGGTCACTTGCTCGTCGTGCCTTCCACATGGCCCACACGCGGCGCACGACGAAGAACAAGACGATCAAGCCGATCAGCGTCCAGCGCGCCCACTCCGGATCGAGCGGCCGCAGGCTGCCGATCGCGATCAGCGGTCCGACGAACCAGATCAGCAAAGACAGGGCAAGCAGACCGAGAATCAGCAGAGTCCACTTGTTGAAGATGAAGCCGAAGATCTTTTTCATGATGCGGATGTCAGGGCGCTATTGCTTGACCAGCAGCAGGGTGATTTCGACACGGCGGTTCTGTGCCTTGCCGGCGGCTGTGTCGTTCGAGGCAACCGGTTCGGAATCGGCGCGGCCTTCGGGCTGAATTCGACCTTGCAGCACTGTCCGGCCCAGCAGGCCCGCAACAGTCTTTGCCCGTTCATGGGATAGATGCCAGTTGGACGGGAAGCGTGCGGTGCCGATTGGTGTGTTGTCCGTGTGCCCTGTGACCAGTACGGTGCCCTGGACCTTGCTGAGGGCATCAGCGATGCGCGCAATCAGCGGCTCGCGCGCCGGTTCCAGCGTTGCGCTGCCCCGTTCAAACAAACCATCGCCGCGGATCGTCACGATGCTTCGGTCGGCGTAGTCCTTGACATCGACCAGCCCTTCCTTGATCTCCGGTTCGAGGAACTGGCGAAGGCGTGGTTGCGGGATCTGGACCGGTGGCGGCAACTGATGCCCCTTGGCGCGGATGCCGATGATCGAGGAATACAGGGGGTCTGATGCTCGCGTCAGCAGCAGTGTGAAGACCATGTAGCCCGCCAATAGAATCAAGCCGACCACTGCGCTGGCAACCCACAGGGGCATTGCCCCCAGAAAGCGCTTCTTGACGCCTTGAGTTGGCGCCCAGTTCAGCGCAAGCGAAGCGTCGTACCTCCCGCGCTGCTCCTTGATCATCAGGGACAAGCGCTCCCGCAAGGTCTGCAAGTCCGCCAGCCCGTTCTGCACGACGCGATAGCGACCCTGGAACCCCAGCACGATGCAGGCATAGATGAGTTCGAGCAGGTCGAGGTTGTCACGCGGTGCCTGTGCGAGCTTGCCAAGCAGCTGAAACACCTTCTCGCCGCCCCAGGATTCGTTATGAAAGCTCACCAGCAGGCTGTGACGTGCCCAGGCGCCGCTTCCGCCCCAGGGTGTGCTTGCAGCGGTCTCATCCAGCACCGTGCACAGGATGTAGCGTGCCGCAATGACGCGCTCATTGGCGATGCCTGCGGTTCGCACATTGCTCTCGAACTGCTTCACCGCAGCGACCAGGCTCTCGCGGAGTGCATCCACATCGGCAACCTGCGTGGTCTGCCGCAGCTGTGTGACAAGATTGAGGAGCGGGTTCGCAGCGGCTAGCAGCGGATTCAGGCCAGTCGGCTTGTACGGGATATCTGAGGCAGCCTCGCGCCCCATCGGCTGCGCTGCGGCAAAGCCGCTTGGCGCAGCCGCGGCCGGTCGAATACCGGGTGTCGGCATGACAAAGGTTTGCTCTGGAGGCGCAGCCCCGAAAGCGCTGAATGGATCGTTTGAATTGCTCATGAGCAGCGTCCAGTGGTGTGTAGGGGGCAGCGAGGCAGAGGAACCACAGCGCGCTCAATGGAGCAGCAGCAGCGAGCTCGGATGCTCAGCCCTCGCGGATGGCCCAGAATTCCAGCTCCAGCCCCGGAAACTCGCCTGCGATGTGCATCGCAAGATGGCCGGTTGCCTGGAGCTGGGTCCAGAGATCTCCATTTCGATCGAGCTCGAAGTAGTGGAAGCCGGAGTGATACGGAATCTCGCGTGGCGCCACGGCAAGACCGCGAAGCGAGACACCGGGCAACTGAAGGTTGACCAGATCGCGGATGCGTTCGACCGGGCCGATCTTGACCTGACTGGGGAATCGCAGGCGCAGCTGTTCCCCAGGTACCTGCGCGTTGACGGCAAGCACGAAGTTGGCCGAGCGAAGCAGTTCCAAGTCGGAAACGGTTGCTGTGCGAACGCCGTACTTCCGGTCGACCAATTCGATCGGGATCGCGCGTTGTTCCAGAACTGTGGACAGAAACGCGCGCAAGTGAATCATCAGCTCACCCAGGCAGCGCTCCAGATCGTCATGCAGGTAGCCCACCAGTTTTGGCGGACGGCGCGAGGGGCTGCCAAAGATCGCAAGATCGCCAATCGCTTCTGCGCAGAGACCGAAAAAACGTTCCGGGTGAACGCTATTCAGTTCGCTCAGATGCTGAAACAAGGGTTCATAGCGGTTCACTGACTGCAGCATCAGGAAGTCCGCGATTTCCGCGACTCCGCCCGCTCCGGGCTTGCCCAGGCGAGCCGCCAATGCGTCGCCTCTCTGGCGGAACATGGCTAGCGCTTCGCGCATGTAGCCCGCCACTCGGGGATTGACATGCAAGTTCAGCAGCGGTGGAACGTGGCTCTTGTCGACGAGCAGGGCGCTGTCTGGCTTTCGTTCAAGGACCTTGACGACGGCAAGGCCCTGGTAGGCCTCCGTTGCGTCTTCGGCGAGCATTAACTTCAGGTTGAGGTTGCCCACCTGGATGAAGGCGTTGCGCTCCATCGAAGCAGTCGCATCCCTGAGTTCGATATCGGTGGCGCTGTAGCGCATGAGCGGCGCGTCCTGCTCTCCGCCCAGACTGGTGTCCTGTGCATTGACGCGTCGCATCGGCAGGCTCAGCACAACCTTCGCATCGCGTGCATCGGCAGGAAACTCCAGGGCGGGCGGGAGCGGGTCGATGGCCGGCGCATCAAAGGGGGTGCCGTCAGGAAACACGCCCTGTGCGCGGGTGATGACCACTCGCCCAAGCTTCAGGCTGTCCTCATCGACTTCAAGCGCGGTGAAGCCCCAGGGATACGGGCGCAGGCCGCTGGTTCGTCCTTCAATCCAGCGCTCAAGATGCCGGTCGGCCTGCTGGAAGTGCTGCGGCTGGAGAAACAGGCCTTCGGTCCAGACGACCTTCCGGAAGTTCGACATGATGTGTTGATCCGAGCGCTAAAGGGCGGGGGCCACAACTGACGTACAGCGGCTCATTGAGCGGGCCGAACTGAAATTGTTCGTCCATCGACGATCACGCGGATATTGTTCGGCTTGCCGACGACGAGTGGCATTGATCCGCGCCACGTTGCACGTTCAAGGTCTCTAAACGCTGCAAACACGGCTATGTGCCGCGATTCAGATTTGGCGTCGCGTGAGATTGACTTGATCTCGCCCGGCTGTAGTGTGAATTCGTCGCGAGCTTGAAGGTCCGCGGCTAGGGTCTCACGATCCTTGTCGAACAGCGCGAAGAAGTCCGCTGCCTCGAAGCCGGCCGGCGCACGCAACTCATAGATTCGAACGACGACAGGCGAAGGCCGATTTCTCGTGTCCGGGTTGGCAGATTGCGACACCGCCAGTGAAAGGTTGATCTTCGTGGGAGTTGCTTTCGGAGCGGACCCGCAACCGACAAGACCGAGCAATGCAATCAGACCAAGAGACGCGAAAAATGGACGCCATGCCATGCTGATCTCCTCCCCGCTTGTTTCGTTGACATTATGTCAGCTACCCCGGAAACTCGAAGTGCTTTGTTCGGATCGCCGACAGTCTTGACCGCAGTGGGTGCTGCGGCATGACTATCAGAGACCGCAAGCACCTGCCACGCATTATTGGGCCGCAGGCGCTGACGTGGCGTGGTGATTCGATCCCCAAAACACGGGGCTGCGGCAAAGGCGAAGTTGGCACATAGTTACGCACCGCCAGCCACAGCGAAGGGTTGGCGGCTTGCTCTATCCGGGGAGGGTGCCGTGCTCGACATCGAGCAACTCTGCAAGCCTGTTAGCGACGATTCGCCCTGCGGCGCGGATCTCGAATATGACGCAGCCTTTCTTGCTCTCGAGCAAGCAGCGCAGTCCAAGTCTGAGCAGCAATTCGGCGATACCGTGATTGCAGCCGAAGGCCCGGATTGGCGTTCCGTTCGCACCCAAGCCATGGAGCTGTTTGATCGCACCAAGGATTTGCGCGTGTGCGTCCACTTGATTCGAGCGAATCTGGCGATGGACGGTTTTCGCACTCTCGCGGATGGACTGAGCCTCGTCCGGGAGTTGTGCGCCCGCCACTGGGACGGGCTCTTCCCGCTGCTGGACGCGGATTACGACAACGACCCGATGATGCGCATGAACGCGTTGTCGTCTCTGGCTCACGCAGAGGCCGGTCTGGCTGATGTACGCAATAGCGTCGTCGGCCGTGTGCGCGGCGCAAGCTTCCAGGTCAAGTCCTTCGAGTTCGCAGTCAATCCATCTCTAGTGCCGGAGGGTGCCGTCGCCCCGGCCGACGCTGAGCTGCGCGGCTTTCTGAGCGATCTGGAGGATGCCGAGCCCGGAGCTCTTGACGCGCTTCTTCGTGTCAAGGCTGAGGCGGACCAGCTGCAGACGTGGCTAAACGAACGGGTCGGAAGCGATCGCGCTGTGGATCTGAAGCCGCTGCGCGACGTGTGCGGCTACGTGGCCAAGCAGGCCAAGGCGATTCAGGGCGCAACGAGTGATGATGCGCAAGAGGCCCCTGGCGAATCGAACGGAGATGCGGGTTCCGGTGGAGTGGTCAGTGCGGGTGCCGTAAGCAATCGGGAGGACGCCATCCGGCAACTGGAACGGCTCTGCGACTTGCTGGAACGGACCGATCCCGCGAATCCAGGGCCGCTATTCATTCGGCGCGGCGTGCGCCTCCTGCGCATGAACTTCATAGACATCATTCGCGATCTGTCGCCGGAAAGTCTGCAGCAGATCGAACACCAGGCGGGCCTGCCCCGCGAGTAGGCCCACCAGCAACGTGTCATCGCTTTACGCATGAAAGGACCGCATCATGGCCAGTAGTCAGAAGTTCATTGCGCGCAACCGCGCCCCTCGTGTCCAGATTGAGTACGACGTTGAGTTGTACGGCGCAGAAAAGAAGGTCCAGCTGCCGTTCGTCATGGGCGTGATGTCGGACCTTTCCGGCAAATCCAACGAACCGCCTCCGCCGGTGCCGGATCGCAAGTTTCTTTCCTTCGACGTCGACAACTTCGACAGTCGCATGAAGGCCATGAAGCCACGTGTCGCATTCCAGGTTCCGAATACCTTGACGGGCGAGGGAAATCTCCCTGTAGACATCACCTTCGAGAACATGGACGACTTCTCCCCTGCGGCAGTCGCCCAGAAGGTGGATTCGCTGAACCGTCTTCTGCAAGCGCGCACCCAGCTGTCCAATCTTGTCACCTATATGGATGGCAAGTCTGGCGCGGAAGATCTGCTGGCAAAAGTGATCCAGGACCCCGCGCTGCTGCAATCCCTGGCTGCATCCAAGAAGCCCGAAGGCGAACAGGCCTGATCGCCCATCCGGCCACCGTCTACAGAAATTCCGGAGTAATACACCATGGCACAGACACAATCAGACAGCCAACTGGGCGCGATCGAGTTTGCTGGCGCTGACTTTTCATCACTCCTCAACAAGGAATTCAAGCCAAAGACTGAAGAGGTGCGCAGCGAAGTCGAGCGCGCGGTTCAGACGCTGGCCGAGCAAGCACTCGTCAATACAAGCTTGATCGGCAAGGATGTCGTGCAGTCGATCGAGGCAATGATTGCCGCAATCGACAAGAAGCTTTCCGAGCAGATCAATCTCATCATCCACCACGCTGACTTCCAGAAGATGGAAAGTGCATGGCGCGGACTGCACTATCTGGTCAACAACACCGAAACGGATGAGTCGCTGAAGATTCGAGTCATGGACATTTCCAAGGCCGATCTGCACAAGACCTTGAAGCGCTACAAGGGCACCAACTGGGACCAGAGCCCGATCTTCAAGCGTGTGTATGAAGAAGAATACGGTCAGTTCGGCGGCGAGCCCTTCGGTGCGATCGTCGGCGACTACTACTTTGATCAAAGCCCGCCCGATGTCGAATTGCTCGGCGAGATGGCAAAGGTGTCTGCGTCGGCTCATGCTCCGTTCTTGGCTGCAGCGTCTCCGACGTTGATGCAGATGGATTCCTGGCAGGAGCTTGCCAATCCTCGGGACCTCACAAAGATCTTCAGTACGCCTGACTATGCCGGGTGGCGATCTCTGCGTGAATCGGACGATGCACGCTATCTGGCGCTGTGCATGCCGAGATTCTTGGCGCGTACTCCCTATGGTGCAAAGACCAATCCGGTTGAAGATTTCGCGTTCGAGGAAGACACGGGCGCAGCCGACCATTCGCGGTACGCATGGGCAAACGCCGCCTATGCGATGGCGGTAAACATCAATCGCTCGTTCAAGATGTACGGCTGGTGCTCACGCATCCGCGGCATCGAGTCGGGCGGTGCAGTCGAAGGACTGCCTACCCATGCGTTCCCAACCGATGACGGTGGTGTGGACATGAAGTGTCCTACTGAGATTGCGATCAGTGACCGCCGCGAAGCCGAACTGTCAAAGAACGGCTTTCTAGCACTCGTTCATCGCAAGAACTCGGACTTTGCGGCGTTTATTGGCGGTCAGTCGCTGCACAAGCCCGCGGAGTATGACGATCCTGACGCCACCGCCAATGCCGCCTTGGCCGCACGTCTGCCCTACTTGTTTGCTTGCAACCGCTTTGCACACTATCTGAAGTGCATCGTTCGGGACAAGGTGGGTTCGTTCAAGGAGCGAGCTGATATGCAGCGTTGGCTGCAGAACTGGATCATGCAGTATGTCGACGGCGACCCCGCAAACTCGAGTGAAGACATCAAGGCGGAAAAGCCCCTTGCTGCCGCGGAAGTGGTGGTCGAGGAAATTGAGGGGCAGCCAGGCTACTACGGCGCCAAGTTCTTCCTGCGGCCGCACTATCAGCTTGAGGGCTTGACTGTAAGTTTGCGTCTGGTCTCCAAGCTGCCCTCAGCCAAGTCTGCCTAACAGGCTAATCCCGCACCTAGGGGGCTCCCCTGAGCGCGGGATTGTTGTGAGCCGGCCTGCCGCCCAAACTGGCTTCTGTCGGGGTTCGGTAGGCAGCAGCAGAAGAGAGCCCGGTTGACAAATTCCTTGGAAGGAGAATGAATATGGCAGTCGATTATTTCCTCAAGATTGAGGGCATTGAGGGCGAATCGCCCGATGCGAAGCATGGCAAAGAAATCCAGGTGTTGTCGTGGTCTTGGGGTGTAACGAATACCGGCACGCACGGCATGGGTGCCGGTGGTGGCGCGGGCAAAGCGATGGTTAGTGATTTCAACTTCGCGCACGAGTACGACAAGGCCAGTCCTAACCTGTTCGACAAGTGCGTCAAGGGCACCCACATCAAGTCGGCAATCCTGACCGCACGCAAGGCCGGCGGCCAGCAGCAAGAGTTCCTGGTCATCAAGTTCTTTGACCTGTTGGTTTCGTCTGTTCAGCCGGGCGCCAGCGGTGAGATCCCGCACGAAAACGTCAGTCTGAACTTCACGAAGTACGAGATCGAGTACAAGCCGCAGAAGGCCGATGGCTCCCTCGATGCTGGCGTGAAGGCTCAGTACGACATCAAGCAGCAGAAGTAAGCCGTCTCTACCGGACATTGCCCATCGGTTTGATCTCGCCGATGGGCAATATTCATTTCGGGCATCCTTGTGCCCTGTTTCAAGCTAACACGCGAGTAATCCCATGAGCGTCAGCAACATCGTTCTCGCAATGGAGAACCTCAGGACGAATCAGAAGCTGACTGGTGACAGCATGGTGGACAGCCCCCATCGCATGCTCTCCGCCTCTTTCGCATCCAGGATTCCCGGGCTTGCCCCGTTTATCGATATCACCGGGGTACGCTGGTCGGCCGAAAGCAACAGCACTGCAGTGGCAGGCAGCTCCGCACGTGGATCCGAGACCAACATCATCGTCTCTCCCGCGCCTCTGGTTCTCACGAAGCAAATTGACTCGGCGTCTGGCAAGCTGGCCGCAGCACTAGGCTCCGGTGATCCGCACGCAGCCATCTTGATCATGATGAAGGCGGGCACCGTCCCGCCTCTGCCGTACTACGGTTACTCTCTTCAGGGTGTTAGGGTGACCAAGCAAGAGGTCGTGATCATGCCCGGTGAGCTTCAGCCCGTTGAGCAAGTGACGCTGTCCTATGACGCGTTGGGGGTCTGGTTCATTCCGCAAGGAAGTGACGGGCAGCCTCAGCCGCAGATCAACGCCAACTTCCGTTTTCATTCCTCAAGCCGGTAGCTCCCATGAGTGCAAGTGAACGAGGTCGCGCGGAGAGCCTGCTTGCCGCGGGTAAACCCACCGAAGCGCTAATGGCGTTGCAGGACGCTGTGCGCGCGGAACCCGCTAATCCAAAGCTTCGGACTTTCCTGTTTCAGCTGCTGTCCGTCTTGGGCCAGTGGGAGCGAGCCAAAACGCAATTGGACGTGGTCGCTGAGATGGATTCAGCGGCTGTCGTCATGCGGCAAATGTATGCAGAGGCGCTGCAATGTGAAGTGCTCCGGGCAAATGTCTTTGCAGGTGCAAAAGCGCCCATGGTCTTTGGCTATCCCGATCAGTGGCTGGCTATGTTGATCGAAGCGCTGCTCATGGAGGCCAAGGGTGATGCAGAGGCGGCATCCAAGCTTCGCGCAAGTGCGCTTGAGCTCGCCCCTGCTTCGGGTGGGACGATCAACGGAGAGCGTTTTGATTGGATCGCTGACGCGGACTCACGGATTGGCCCTGTGCTTGAAGCGGTGATCAACAATCGGTACTACTGGCTGCCGTTCAAGAACCTGATTGGTGTGGATATCGAAGCCCCGACCGATCTGCGAGATCAGATCTGGTTGCCTGCCAAGCTGACGTTCGTCAATGGCGGCGAAGCCCTTGCGTTATTGCCTGTGCGCTATGCAGGCACGGAATCCTCGCCTGACGAGCTGGCGCGCTTGGCTCGACGGACGAGCTTCGATGAGCGTTACCCCGGGGTGTTCTGCGGGGTGGGGCAGCGAATTCTGGTGACAGATGCCGCTGAGTTTTCGCTACTTGATATCCGTAGCATTCAGTTTGATGAGCAGGCTGCACCGGCTGACGGCGATGCGCCCGATGAAGCCGAGTCTGCGCCCGCAAACTGACCTGCCTTTGCTTGGAGGATCACGGTGGCTGAGCTTCTACCCCAGGAGCGTTTGCAGCCCTCGCTGCTGGACCGTTTGATCGATGACGATCCAAGTTCAGCTGTGGAGCCGAACGAGCGCCGCGTACTGAGTAAGTCGCAGTTGCGTCAAGCTGTGTTGCGTGATCTCGAATGGCTGCTCAACGCAGCGCAGATTCGCCAAGGTCTGCTTCAGGGCCAGGCTGAGGTCGAGAACTCCGTTCTGAACTACGGGCTTCCGCCGTTCTCCGGCGAAACGGCGTCCGAAGTCGCTCAGCAAGACGTTGAGGCGTCCATACGTCAGGTGATCGAGCGCTTCGAGCCGCGCATCGATGCCAGCACTCTGGAGGTGCGTGTGAGTACCGCGGGCTCCATCCTCGATGCACACAACCTTCTCCAGTTGCGTATCCGAGGCACCTTGTGGGCGCAGCCAACACCGCTCGAACTCATCATCAAGTCCACCATCGACTTGGAAACTGGTCTGATCGCGTTGGATGACTCTTCCGGGCGCAGCGCCCGAGGCTGACGCATGGACCCAAGGCTGATTCGCTACTACAACCAAGAGCTCTCATTTCTGCGGGAAATGGGCGCAGAGTTTGCCAAGCAGTTCCCGAAAATTGCAGGGCGTCTGGGTGTTGAAGGACTAGAGGTTTCTGACCCCTACGTCGAGCGGCTGCTCGAAGGCGCAGCATTCCTGACGTCCAGGCTTCAGTTCAAGTTGGACGCCGAGTTCGAGCGCTTCACGCAGCGCCTGCTGGAGGTGGTCTACCCCAACTTCCTGACGCCTGTGCCTTCGATGGTTGTTGCGCAATTCCAGCCTGATATCAGCGATGCGAACCTGGCCAAGGGGCCGCTGGTGGACAGAGGAGTCGTGCTTCGAGGGGCAATGCCTGCAAATGAGACGACAGCGTGCGAATTCGTTACTGCCCACGCGATGCGCCTGTATCCACTGCAGATCGTGGATGCGAAGTACTTCGCATTCGCACCCGATCTCCCGCTGAATAAGCTCAGGGAGGCAGGTCAGGTCAAGGGTGGGGTACGCATCCGATTCAAGGTCGGCGCGGGACTGAAGGCCAGCCAGCTTCATCTTGATGCGCTGGACCTATGCCTCGCAGGCCCTCTCGATGTCAGCTACAAGCTGTATGAGCTTGCGACGGCATCCTTTGTTGGCGCTTATGTTCATGGTGGCAAGGCCCCGGTCACCCGGCTTGAGTCCCTCGGGGAAGAGGCTCTCGAGCCGTTGGGCTTCGGTGATGAACATGCACTGCTGCCCGTGTCGTCGCAGTCATTCCAAGGGTATCGGCTGCTGCAGGAGTATTTCGCGCTACCAGCGCGTTTCCTGTTCATCAGGCTGGCGGCGCAGCTACGCAGGGCGCTTGCGACCATTCAAGAATCAGAGTTTGAGCTTGTGCTGCTTTTCAGTCGCGCAGAGCCCCAGCTGGAGAGCTTCGTCGACGCCGGCATGTTCTCCTTGTTCACGACGCCGGCGATAAATCTGCGAACAAGGCGAGCTGATCGCATCCATGTCTCCGAGGCGAGCAACGAGTTTCAGGTCATCGTCGACCGGACTCGCCCAGTGGACTTCGAAGTACATACCGTGGACCGTGTGACCGGATTCAGCGCAGGCTCTGATGCGGAAACCGAGTTTCTGCCACTCTATGCCCGCTTTCACCAGGAATCTGCAGAGCATGGCGCCTACTTTGCTGTTCGGCGCGAGCAGCGGGTGCTTTCTGCGAATCAGAAGCGAAGCGGACCTCGCAGCAGCTACATCGGAAGCGAGGTCTTTCTTTCGGTCGTCGATCCCAGAGAGGCGCCATATCGGTCTGACCTGAAGCAGCTTTCCCTGATGGTCACTGTGACCAATCGTGACCTGCCGCTCTTCATGCCGATCGGTCGAGGAGGCAGTGATTTCACTGCGGATATCTCTGTCCCGATGGCCTCCATTCGGTGTATCCGCGGGCCATCGAGGCCTTTTGCCCCCGCAGCGGAAGGAGCCATGGCTTGGCGATTGATCAGCCATCTTTCACTGAACTATCTGGCTTTCGAGGACTTGAATCCCCAAGAGGGGGCTGCGGCGCTGAGGGAGATGCTCAAGCTCTACCTTGCAAATGTTGAACCTGGCCTGCAGCGACAGATCGACGGAGTACGTTCGGTCAGTTCACGCGCAAGTGTGCGTCGTCTTCCCATGCAAGGCCCGCTCGCATTTGCACGTGGTGTGGCGATCGATCTTCAGATCGATGAGATGGCGTTCCAGGGCGCAAGCGCATTTCTGATGGGCGCCGTGCTGGAAAGGGTTTTCGCACGTCACGCGACCGTGAATTCGTTTACCGAGTTCTCCATGAGTTCGTTGCAGCGAGGGCCTGTCATGAGTTGGCCCCCGCGCGCTGGTCGGCAGGGCGTGACTTGAGATGAGCGCTGCGCCAGGGGTCAGCGCTCGCGCCAACAGCGAAGCCCTGCACGGCTTGTTGGATGAACTCGAGCTTGCTCCATGGGCCTTCGACTTTCATGCAGTGCTCAGGCGAATCGACGCGCTTGGGCAGGGTGCGCCTAGATTCGGCGAGAGCGTTCGGCCTCAGCAAGACCCGATTCGCTTGGGGCAGGAGCCTTCACTGTCCTTTGCGCCCGCGGCTGTATCCGGGTACAGCGCAGGCAACAGTTATGCGCCTCCACGTGTTGAAGTGCGCTTCTTCGGATTCCTAGGGCCGAACGGCCCCTTGCCGCTGCACCTGACCGAATTCGCAATGCAACGAATTCGGCACCACGGTGACCATACCCTCGCCCGATTCCTTGACCTCTTCCATCACCGGCTTCTGTCGCTCTTCCACCGTAGCTGGGCCCAGGCACACCCCGCGGTCTCGATGGATCGGCCAAAGTTCGATAGCTTCTCTGGCTACGTCCGGTCGATTGCCGGGTACGGAACCTATGGACTGTGCGGTCGAGACACGGTTCCGGATCTGGCGCGGCAGCGATTTTCTGGCTGGCTGGCTCGCAACACTCGCAGCATCGACGGCGTTGAGAGCGTACTGACCAGCTACTTCGGCATGCGTGTACGCATCGAGCAGTTTGTCGGCCACTGGATGCGACTCCAGGCCCAGGATCTGACGCGACTCGGAATCCGTCTCAACGCGAATCGGCTGGGCGCCGGAGCGACGCTCGGCGAGCGGGTCTGGGATCGCCAATACAAGATTCGACTGATCATGGGCCCCATGTCGCGGGCACAGTATGACGATTTGCTGCCGGGGGCGCGAGCGGCGACCGCGCTTCGGGACTGGATGCTTAACCTCTTCGGGCGACGCATGGCCGTGGAGGTGCAACTTGTACTGCGTTCGCGCGATGTACCTGCCGCACGTTTGGGGCAAAGTGGCGCACTGGGTTGGAGCACATGGTTTGGCACAGATTCTGCGCGCCAAGATGTGTCTGATCTCTGCCTCGAGCTTCCGCTTGACCGCAGCGACTCGCGAGGCACTTGAGCACCGAACAGCATTGTCCAGAAGAACTGTCAGGGAGAGAACGAGATGAGTGAGATCAGCCGCGTTGCCTTGTTCGGCAAGTTGAACCCTTTGGCCTACAAGGCGATCGAAGGTGCGACTGTCTTCTGCAAGCTTCGCGGGAACCCCTATGTGGAGCTCGTGCATTGGCTGCAGCAAATCCTGCAGGGTCAGGACTCTGACCTTCATCGGATCATCCGCCACTTCGGGATCGATGCAAGCAAGCTCGCCACGGACTTCGTTGCAGCCCTCGACCGGCTTCCACGAGGGGCAAGCTCGATCTCGGATCTGTCCGAGTACATCGAAGCCTCCGTAGAACGTGCTTGGGTGTATTCCACGCTGATGTACGGTGAGCAGCAGGTTCGCACGGGTCACCTTCTCGTGGGCATGCTCAAGACCAATTCGCTGCGCAATGCGCTGTTCGGCATCTCGCGGCAGTTCGAGCACATCAAGCCCGATATCCTCGCCAGCGACTTTGCAAGCATCACGTCTGGCTCGCCCGAGGAGAATCAGGCCGCCAGCGACGGAAGCGGCCTCAGCGGTGCACCGGGCGAGGCCAGCGGTGCGATGGCCCCCGCCCAGATGGGCAAGGGCGAGGCGCTCAAGCGCTTCTGTGTCGATCTGACCGAACGCGCTAGCAAGGGTGAGATCGACCCTGTGACTGGCCGTGACGACGAGATTCGGCAGATTGTTGACATCCTGATGCGCCGACGCCAGAACAACCCCATCCTGACGGGCGAGGCCGGCGTGGGCAAGACTGCAGTCGTAGAAGGCTTTGCACTGCGTATCGCCAAGGGTGACGTCCCGCCCATGCTCAAGGATGTGAAGCTGCTGTCTCTCGATATCGGCCTGTTGCAGGCCGGAGCGTCGATGAAGGGCGAGTTTGAGCAGCGACTGCGTCAGGTCATTGACGAGGTGCAGTCATCACCCAAGCCCATCATCCTGTTCATCGACGAGGTACACACGCTTGTCGGTGCGGGTGGCGCAGCTGGAACCGGCGATGCCGCAAACCTGCTAAAGCCTGCGCTAGCGCGCGGGAAGTTGCGGACCATTGGTGCAACCACATGGGCGGAGTACAAGAAGTACTTCGAGAAGGATCCGGCGCTGACCCGTCGCTTCCAGGTGGTACAGGTTCCGGAGCCTACCGAAGACAAGGCCATTCTGATGATGCGCGGCGTGGCTTCCACCCTCGAGAAGCATCACAAGGTGCAGATCCTCGATGAGGCACTCGAAGCCGCGGTTCGCCTTTCGCATCGGTACATCCCGGCGCGCCAGCTGCCCGACAAGTCCGTCAGTCTCCTGGATACATCCTGCGCTCGCGTAGCAGTCAGTCAGCATGCGACCCCGGCCGCAGTCGAGGACTGCCAGCGCCGCATTGAGGCGCTGAACACCGAGCTGGAGATCATTGGTCGCGAGGAAGCCGCCGGCTTCAAGGTCGGCAAGCGGCGGACCGACGCCGAGCAGAAGCTGGCCACGGCAAAGGCAGAACTGGTGGGCTTGGAGGCGCGCTGGAAGGAAGAGCGCGAGCTCGTGGAGCAGATTCTTGCCCTGCGCGCGAAGCTGCGTGATGGTGGCAACAAGGTCGAAGGGACGGGCAGCCCCGCAGAACAGGCTGCAGACTCGGCTGGTGGTGCTGCAGCCGACGGCGCTGACCGCGCTACCATGCTTGCCGAACTTGATGCCCTGAATTCGAAGCTGCATGCCCTGCAGGGTGATTCACCCCTGATTCTCCCG
>JAIXTA010000099.1 GCA_027484405.1 Burkholderiales bacterium
CAAGAAGGAAGTGAACCTCAAGTGGCGCGACGAGCCCGTCGACAAGCGCCTGGCGCACGCGCTGATCCACGGCATCACCGACTTCATCGTCGAGGACACCGAGGCCTGCCGCGCCGAGATCGCAGCGCGCGGCGGCCGGCCGATCGAGGTGATTGAAGGCCCGCTGATGGCCGGGATGAACATCGTGGGCGACCTCTTCGGTGCCGGCAAGATGTTCCTGCCCCAGGTGGTCAAGAGCGCGCGCGTCATGAAGCAGGCCGTGGCGCACCTTGTGCCCTTCATCGAGGAGGAGAAGCGCCAGCTTGTGGCGGCCGGCGGCGACGCCAAGCCCAAGGGCAAGATGGTCATCGCCACCGTCAAGGGTGATGTGCACGACATCGGCAAGAACATCGTCTCGGTCGTGCTCCAGTGCAACAACTTCGAGGTGGTCAACATGGGCGTGATGGTGCCGGCCGCCCAGATCCTTGCGAAGGCCAAGGAGGAGAATGCCGACATCATCGGCCTCTCCGGCCTGATCACGCCCAGTCTGGAAGAGATGGCCTACGTGGCCGGCGAGATGCAGCGCGACGAGTACTTCCGCACGCGCGGCGTGCCGCTGCTGATCGGCGGTGCCACGACCAGCCGGGTACACACGGCCGTGAAGATCGCGCCGCACTACGAGGGCCCCGTGATCTACGTGACCGATGCCTCGCGCAGCGTGGGCGTCGCCACCAACCTCGTCAGCGATCAGGCGAGCCGCTTCATCGCGGACATCCGCGCCGAGTACGACAAGGTGCGCGAGAACCACGCGAACAAGAAGGCGCAGGCCCTGGTGTCCATCAGCGAGGCGCGCGCCAACAAGCCGCGGATCGACTGGACGGCCTACACCCCGCCCAAGCCCAAGTTCGTCGGCCGTCGTGTGTTCAGGAACTTCGATCTGGCGGAGCTTGCGCGCTACATCGACTGGCAGCCCTTCTTCCAGACCTGGGACCTGCATGGCCCCTTCCCGGCCATCCTGCAGGACGAGGTGGTGGGCGAGTCGGCGCGGCGCGTGTATTCGGATGGCAAGGCCATGCTCGAGAAGCTGATTGCCGGCCGCTGGCTCACAGCCAGCGCCGTGGTGGGCTTCTACCCGGCCAACAGCGTCAATGAGGACGATATCGAGGTCTACACCGACGACTCACGCCGTGAGGTGGCCTTCGTGTGGCGCGGCCTGCGCCAGCAGCTCGCCAAGCGCGAGGGCGTGGACAACAAGTGCCTCGCGGACTTCATCGCGCCCAAGGACAGCGGCGTGCCGGACTACATCGGCCTGTTTGCAGTCACGGCCGGCATCGGTGTCGACAAGAAGGAAGCGCAGTTCGAGGCGCTGCACGACGACTATTCCAGCATCATGCTCAAGGCCCTGGCCGACCGGCTGGCCGAGGCCTTTGCCGAATGCATGCATGAGCGAGTGCGCAAGGACCTCTGGGGCTATGCCGCGGACGAAACCCTGAGCAACGAGGACCTGATCAAGGAGGCCTATCGCGGCATCCGCCCGGCGCCCGGATACCCCGCCTGCCCGGAACACACGGTCAAGGCGGCCATGTTCGAGACCCTGCAGTGCGAGGACATCGGCATGGCGTTGACCGAGTCGATGGCCATGACGCCTGCCGCCAGCGTGAGCGGCTTCTACTTCAGCCATCCCGCGAGCCAGTACTTCAATGTCGGCCCCGTGGGGCCGGATCAGCTGGCCGATTACGTGGCGCGTACCGGCCGGGCGGAATCTGAGGTGCGCCGTGCCCTGGCCCCTTCGCTGACCCAGTAGGCGGGCCAGCGCCCGCTCAGAAGCTGACGCTGAGTTCCGGTACGTCCACGGTGATGATTGGACGCCCGAGCGCCGCAACACTGTAGGACGCATAGGCCTGGGCGAAGTCCGGGTTGGCGAAGCGGCGCGGGCCGGCGGCTGCAGCGACCGCGAGCACCTTGTCGGCCAGCAGCACCTTGCCCGAGGCCCGCAGCGGCTCGGCTTCAAGCACCTCGAACTGTTCGTCGAGCCATTCAAATCCGGCTTCACTGGACAGGCCGGTCTCGGTTTCGATCTGGAAACGCTGGTCCGCAGAGAACACCACGGTCACGGTGGCTTTCATGGCACGGCCTTGTCTGGAAAGCTGCGCAGACTACGTCGTTAAGGGGGTGTCGGCAAGCCAAGGAAAGCCCCCAATGCACTCGCCGCAACGCCTTGCCAGGGGCGCGTCGCCAGAACCTGGCGAGGCAGCGCTCAGCGACTGTCCCAGATCACGTCGGCCTGGCGGGCTTGGGCCTTGCGCAACATTTCCAGCAGCGGCCACGCGCGCTGCGCAAGCGCAACGTCACGATCTGCCTCGCGTGGCTTGTCCTCGTCCGCGTCCTTTGCCGGTGATGGCGCGGAGGCGGTGCGCGCAACGGCCGCCTCGATCGCAGCGATGGCCTCGGGGATTTGCGCCGCGGTAATGATCCCGGTCGGCGTCAAAGGCTTGCCGATCAGATCCAGCAGGGTGCGTGCATGCGCTTCAAGCATGTAGAACTCGGCGCTGGCCTTGGAACGAAATGTGAACAGCATGATTCCTCCTGGGCGCAGGTGTGCCGAAGCAGTCAGGGGGCGTGGGATCGGGAGGCTCCCGCCATCTGCGATCTGGCACCGAGGTCTTGCAAGGTAGCAGCGGCCTGCGCCAGCGCGGACGCCCCGAATTCATTGATGATACGGGCGCGCCCTGCGTGCTTGGCGCTGTAGAGCGCACGATCTGCACGCTCCAGCATGCGCACTGGGTCGTCACCCTGTCGCCACAGGGCTACGCCTGCAGAGAAGGTCTGCCCTTGCGGCGTGGCTTGCTGCAGGCGTAGCAGCATGTGTTCTGCGTGTTGCAAGGCGCAATCAGGCAGCAGCACGACAAACTCCTCGCCGCCAAAGCGGGCCAGCAGGTCCGAAGGCCGCAGATGCAGGCTCCACGCATGGCCTGCATCCTTGAGCAAGGCATCACCCTGGGGGTGGCCATGCGTGTCGTTGAACTGCTTGAAGTGGTCCAGATCAATGATGGCCAGACAGAGGGGACCGCCCGATCGCTGGGCGCGGCGAATCTCGAGTGTCAGACGCTCCTCGAAGGCCCGTCGGTTGGGCAGCTGGGTCAGCGCATCAGTGCGTGCCAGCTCCTCGAGACGCCGCATCAGCTCCTGTTGCCGAACGAGGCTGCGCCGCAGCAGGAAGATGAGCATCACCGCGATGCCGATGATGAGCCCCGTCAGGCCCATCAGCAGGCGCCGCAGTGCAACATCGCGCGATTCCTGGGCGAGGTTCAGCTTCAGGGCCGATTCACGTGCGCTCGCAGCGGCCTGCCCGCTGACGGACATGAGCGCATTGATGGTTTGCTGCTCGGCGACCAGCAGTGCGCTGAGCGCCTCCATGGAGGCGCCGGCCTCGGGGCGTGCAAGCCGGCCCAGCAAGCCGCCGTGCAGCGCATCAAACCGATCCAGCTGCTCGCGCAGCGCCGCCACCTGCGAGTCGGCGCTGCCTGGTGGCTGCAGCGTCGCCAGGCGCGCGAGCAGTTCCGCGTAGCGCCCGCGCGCCCGATTGAAGGCATGCAGTGACTCGGCGTCTGCATTCAGTGGCCCGCGACTCTGCACGAATTCGAACGCGAGCGCGGACTGCCACCGTGCCAGCTCAAGCGCCTGGATCTGCAGCTCGCTGGCAACGGCGCTGATGTCGTCCGCACGCTGGACCTGCACCTGTGTATGCGTGTCTGCGAGCGCGCCGAATCGGAGGATGACGATCAGCGCAATCGCGAGCAGGACGATCAGGCCCGCGAGCGCTGCATCGCGCAGCAGGTCCCGGCGCAGGCCGCTTGGTCGACGCGATGCAGGCAGATCACTCTTGGCAGGAAAGTCCGGGCGAGCCACGGGCACATTGTGCATTGCGGGCTACAGTGCGGACATGCACGCCCCGGTTGACGATCGATTCTTGCAACGTGCCCGCCGCTGCCTGATCGCGGCGGCCTGCGCCATCGTGTGCTGCGCCTGCTCGCCGAAGTTCGATTGGCGCGAGATGCCTGCGGCGAATGACCGCGTCATCGCCTTGTTCCCAGCCAAGCCGGCCAGTGCGACGCGCCAGGTGATGCTGGGTACGACCAGCTACGCCATCACCCTCACCGGCGCCCGGATCGATCAGGCGCAGTTTGCTGCCGGGCACCTGAGCGTGCCCGCTGGTGGCTCGGCGCCTGCGGTGGCGCAGGCCTGGGCGGCCGCCATGCAGGTCAATCTGAAGCCGGCCGCACTGTCTGTGCCCCGGGCAGTGCAGGTGGCCGGCGCTGAGGGGGCCATTGAAGTCGCCGTGCGCGGGGTGGTCGACGGCGCAAGCGGCCAGCTGCTGGCGCGCTTTGCATGGCGCGGCGATGAGGTGGTCAGCGCCATCGCACTCGGCCCGGACGACAGCCTGAGCAAGGAAGCCGCCGAGCAGTTCGTGCACTCGCTCAAGCTGCGTTGATCACGCCCCGGTACTGAACACACTCCGCAAGGTGAGGCGCGCCGATCTCGTCGCTGCCCGCAAGGTCGGCGGCGGTTCGCGCCAGCTTGAGCACGCGATGCACGGTACGTGCCGACCAAGACATTCTGCTCATGGCGCGGCGCAGCATGTCCTCGGCCTCGGGGCGCAGCCTGCATTGCTCGCGCAGATCGCCTTCGTCCAGCAGGGCATTGAGCCGGCCCTGCCGCGCGAGCATGCGTTCCCGAGCTGCCCGGACCCGCTCGGCGATGTTCGCGCTCGGCTCGGATGGCGCCGCACCAAGGAGCTCGGCCTCCGTGAGCGAAGGCACTTCCACCTGCAGATCGATCCGGTCCAGCAGCGGGCCGGAGAGCTTGCCCTGGTAGCGGCTGATCTGATCCGGCGTGCAGCGGCAGGGCTTTGTGCGGTGTCCGAGATAGCCACATGGACAGGGGTTCATGGCCGCAACGAGCTGGAAGCGCGCGGGAAACTCGGCCTGCCGCGCTGCCCGGCTGATATGGATGCGCCCGCTTTCCAGCGGCTCGCGCAGCACTTCCAGGACACGCCGGTCCCATTCGGTGAGCTCATCAAGGAACAGCACGCCGTGGTGCGCCAGCGAAATCTCGCCCGGGCGCGGCGCCGACCCGCCACCCACCAGGGCGACCGCGCTGGCGGTGTGATGTGGGGCCCGGAACGGTCGCTGCCGCCAGAGCGCAGGGTCAAAGCGCCCCACCAGCGAGAGCACGGCCGCCGATTCAAGCGCTTCTTCTTCCGACAAGGGCGGCATGAGACCGGAAAAGCGCTTGGCAAGCATGCTCTTGCCGGTGCCAGGCGGACCGATCAAGAGCACTGAATGGCCGCCGGCCGCAGCGATTTCCATGGCCCGGCGCGCCTGCGCCTGGCCGCGCACATCCGCCATGTCGGGCCAGGCGGCAGCCACCTGCTCGGCTGCTGCCGCGTGCACCGTGGCCAGAGGCGCGCTGCCTGCGAGATGGGCACAGACCTCCAGCAGGCTTCTGGCGCCTGTGGCGCGTACACCACCGACCAGCGCGGCCTCCGCCGCACTGGCTGCCGGAAGGATGAAGCGGGGTTCACGTCCTGAGGCAGCGGCCCGGCTGACGGCGTAGGCCATCGCCAGCGCGCCGCGCACCGGCCGCAGTTCCCCGGACAGAGACAGTTCACCGGCAAATTCCGTGTCTGCCAGCGCCTCAATGGGGATCTGGCCGCTGGCGGCCAGCACGCCCAGCGCGATCGGCAGATCGAAGGCGCCCGACTCCTTGGGCAGGTCTGCCGGGGCGAGGTTGATGGTGATCCGGCGCTGAGGAAACTCGAAACCGCAGTTGATCAGTGCCGCGCGGACCCGCTCGCGCGCCTCCTTGACCTCGGCTTCCGGCAGGCCAACCAGCGTGACGCTGGGCAGGCCGTTGGCGAGGTGAACCTCGACCTCCACGGCCGGCGCAGCCATGCCGGCCAGTGCCCGGCTGCGAACGACAGCGAGACTCACGCCTTGCGTTCGGCGTCTGACCGGGCGCTCTCCAGGGCCTGGAGGCGCGATTCCAGCGCCTGTGCCTGGGCGCTCAAGCGGGCAATCAATTCGCGCTGCACCTCGAATTCCTCGCGCGTCACCAGTTCAAAGCGCGCCAGCCCCTGCGCGACAAGCGCCTTGATGTTGCGTTCGACATCAGCCGCCGGCGTGTTGGCCAGCATTGCGCTGATCTTGCTCTGGAGATCGTCGAGAAATGCGTTTCGGTCCATGCCTGCTCCCTGGATGGGCGAAGCTTAGCGGGCGTCAGTCGCCATCTGAGCTGCACCAAATCAGTGCGGTCTTGCGGTGTCAGCGCCTGCACGCACAGCTTCGGTGCAGTCGGCGCCCGGAAGCACAGCCTCTGAGGGCATTCGCACGCAGAACGTGCACGAATGCGGCAGTGCAGCAGGTGGCACAGATTCTGCTGACCAAGCGTCAACCTGCCAAATCCGGCAGCACGAGCAGTCGTAGTTGTTTCCACACTTTGGGGAGTTAGGCATGAAACGGACACTGGTGAATCTTGCTGTTGGCGCTCTGCTGGCCTCGTCGGCCGCAGCCTTTGCACAGACGGCTGCAGCGCCCAAGTCGGACTGGACCTTCACGGGCAACGCGGGCCTGTTCTCCGATTACCGCTTCCGTGGTTTCACGCAAACCGGCTACGGCCCCGCGTTCCAAGGCGGCTTCGATGTGGCGCACTCGTCTGGCTTTTATGTCGGCAACTGGAACTCCAACGTGGAGCAGGGCCTGTACAACGGCGCCAGTCTGGAAATGGATTTCTATGGCGGCTACAAGGCTTCGATGGGTGATCTGGGCCTGGACGTCGGCTACCTGTATTACTACTACCCCAAGTCGGGCGCACTTGGCTCCCTGAAGATCGACAACGGCGAGCTGTATGCCGGCGCGAGCTACGGTCCGCTGTCTGCCAAGTTGTTCTACTCGACCACCAACTTCTTCAGTTTGGGCAAGAACACTCCGACCGACTCCAAGGGGTCTTATTACCTTGACGTGACCGGCAACTTCCCGATCGCCGATGGGTGGACGCTGGGCGCTCACTACGGCTACCAGAAGATCAAGAACGGCAAGACCCTGGGTCTGCGCAAGGACACCGTGTCCGACTACCGCGTTGGCATCACCAAAGACATTTCGGGTTGGGCCGTGGGTCTGAACTTTGTGGGTACAAGCGAGAAGGATCTGTTCACGACTGCAGAATCGGGCCTGATCAAGGGTGCCGGCAAGTCGGGCGCCGTCGTCTCCCTGTCCAAGAGCTTCTGATCGATCCACGGCTACAGGGGACCACCATGAAGATGATCACCGCGATCATCAAGCCCTTCAAGCTTGATGAAGTCCGCGAAGCCCTGTCTGGGCTGGGGGTGTCGGGCATTACCGTCACCGAGGTGAAGGGTTTCGGCCGGCAGAAGGGTCACACCGAGCTGTATCGGGGTGCCGAGTACGTCGTCGATTTCCTGCCCAAGGTCAAAGTCGAGGCCGCCGTGCCTGCTGATCTGGTCGAGCGCGCGATCGAGGCGATCGAGGCCGCGGCGCGCACCGGCAAGATCGGTGACGGCAAGATTTTCGTGACCTCGCTCGAACAGGTCGTCCGGATCCGCACCGGCGAGACCGGCGGCCAGGCGCTTTGAAGCACAGGGGAGCATTCACAATGAAGCGTTTTTCTCAGTTGATCGCAGCCGCCGTGCTGGGTCTGGCCGTGTTCGCGGCCCAGGCCCAGGCGCCGGCGGCCAAACCGGCCGATGCTGCTCCGGCAGCGACGGCCCCGGCTGCTGCGCCGGCGGATGCCAAGCCGGCTGAAGCTACTGCAGCACCTGCTGATGCGGCCCCAGCCGCTGCAGCGCCGGCTGCGGACGCCAAGCCGGCCGAAGCCGCACCTCCGGCCCCCACGGCCAACAAGGGCGACACCACCTGGATGCTGATCTCCACGGCCCTCGTGCTGCTGATGATCGTGCCGGGTGTGGCGCTGTTCTATGGCGGCCTGGTGCGCAGCAAGAACGTGCTCTCGGTGCTCATGCAGGTCATGGTCGGCGCCTCGCTGATCCTGGTGCTGTGGGTCATCTACGGCTACTCCGTGGCATTCACCGCGGGCAACCCTTACTTTGGGGGCTTCTCCAAGCTGCTCCTTTCGGGCGTGACGCCTGATTCGATGGCCGCGACTTTCAGCAAGGGCGTCTACATCCCTGAGCTGATCTTCGTGGCGTTCCAGGGCACCTTCGCAGCCATTACCTGCGTGCTGATCGTCGGCGCGTTCGCCGAGCGCATGAAGTTCTCCGCCGTGCTCGTGTTCCTGGTGATCTGGTTCACCTTCAGCTACCTGCCCATCGCTCACATGGTCTGGTACTGGGACGGCCCGGATGCGATCAAGGATCAGGCCACGCTGGATGCCGTGACCGCTGCCGCGGGTGCTCTGTGGGCCAAGGGAGCGCTGGACTTCGCTGGCGGCACCGTGGTGCACATCAATGCCGGTATCGCTGGCCTGGTCGGTGCCTACCTGATCGGCAAGCGCATCGGCTACGGCCGCGAAGCGATGGCGCCGCACAACATGACCCTGGTCATGATCGGTGCCGCACTGCTGTGGTTCGGCTGGTTCGGCTTCAACGCCGGCTCCAACCTGGAGGCCAACGGTCTGGCTGCGCTCGCCTTCATCAACACGCTCGTGGCGACTGCTGCTGCCGTGCTCTCCTGGACCATTGCCGAGTGGATGAGCAAGGGCAAGCCCTCGATGCTCGGCGGCGCCTCGGGTGCCGTGGCTGGGCTCGTGGCCATCACCCCAGCCGCCGGATTCGTGGGCGTGGGCGGTGCACTGATCATGGGCCTGGCCGCTGGTGTTATCTGTCTGTGGGGCGTGAATGGTCTGAAGCGCCTGCTCGGTGCCGACGACGCACTGGACGTGTTCGGCGTTCACGGCGTGGGCGGCATTCTGGGTGCGCTGCTGACAGGTGTATTTGCTGCGCCCAGCCTGGGCGGCCAGGGTATCTGTGACTACGTCGCCAACAAGTGCGGCAACTTCCCGGGGATCGGTGCCCAGGTCTGGATCCAGGCCCAGGGCGTGATCTACACCGTGATCCTGTCTGCAGTCGTCTCTCTGATCGCCTACAAGCTCGTGGACTGGACCATCGGTTTGCGCGTGAAGGAAGAGGAAGAGCGCGAAGGTCTGGACATCAACAGCCACGGCGAAACGGCCTACCACGGCTGATTCACTGGAGCTTGTGTCCGAAGCAAGGGCGCACCGCAAGGTGCGCCCTTGTGCTTTGTGGACAGCGACATTGCGCTGCATCGGCGAATTGATCGTCACGCAACTCGCATGGGGCTTCCCTAGAATGCTTGAAAACCCTCCTTCTCACGCAAACTAGATCCCATGGTTCCCCATCTCATCACCGCGCTGGCCGGGCCCCTGGCCGAGCTTGAGCGCACGGTGCTCAATGCCAGCCCGCAGATTGAGCGCTGGTTCCGCATGCAGTGGCAGGACAACCCGCCACCTTTCTACAGCTCGGTGGACGTGCGCAACGCGGGCTACAAGATCGCCCCGGTCGACACCAACCTCTATCCCGGCGGCTTCAACAACCTCGCACCCGACACCCTGCCGCTGGCCATCATGGCCGCCACCGGTGCGGTGGAACAGCACTGTGCGGATGCCCGCAGCCTGCTGCTGATCCCGGAGAACCACACCCGCAACCAGTTCTATCTGCAGAACGTGCTGCGCCTGCAGCAGATCCTCAAGCAGAGCGGGCTGAATGTGCGTCTGGGCAGCCTGAACCCCGAGGTCACCGAACCTACCGAACTCGACGCCGGCAACGGCCAGAGCCTGACCGTGGAGCCGCTGCAGCGCGAGGGCGACCGGATCGTCCTGCCGGGCTTTCGGCCCTGCATCGTGCTGCTGAACAACGACCTGTCGGCCGGCCTGCCCGACATCCTCAAGGGCCTGTCTCCCAACCAGAACCTGCTGCCGCCACTGCATGCCGGCTGGGCCGTGCGCCGCAAGTCGCACCACTTCGCCGCCTATGACCGCGCCGTGGGCGAGTTTGCGCAGTTCATCGACATCGACCCCTGGCTGATCAACCCCTATTTCGCGCCCGTGCGTGGCGTGAACTTCCACGAGCGCGAGGGCGAGCAGCAGCTGGCTGACGCCGTCTCCGATGTGCTCAAGCGCATCCAGGCCAAGTACAGCGAGTACGGCATCACCGAGCAGCCCTTCGTGATTGCCAAGGCCGATGCCGGCACCTACGGCATGGGCATCATGAAGGTGACCAGCCCGGATGAGATGGTCGGCCTGAACCGCAAGGCGCGCAACAAGATGAGCGTGATCAAGGAAGGCCTGCAGGTCTCCGAGGTGCTGGTGCAGGAAGGCGTGCCCACCATCGAGCAGGTGGACGGTGGCAGCGCCGAGCCCGTGGTCTACATGATCGACCGGCATGTGGTCGGCGGCTTCTACCGCATCAATGCCGCGCGCGGCCGCGACGAGAACCTCAACGCGCCGGGCATGACCTTCAAGCCCCTGCCCTTTGCCGCACCCTGCAACACGCCCGATTGCAGCGATGCCGTGGACGCCGGCGTGAACCGCTTCTACACCTACGGCGTGATCGGCCGGCTTGCGGCGCTGGCCGCCTCGCTCGAGCTGGAAGCCACCCGCCCGCGCGCATCGGCCGCCGCTGCGGCGGCGCTGGCCTGAGCACGAAGTCGAACCCATGAGCCAAGCACCGCTGAAGCTGCTGTTCATCGCCGATCCGCTGGACGGCTTCAAGACCTACAAGGACTCCACCTTCGCCATGATGCGCGAGGCCGCCCGGCGCGGCCATGCCCTCTACGCCTGCGAAGTGAAGGATCTGGCTGCCGATCCGGACAGCGCCCTGATCGAGGCCAGCGTGCAGCTCATCCGCCTGACCGGCGACGAGCACGCCTGGTATGTGCCCGAGGGCCGGCGCGAGCGCATGAGCCTGAACCTGTTTTCGGGTGTGCTGATGCGCAAGGACCCGCCCTTCGACATCGAGTTCTTCTACGCGACCCACCTGCTCTCGCGCGCAGAAAGCCAGGGCGCACGCGTGTTCAACCGCGGCCAGGCCCTGCGGGATCACCCCGAAAAGCTGGCGATCCTCGAGTACCCGCAGTTCACCGCGCCCACCCTCGTGGCGCGAGACATGGAGCGCCTGCGCGCCTTCCATGCCGAGCATGGCGATGTGATCTACAAGCCGCTCGATGGCATGGGCGGCATGGGCATCTTCCGCGCGGTACAAGGTGAGCACAACCTGTCGGTGATTCTCGAAACGCTCACCGCCGGTGGCACGCAGACCATCATGGCGCAGAAGTACCTGCCGGCCATCGTGCACGGCGACAAGCGCATCCTCATCATCGACGGCAAGCCCGTGCCCTGGTGCCTGGCGCGCATTCCCAAGGGTGGCGAGACGCGCGGCAACCTGGCCGCCGGCGGCACCGGCGTGGCGCGCGAGCTCACGCGGCGCGACCGCGAGATTGCCGAGACCCTCGGCCCCACACTCGCCGCGCGCGGCCTGTTTCTGGTGGGTCTGGACGTGATCGGGGATCACGTCACCGAGATCAACGTCACCAGCCCGACCTGCTTTCAGGAGATCAGTGCCCAGAGCGGCATGGACGTAGCGGCCCTGTTCATCAGCGCGCTGGAGCAGCGCATTGCCGCGGGCTACTGAGCCGTGCAGGCGCTCCGCGGCAGCTGCCGCGCCCTGCGGCCATAATTGACGTCACGATGGTTTCCTTCCTGCTGATCACCCATACGCCCGTGGGCGAAGCCTTGCTCACCGCCGCGGCCCATGTATTCGGCGGCCGGGTGCCGCGCTGCGAGGCGATCGATGTACTGGCCGACGAATCCCTGGCCGACATCCAGGCCCGGGCCTGTGTGCGCATCGATGCGCTCGACGACGGCGACGGCGTGCTCGTGCTCTCCGATCTGTATGGCGCCAGCCCCTGCAACTGCGCCAGCCGCCTGTCGCAGCCCGGCCGGGTCGAGGTGATCAGCGGCGTGTCGCTGCCGCTCTTGATCCGCGCCATCAACTACCGCACACAGCCGCTGCCGACCCTGGCTGAGCAACTCATTTCCAACGCGGCGCAGGGCGTGGTGCGCATTGCCAGCCACGCGCCGCAGAACCAGATGTTCCGACCGATTCCCGATGCTCAGGCAAGACATCAACATCAGCAATAAGTTGGGCCTGCACGCGCGGGCCAGCGCCAAGCTCTCGCAGACCGCCGGCCGGTTCGAGAGCGACGTGCAGATCTCGCGCAATGGGCGCAAGGTCAACGCCAAGTCCATCATGGGCGTGATGATGCTGGCCGCCGGCATCGGCAGCACGGTCACCCTGGAGGTCGACGGCCCCGATGAGGCCGAGGCCATGGCGGCACTGACGGCGCTGATCAATGACAAGTTCGGGGAGGGTGAGTAACGGCCAAGGCCGTTACTCACCCTCCCCGGAGGGCTATTGACGGCTCCCCCCCTTCCGTCCCCCCGCCCGGCGGGGGGAAACTCAGTGGAGGTGTTGCGGGTTGGCTGGCCGCGTTCTTGCAGGGGTGCTCGGCACGGTTCGGCGGGCACGTGGCTATGCGCGGGGGCGCTTGCGCAGCACCCGCAGCCGACTGAGGGATTTTCTGGTTTTGTTTGAAAAGCGAGCCGATTTCGCGCTCATTTTCAAATAATTGTTGAAAAAGCAGTTTCCGGCTTTCCGCAGGGTTCAAGCGGATCTCCGGGTGTTTGGGGCAGATTTCTGACCGGTGCATGTCACGCCGGCGCAGACAGGGAGGCGGGCGCGCAATGAAGACGCTTTCGGGCATTCCGGCTTCGGGGGGCATCGCCATCGGGCGGGCGCATGTGCTGGCGGCGCTCGCGGTGGAGGTGTCGCACCACTTCATCGAGCCCGAGCAGCTCGATGCTGAACTTTCGCGCTTTGACGCCGCCGTGGAGCTGGCGCGCACCGAGCTGGCCGAGGTGCGCCAGAACCTGGAGCACGACGCGCCCACCGAGCTCGGTGCCTTTATCGAGGTGCATGAACTGATGCTCGCGGACCCGATGCTGACCGTGGCGCCGCGCACCCTGATCACCGAGCGCCGCTACAACGCCGCCTGGGCGCTGTCGACGCAGGTCGAGGCCCTGGCCAAGACCTTCGAGGACATGGACGACGCCTACCTGCGCGAGCGCAGCTACGACGTGCGCCAGGTCGGCGAGCGCATCCTCAAGCACATGACGCAGGACGCCGGCAGCAGCGGCGGCAGCGCCCGCCCGGCCGACGAGCTCGGCGAGGACATCGTCATCGTGGCGCACGACATTGCGCCGGCCGACATGCTGCAGTTCAAGGAAACGCGCTTTGCCGGCTTCGTGACCGACCTGGGCGGCGTCACCTCGCACACCGCCATCGTGGCGCGCAGCCTGCAGCTGCCTGCCGTGGTGGCCGCCAGCGAGGCCACCAGCCTGATCCACCAGGACGACTTCATCATCGTCGACGGCCACGACGGCCGGATCTACGTCAACCCGGACGCCGCCACGCGCGAACGCTTTGCGCGCAAGGCGGCCGAGGAGCGCGCCACCCGCGCCGCGCTCGGCAGCCTGCGCCACGTGCCGGCCGTCACGCTGGCGGGCGAACTCATCGAGCTGGCGGCCAACATCGAGGTGCCCGAGGACGTGGACGGCGCCGTGGAAATGAACGCCGACGGCATCGGCCTGTTCCGCACCGAATTCCTCTTCATGGGCCGCAAGCAGCTGCCCGACGAGGACGAGCAGTTCTCGGCCTATGCCCGCGTGGTGCTGGCCATGGCCGGCAAGCCGGTGGTCATCCGCACCCTGGATGTGGGCGCCGACAAGACCCTGGCCGAGGAGGTGGACCTGCAGGCCGTGGTGGCGCCCAACCCGGCGCTGGGCCTGCGTGCCATCCGCTACTGCCTGGCCAAGCCGGAGATGTTCCGCACCCAGCTGCGCGCCATTCTGCGCGCTTCGGCGCTCGGCCCGGTGAAGATCCTGATCCCGATGGTCGCACACGAGCACGAGGTGGATCAGGCGCGCGCGGCGATCGAGCGCGCCAAGAAGGAGCTGAAGGCGCGCGGCGAGAAGTGCGCCGCCAGCGTACCGGTGGGCGCGATGATCGAGATCCCGGCGGCCGCGCTGATCCTGGACCGCCTGCTGCCCAAGCTGGACTTCTGCTCCATCGGCACCAACGATCTCATTCAATACACCCTGGCCATCGACCGGGCCGATGCCGAAGTCGCCCACCTCTACGACCCCGCGCACCCGGCCGTGCTGCACCTGATCGAGCACACCATCCGCACCTGCAAGCGCGCGGGCAAGCCCGTGAGCGTGTGCGGCGAGATGGCCGGCGACATCAAGTACACCGAGCGCCTGCTGGCCATGGGGCTGACCAGCTTCTCCATGCACGCCGGCTGCATCCTGCCGGTGAAGTCCGTCATCCGCGGCGCGGGCGCCAGCCCGGCGCCGAACGCACACGTCATGCAGGCATGAGCTACAGCGTCAAGGAAATCTTCTACACCCTGCAGGGCGAAGGCGCCCAGGCCGGCCGCGCGGCCGTGTTCTGCCGTTTTGCCGGCTGCAACCTCTGGAGCGGCCGTGAGGCCGACCGCACCGGCGCCACCTGCAAGTTCTGCGACACCGACTTCGTCGGTACCGACGGCACGGGCGGCGGCAAGTTCGAGACCGCCGAGCAGCTGGCCACAGCGATTGCGGCGCACTGGCCCGCCGGCAGCGCGGGTCGGCGCTTCGTGGTCTGCACCGGCGGCGAGCCGCTGCTGCAGATCGATGCCGCACTCATCGATGCCCTGCACGCCGAGGGCTTCGAGATCGCGGTGGAAACCAACGGCACCCTGGCCGCGCCGCCCGGGCTGGACTGGATCTGCGTCAGCCCCAAGGCGGGGGCCGAGTGGGTGCAACGCAGCGGCCACGAGCTCAAGCTCGTCTGGCCGCAGACCGGCATCTCGCTGGAAGAAGCCGAGGCCGCGGACTTCCGCCACCGCTTCCTGCAGCCCATGGACGGCCGTGCGCAGGCCGGGGTGATCGACCTCACCGCCCAGCGCCGCAACACCCAGACCTGCATCGAGACCTGCATGGCGCGGCCCGCCTGGCGGCTGTCGCTGCAGACCCACAAGATCACCGGCATCCGCTGAAGCGATCGGCAGGGCCGGCCCGCCTACACTGCGGCCCTTGGCGTCGCACGAACAGTCATTTCGTCATCGAAGGCGAAGCCGAAGTCATGGCGCGCCAGCGCCGTCATCCCCCGCCGTCCAGCATGAGCCACGAAATCTCCCAGCGCTTCAACTTCGAAGCCGCCCACACCCTGCGCCGCGAGATCGAGGCCGAGGGCAGCCGCCGCGTGCATGGCCACACCTACTTTGCCGAGGTGGCCGTGCGCGGCACACCGGACGCCGCCACCGGCATGGTCATGGACCTCGGGCTGATCCGAGCGCACCTGGCCGCCGTGCGCGACCAGCTGGACCACCACTTCCTGGACGATGTGCCCGGCCTGGGCGTGCCCACGCTTGAGAACCTGTGCAGCTTCATCGCCGCACAATTTGCGCAGCAGGGTGTGCAGCTCTCGCGCGTGCGCGTCTGGCGCGAGGGCGTGGGCGACAGCTGCACGCTGACCCGGGACTAGCGCATACAATCCTGCCCAACGCGCCGATTTGCATTCCTGCTTGCGGGCGCAGTGTTCGAAAGAGCACGACAAATACGGCTAAAGAGGAATCGGAACCCCGCCGGCCCTCTTTGCGAGTCCTGCGGGGTTTTTCTTTGCGCGGCCGGAACTTCAGCATCGTGGATCAGGGCGTCGTTCAGTTCACCGACATCGGCTTCGGCGATCCGCTGCGCCTGCGCTCGGGCGCGAGCTTTGGCCCCTACCACCTGCGCGTGGAGACCTACGGCACCCTGAACGCGGCCAAGAGCAATGCCGTGCTGGTGTGCCATGCGCTCAATGCCTCGCACCATGTGGCCGGCCACTATGCCGACGACCCCAAGAACATCGGCTGGTGGGACAACATGGTCGGCCCGGGCAAGCCGGTGGACACCCACCGCTTCTTCGTCATCGGCGTCAACAACCTGGGCAGCTGCTTCGGCTCCACCGGCCCGGCCAGCACCAACCCCGCCACCGGCCGCCCCTGGGGGCGCGACTTCCCGGTGGTCACGGTGGAAGACTGGGTGCAGGCCCAGGCGCGGCTGGCCGACCACTTCGGCATTGAGCGCTTTGCTGCCGTGATGGGCGGCAGCCTGGGCGGCATGCAGGCCCTGAGCTGGGCCATCCAGTATCCGCAGCGCGTGGGCCACTGTGTGGTGGTGGCCTCCACACCCAAGCTCTCGGCGCAGAACATCGCCTTCAATGACGTGGCGCGCCAGGCCATCCTGACCGACCCGGACTTTCATGGCGGCGACTACTACGCCCACGGCGTGGTGCCCAAGCGCGGCCTGCGCGTGGCGCGCATGATCGGCCACATCACCTACCTCAGTGGGGACGACATGGCCGAAAAGTTCGGCCGGCAACTCAAGGGCGACGCACCGCGCTTCGACTTCGGCACCGACTTCGAGGTCGAAAGCTACCTGCGCTACCAGGGCGACAAGTTCAGCAGCTACTTCGACGCCAATACCTACCTGCTCATTACCAAGGCGCTGGACTACTTCGACCCGGCGCGGGACCATGGCGGTGATCTGGCAAAGGCCCTTGCCCCCGCCAAGGCGAAGTTCTTCCTGACCAGCTTCACCACCGACTGGCGCTTTTCGCCCGAGCGCAGTCGGGAAATCGTCAAAGCCTTGGTAGCCAACCGCCACCGCGTGAGCTACTGCGAGATCGACGCGCCGCACGGGCACGACGCCTTCCTGCTGGACGACGCGCGCTACCACGCTGCCGTGCGGGCCTACTTCGAACGGATCGAGGTGTAGGCATGGCTTGCTCACGCGCGAAACTGAAAGGGCTCTCCGCTTGTCCCGTGCTGAACGCGGGGTTTCGCCGCACATGTGCGGCGCCGCGTGAAGAGGGAGCGCTTGCAAGCGCGAGCCCCGGAGCGCAACTGGACAAGCACTCCGCTTGTCTGGCGCGGTTCTCCAGCCATTTTGGTCTGAAGAATGGCTTCCGGAGCCGATCTCACCTTTCAAGTCCGGGCCTGGAGGCCGCCCGATGAGCCTGCGCCCTGATCAGCTCTACGTGACGCAGTGGGTGCCCCAGGGCAGCCGCGTGCTGGACCTGGGCTGCGGCGACGGCGAGCTGCTCGCCTGGCTGCGCGACCACCGGGGCTGCACCGTGCTCGGCGTGGATGGCGACGCCGCCGCCGTGCTCGGGACCCTGAAGCGCGGCGTGGACGTGATCCAGCAGGACCTCGAAGCGGGCTTGAGCCTCTTCGAGGACAACGCCTTCGACGTCGTGCTGCAGCTTGAGACCCTGCAGCAGATGCAGCGCGTGGAGCCCATGCTGGCCGAAATCGCGCGCGTGGGCCGCGAGGCGATCCTGTCCTTCCCCAACTTCGGCTACTGGCCGCACCGCTGGCAGCTCATCCGCGGCCGCATGCCCGTCAGCGAGACCCTGCCCTACCAGTGGTACGACGCGCCCAACATCCGCTGCGCCACGCTCAATGACTTCGCCGACCTCGCGGCCCGGTTCGGCCTGGACGTGGAAGACCGTGTCGCCCTGCACCACGGCCAGCCCGTGAGCCTGCTGCCCAACCTGCGCGGCGAATTGGCGGTGTTTCGGTTCAGGCGGCGCTAGCTGATCCTGGAACTTGCCGAACGAGCCGTCGGATCATGTCTGCAGCAGCACAGAACGTCTCGTAGTCGTAGTCGACTTCGTCCTGATAGGCGTCAATAGGTCCGCGGAAGATCACTGGGGCACGCGCGCCATCAAGCGTGAGTGCAAGCATCGCTCGGTACATGCGGCGAGTGGCCGAAGCATCAATGACATGCTTGAGATCAATGCGCTGCCATCGACGGATCAACGACCATCCGTACCGGCGGTAATGGAATGCTCGACACGTGACCACCAACCCGTATTCCGACGCACGATGAAAAGTCGGGTTGCTTCCAGCCCACAGAACCGATTCGTCCGCGCCAAGCCGGAGTCCATCAAAGGGGTAATCCGTGCGTAGATCCATGGGCTCCTCAGGAAGACGACGTTGATCGTACGGTCGAAGCGCTCCGCACACCCCGTTACATCTGCCACATCTGCTTTAACCCCGCACTGCGTCCTGCTCCGTTGAAGCCTTAACAGCCCGCCTCCAAGGGCTGCTTTGGAGCAAGACCATGAAGAACATCCCGCAGTCGTTCTCGATCAAGTTGACCCTCGCCGCCGCCGCGCTGGCCGGCGCCTTTGCGGCCGCACCCGCCCATGCCGTGGGGCGACTCGCAGATGTGGACGTGATCGATCGTGACACGGGCCGCGAGCTGCCGGTCTATCAGCACCGCGGCCGCTGGTACGTGGAAGGCACGCCGGGCAGCCGCTATGCCATCTCGGTGCGCAACACGCGCGGCGAGCGCGTGCTGGCGGTGATGTCGGTCGATGGCGTGAACGTGGTCACAGGCGACACGGCTGCGCCCGATCAGGATGGCTACGTGTTCTCGCCCTACCAGCAGGCGCAGATCCTGGGCTGGCGCAAGAGTGATTCGCGCATTGCGCAGTTCGTGTTCACGTCCCTGCCCGACAGCTATGCCGCGCGCACCGGCCGGCCGGACAACGTCGGCGTGATCGGCGTGGCGCTGTTTCGCGAGCAGGCCCCGCGCTGGGAGCCGCCGGTGAGCACCGCGCCCGCTGTGCCACCCAACCCCGCCCCATGGTTTGAAGGCCGTGGCGGCGCGGCCAAGCCGGGCGCAGCGGCGGAGTCTGCGCCGTCCTCCCCCAGTGCAGACGCCGCCCGCAGCCCGGAAGCCTCCGCCATGAACAAGGGCTTCGGCGCGCCGGCACCGCAGCGTCAGGAGCGCCTGGGCACTGGCCATGGCGCCAGCGAGTACTCCTACGCCGGCCGCACCAGCTTCGAGCGCGCCAGCCGCCGCCCAGCCGAGGTCATCACCATCTATTACGACAGCCGCGAGAACCTGGTCGCGCAGGGCGTGATCCAGCGCCCCTTCTGGCCCAACCCGCCCGCGCAGCCCAACCCCTTCCCGGAACAGGCGCGCTACGTGCCGGACCCGCCGCCGCGCTGGTGGCGTTGAGCGGCCGGCCGGCGAATTGCCGGCCCGGTTGGGAGATCAAGGACTGAAAACACAATCCGCGCTTCTGGCGCGGCTCTTGGGGCAAAAGTGCCTGAAGAACCGCACCCAGAGCGCGGATTGGTTTTTAGCAGTGGGCCAGTGGAATCAGCTGCGCAGCGGCGGCGGCAGCCCGCCATTGGCTGCACGCGAAGCCGGCGTGCCGTAGATGCGCTCGAAGAGCGGCGTGGCCATGAGCGTGGTGATGATCGCCATCATGGCCATGATGGTGAAGAGCGTCGGCTGGATGATGCCCTTCTGCAGGCCGATGTTCAGGATGATGAGCTCCATCAGGCCGCGTGCGTTCATGAGCGTGCCGATCGCCAGGGCTTCGCGGTGTGGCTCGCCGTTCAGGCGGGCGGCGGCGTAGCAGCCGAAGCCCTTGCCCACGCAGGCCACCAGGAGCGCGATGCCCGCGAGCATCCAGAGCTCGGGCGTGTTCACCAGGCCGATCTTCGTGTTCAGGCCCGAGTACGTGAAGAAGGTGGGCAGCAGCAGCACAGTGGTGATGGGGAAGATGATCCGGTGCAGCTCCTGGGCAAACTTGCCGCGCGGCATGACCACGCCGAGCACGAAGGCGCCGAACACGGCGTAGAGCTGGATCACGTCGGTGAACCAGGCGGCCAGCATCAGCAGCATCAGCACGATCGCCAGCGAACTCTCGGAGATGCGGCCGGTGCGCTCGGTCTGCTCGCCGAGGTATCGCAGCAGCGGCCGCAGGATGTAGAAGCACACCCCCACGAAGGCCAGCCCGCCGCCCAGGGCAAACAGCGCGATCGTCCATTCGCTCTTGAAGCTCGCCAGCACAAAGGCCAGCACGCACCAGGCAATGGCGTCATCGATCGAACCCGCGGCCAGCACCAAGGTGCCCAGCGAGGTCTTGGCCAGCCCCTGCTCCAGGATGATGCGCGCCAGCATCGGGAAGGCCGTGATAGCCATGGCCGCGCCCAAAAAGAGCATGGCCTGCAGGTCGGTGGTGCGTTCGGCAAACAGGCGGTGGTCGTGCGCGATGAAGTAGGCGAAGCCCATGCCCAGCACAAAGGGCAGGGCGATGCCGGCAATCGACACCGACGCCGCGCTCTTCTTGCGCGTCTTCAGCAGATCCAGGTCGAACTCCACGCCCACCAGGAACATGTAGAGCACGAGCGCCACCTGGCACACCGCGAAGAGGATCGGCTTGCTCTCGGCCGGGAACAGCCAGGCGCTGAACTCCGGGAACATCCAGCCCATCAGCGACGGGCCCATCAGCACCCCGGCGATCATCTCGCACACCACCTGCGGCTGGCCGAGCAGGCGCTTGAAGACGATGCCGCAGACGCGGCAGACGGCCAGGATGAAGGCCATCTGCAGGAAGAACATCACGGAAAGTTCAAACGGGGTCATGGAGGTTCAAAGCAGAAAAGCAGGGGCCACAGATGGACACAGATGAACACAGACAAGACACCGCATCTGACATGGATCGCTGACGCCCAGGCAGTCGGTTTTCATCTGTGTTCGTCTGTGGCCATCTGTGGCCAAAAAGGGTTTCAAGCCGCCACGCTCGGCATCATGGCCTTCATCTCCACCTTGGGTGCCGGGCAGAAGCGCGCGAGGAAGTCTTCGTGGCGCGGCAGCGGGGCCACGGCGCGGGCGATGTCGTTGCGCGTGCTGCTGATGAACTCCTCGAGCTGCGCATCGCTCAGGTGATCGGCCAGCGGGTGGTAGCCCGTGGGTTCGATGCCCTGGCCCAGCAGGACCTGCACCCAGCCGGCCTCGGTGAAGAGTTCGTCGCCCTCGCGGAAGAAGCGGCCGTGCTGGCGGAACAGGGCCATGCGGCTGCGCAGGCCGGGCGGAATCTCCATGCTGCGGCAGCGCTGCCAGAAGGGGGCGTCCGTGCGCTCCACGGCGTGGTAGTGCAGGATCAGGAAGTCGCGGATGCGCTCGAACTCCCAGGCGCTCTGGCGGTTGAATTCGTCGATTTCGCGCTCGTTCAATGCTGCGGTGGGCCAGAAGGCCAGCAGACGCGAGATGCCGCTCTGGATCAGGTGGATGCTGGTGCTTTCCAGCGGCTCCATGAAGCCGGAGGCCAGACCCAAGGCCACCACGTTCCGGTTCCAGAACTTGTTGCGCTTGCCGGTCACGAACTTCAGCGGCCGCGGTTCGGCGAGCTGCTCGCCATCCAGGTTCTTGAGCAGGAGGGCGGTGGCTTCGTCCTCGCTCATGAACTGGCTGCAGTACACATGGCCGTTGCCGGTGCGGTGCTGCAGCGGGATGCGCCACTGCCAGCCCGCGGTGCGGGCGGTGGAGCGGGTGTAGGGCGTGAGCGGGGACGCACTCGCGCAGGGCACGGCCACGGCGCGGTCGCAAGGCAGCCAGTGGGTCCAGTCCTCGTAGCCGGTCTTGAGCGTCTGCTCGATCAGCAGGCCGCGAAAGCCCGAGCAGTCGATGAACAGTTCACCGGCAATGCGCGCGCCACTTTCCAGATGCACGGCGGCAATGTCGCCGTTGCCCGCTTGTTCCACGCGGGCGATCTTGCCTTCATGGCGCTTCACGCCGCGCTGCTCGGCATAGCCGCGCAGAAAGCGCGCATACAGGCCGGCGTCGAAGTGGAAGGCGTAGTTCAGGCCCGACAACGGCGACTCCGCCGGGCCGCCGCGCACGAACTTGTTGGCATAGGCCGCCGCACCGCTCGGAAAGAACGCGGCCGTGTCGGAAAAGCCGTGCTTGAGCGCGTGCTTGAGCCAATAGTGGTGAAAGGAGATCAGCCCGAGATTGCGCCCCATCACGCCAAAGGCATGGATGTAGCGGTGGCCGGGTGCGCGCCAGTTCACGAACTCGATGCCCAGCTTGTAGCTGCCCTGCGTGGCCTGGACGAACTCGTTCTCGTCGATGCCCAGGGTCTCGTTGAACAGGCGGATCATCGGGATGGTGGCCTCGCCCACGCCCACCGTGCCGATCTCCTCGCTTTCCACCAGCTGCACCTGGGTGCCTGGGGGCGCAAGGCGGGCAAGCGCGGCGGCGCACATCCAGCCGGCGGTGCCGCCGCCCACAATGACGACCTGCTGAACCGCCGCCTGTGCGCCAGCGTGTGCGCCGGCCTGTCCGGCCGGGTGTTCCTGCGTGTGCTGCATGGCAGCGTCTCCTCGAACGGCGGGCGGCTGCGTCTGCGCGCAGTCTGCCGGGTGCTTCAAACATGTAGGTTTACTACATCGCCGCACCAAGCGCCCTCGGGGTTGACGCGCAGTGACGTCGCACCCCGCTGCAGATCCCATCGCGCCACCGCCCGGCCTGGCGATTCACACCCCGGCAGCGCGTTCGCGTGCTGCCGCAGGTTCGCCCGCCGCGGCGCGTGCGTGCCGATCCGCGAGGGCCGCCCCTACACTGCGCCGTCCCGCCCCCCTGTCACGAGGTTTGCCCATGTGGATGCTGATCGTCGGCCTGTTCCTGTTTCTCGCCACCCATTCCGTGCGCATCTTTGCCGAGCCCTGGCGGCAGGGCGTGATTGCGCGGCAGGGCGCCAACCAGTTCAAGGTGGCGTACTCGCTGGTGTCGCTGGCCGGCTTTCTGCTGATCATCTATGGCTACGGCATGGCGCGGCAGGCGCCGATCGTGCTGTATTCGCCGCCCGTGTTCACCAAGCACATTGCGGCCTTGTTGACGCTCGTGGCCTTCATCCTGCTCACGGCCGCCTACGTACCGGGCACCAAGCTCAAGGCGGCGGTGAAGCACCCCATGGTGCTGGGCGTGAAGACCTGGGCCTTTGCGCACCTGCTGGCCAACGGCACCCTGCATGACGTGCTGCTGTTCGGCAGCTTCCTGGTCTGGGCGGTGTTCAGCTTCCGCGCGGCGCGCAAGCGCGATGCGGCCGATCGCATCAGCTACCCGCCGGGCTCGGCGGCGCGTGATGTGGCCAATGTGCTCATTGCCACGGCGCTGTGGGCGGGCGTGGCCTTCTACGCACATGGTGCCTGGATCGGCGTGCGGCCCTTCGGCATGTGATTTTTGGCCGAAAAAGAAAGAAAATAGCCAAGCTAAACCGGGCTTTTCGATTGCTGGATACGCGACAAGTCCGGTTTTGTTGTCAAGCAAATAACTGTCCGAAAATGAACGCTTTCTGAGCGTTCGCGGCCTGGTGCGCCGTGTGCCGTGCGCGCATCGGGGCCTGCGGCAGGCGCCGTCCGCCACCACCGCCCGGCACCACCGTCAGTCCTGCGCGCAGACGCAGTTCTTGCCCGCACCCTTGGCGGCATACAGGCGCCGGTCGGCCGCGGCAATGAGGCTCTCGGCGGTTTGCGCCTCGGTGCTGCAGGCCACGCCGACGGACACCGTCACCCGCAGGCCTGGCTGCAGGGCATGCCAGTCGTGCCCGGCCACGGCGGCGCGCAGCTGGTCGAGCAGGGTCTGCCCGGCCGCCAGGCCCGCGGCCGGCAGCAGCAGCGCAAATTCCTCGCCGCCGAAGCGGGCCACCACGTCGCTGCGGCGGCAGCCCGTGGCCAGCACCTGCGCCAGGGCGCGCAGCACATCGTCGCCCACCAGATGCCCCAGGCGGTCGTTGATCGCCTTGAAGTCGTCCACATCAATCAATGCCAGGGCCAGCGGCTGCTGCGGGTCGCTGCGCGCCAGCAGCTCGACCAGCTCGCGGTCGAAATGGCGGCGGTTGAACACGCCGGTCAGGCCGTCTTCATGGCTTTCCTGCTCCAACCGGGCAAAGGCGCGCTCGAGCTGGGCACTGCGCAGGCGCTGCGCCTCGGCCTCGCGGCGCACCTGGGCCACCTCGTAGCGCAGGTGCAGGTCCTTGAGCTTGCGGTCGGAGCTCTCGTTGAGTGCCGCGCTCTGCAACTGATGAAACTGTTCGTAGTGCGCCAGGGCGCGCTCGAACTGCCCCTGCTGCTTGTGCAGCGCGGCCAGCGCCTCGTGGCACAGGGCCTGCTCGGGGCGTGCGGTCATGTCGGTGGCCACAGCCAGGGCGCGGTCCAGGGTGCGGCCGGCGGCGTCGAGCTCACCCAGGCGGGTCAGCACCCGGCCGAGTGCCGTGAGCGACTTCACCCGCCCCATGGCATAGCGGGCCTCCTCGGCCAGGGCGGCGCTGCGCCGCAGGCTGGCCGCAGCGGCCGGCAGGTCGCCGGCAAGTTCCTGCACCACGCCGAGGTTGGCCAGCACGCCCGCCTGACCGGCCGGCTGGCCGAGCGCCTCGAAAAGCCGCAGCGATTCATCCAGCGCGGCGCGCGCCGCCTCCAGCTCGCCGAGGTTCTTGAGGTTGATGCCGATGTTGTTCAGCGTGCTCGCGCTGTTGGCGCGGTCGTCCACGGCGCGGCTGGCGGCCAGGCTCTGCTCGTAGAACTGCAGGCCCAGGCGTGGCTCGCCACTCTTGGAGTGCACGATGCCGATCGTGCGCAGGGTCCGGGCCAGCGAGGCCTGGTCGCCGCGGGCCTGGTCGATGTCCAGTGCCGCCAGATAGTGCTGCAGTGCGGCGGGGTAGTCGCCCAGGTCGTCGGCCACGAAGCCCAGGCCGCGCAGCGCTTCGGCGCGGCGGGCGTCATCACCCAGGTCGAGCGCGGTGTCCATGGCCGCATGCAGGCAGCTCAGGGCCGGGCCGTAGTCGCCGCGGCGCTGCGCGAGGCTGGCCTGCAGCAGCAGGGCATCGCAATGCAGCTCGGGCAGGCCCGCCGCATGCGCTGCATCGGCCACCGCCTGTGCCGTGTCGGCCGCGCGGTCCGGCTGCTGCGCGGCATCGACGCGGGCCTGCGCCAGCCGGGCAGCCAGCGCTTCGGCAGCGGTCTGCCGGTCATCGACGGGCACGGGTGTGGACATGGGCGCAGGTCGAGTGTGCGGTCCCGGGCGCGCACGCTTGCGCGCTTGCGGAGTGCCTGGCAGCGTAGCGGCGCCGCGCATGCATGGGAATGGCCGATGCATGCCGTGCATGGGTTGCGCGCCCCGGCGCTGGCGTGCAGCGCGCGATCGATTGCGCGATTCCCTGCACGATGCGAGACCGGTTGATCCGGCTAGCTGGATTCGGCCTGGACGCTGGACACGGCATTGAGCCACTGCGCCAGCACGGCCAGCAGGCGCTCGGGGTTGATGGGCTTGGCGATGAAGTCGTTCATGCCGGCGTCCTCCGCCTGCTCGCGCTCGGTGTCGAGCACCGCGGCCGAGAGGGCGATGATCGGCGTGAGCCGCGCGTCGGCACGCTTGCGCAGCTCGCGCGTGGCCACAAAGCCGTTCATGCGCGGCATGTGCAGATCCATCAGCACCAGGTCCGGGCGCTCTGCGCTGAAACTGCGCAGGGCATCCTCGCCGTCCACGGCTTCAATGACGTCCATGCCCCAGCCGCGCAGCATCTCGCGCGCGATCAGCCGGTTCACGCTGTTGTCTTCGACCAGCAGCACGCGGCGGCCGAGCAGCTGATCGGCCGAGGGTACGACCTGCGGGCCGCTGGCCGCTTCATCCGGCGGAAGCTCCAGCGGCAGATCGACCCAGAACACGCTGCCCTGGCCGGGCGTGCTCTCCAAGCCGACGCCGCCTCCCATGGCCTGGGCCAGCTCGCGGCAAATTGCCAGGCCGAGCCCCGTGCCGCCGTAGCGCCGGGTGGTGGATTCATCGGCCTGCGAGAAGGGCTCGAACACGCGCTGCACGGCGGCCGGCTCGATGCCGATGCCGGTGTCGGCCACCGCCAGGCGCAGGCGTGCGCCGCCGACCTGACGCGCCCGCATGCGCACCGCGCCGCGTGGCGTGAACTTCATGGCATTGCTCACGAAGTTGGTCAGGATCTGCCGGACCCGGGTGGGGTCACCCACCACCCAGCGCGGCAGCTGGGGTTCGATGGACAGCGACAGCGCCAGGCCCCGGTCCTGCGCCGCCAGCTCGAAATGGGTGTGCACCGAGGCCAGGATGTCCGGCAGGTCGTAGCGCACCCGTTCCACGGTGAGCTTGCCCGCCTCGATTTTGGAGAGGTCGAGGATGTCGCTGATGATCGAGGACAGGGAATCGGCGCTTTCCACGAGCTGGCGCAGGTAGAGCTCGCGCAGGGCGGGGTCCTCGGTCTGCTGGGCCAGACGGGCCATGCCCACCACGCCGTTGAGCGGCGTACGCAGTTCATGGCTCGTGTTGGCCAGAAAGGCGGTCTTCGCCTGGCTCGCCGCTTCAGCCGCTTCACGTGCCTGCATCACGGCCTGGATCGCGCGCTTTTCCTCCGTGACATCCACGAAGTTCCAGACCGTGCCGCCCTGCGAGGGATTGGTCGGGTCGACCACGCCGGCGCGGATGCGCGCGATGAAGGTCGTGCCGTCACGCCGCAGGATCTCGCGCTCGAGGTCAACGCTGTAGCCCTTGGACAGCAGCGGCCCGACCGTCTGGCCGATCTCCGCATAGGCGGCCTCGCTGGGCCAGATCACCGCGCCGGGCATGCCGATCAGCTCCCCGGTGGGCCAGCCGCACATGCGTTCGAACTCGGGGTTGACGTACTGGAAGGTCCGGTCGCGCGTGAAGGCGATGCCCGTGGACGCGTTGTTGAGGATGGCGTTCTGCTCGAGGCGGATGCGTTCGGTATGCGTGACGTCGCGCCCGTTGGCGATCAGATAGCGGGCGTCGCCCATGTCAAAGATCTGCACGGCCAGTTGGACGAAACGCAGTTCGCCGGACTTGGTCCTCAGGCGCATGACGTAGTCTCGAAACTCGCGGGCGCGCAGCAGATGCTGACGCACCGATTCGGCCTCGGAGGCGTCCTGCCAGATTTCCAGCTCGTAGGGTGTTTTCCCCAGGGCCTCCGCAGCCGAGAAGCCGGTGATGCGCTCGAAGGCCTCGTTGACGATGACATAGACGGCGGTCTTGAGGTCCTGAACGGCCACGAGATCCGGCGTGTTCTGGATGACCTTGGACAGCAGCACCTCGGAGTCGCGCACCCGGCGCGCGGCCTCCTCCGAGTCGGTGATGTCCATGTAGGCCAGCTGCAGGGCCGGCCCGTCGGGCAGCATGATCTTGACGCTGGTGCCGCGGGCGCGGCGCACTTGGCCGTTGGGCCGGAGAATGTCAAATTCGTCGATCGGGTTCACGAAACCGATGGGCGCGGTCATCACCTGCTGGACCCGGGCGGCGGCCTTCGCGCGCAGTTCGGGGAGCAGGAAACTCATGACCGAGCGTCCCACCAGCTCGTCGGCACGGCTCACACCGAACAGCGCTGCGGTCGCCGGATTGGCTTCGAGGATCACGCCGCCGCGGTGCACCATGAGTGCCACGGGCACGGTCTCGTTCATCGCCCGCAGGCGCTGCTCGCTGGCCTGCAGCACGCGTTGCTGGCGACGCGCATGGCTGATGTCACGGCCCACGCCGATGTAGCCGGTGAATCGACCTGCTGCGTCGAACTGCGGCAGCCCGGAGATCTGGAACTCGACCTCCGTGCCGTCGGGCCGCCGGCTCACATACACGAAGTCGCGAAACGGCAGATGCCCGTGCAGTGTGGCTTCATGGTCCGCCCAGAATTCCGGCGTGGCCGGCGCAATCTCCCAGCGGCGTCGACCGAGCATGGTTTCGTGCGGTACGCCCGTCACGCGCTCGAAGGTGGGCGACAGCCAGGTCAGGCGATGCTCGACGTCCGACTCCCAAAGCCAGTCCGTGCTGAATTGCAGCAACTGTTCCAGACGTTGGCTGAGGAGCTTGGACATGGGCGGGCGCAAATGGAATTGCGAATGATTCTAGGGGGCTGTACGGCGCCCGGTGCAGGACCACGCCTGCCGCCGAACCCTGTCGCCTGCGCGTTGCAACGCGGCCTGCGCTGCTTGCGCAGTGCGCAGGCTTCTGTCCTGCATCAAGACCTCAGCGCGCCGCCCGACCTAAGGTTGATCAGAGCACCGCCACGAGGAGACACCGATGCCCGAAGCCAAGACAAGCCAGCCCCTGCGCGAGCAGCTTCGCGCCCGGCTGCAGCAGGCGCGCCGTGCGCACCTCGTCGCCCTGGGCGCGGACCTGCAGCACGAGGATGGTCTGCACCTGCCCAACTACAGCGACACCACGGATGATGACGCCTCCGTCCAGACACTGAACGACACCGCGCGCGCCCACGTCCTGCATGAGCAGCTGAGCCTGTCGGAGATCGACGCGGCGCTCGCCCACCTTGAGCAGCCGGACTTCGATCGATGCGTGGCATGCGGCGAATCCATCAGCCCGGACCGTCTGCTTGCCCAGCCGACCGCCGTGCGCTGTGTCGGCTGTCAGCAGGCGGCCGAAGTGCACGCCGCCGGCTCGTCGGCTGCTTCAATGCCCATCATCACCAGCCATTGCACGAGGGAGGCCCCATGACCGTATCGCACCATCCGTTGCTTGCCGAGTTTCCGCAACTGCGCGAGCAGCTGCACGCGCGCAAGCAGACCGACCGGCACCTCGCCCGGCTCGCAGAGGAGTATGAACAGCTGGACAAGCGCATCGTGCGCGTCGAGAACGGTGCCGAGTCTCTGCCCGATGCATCGCTGGAGGACCTGAAGAAGCAGCGCCTGCGCCTCAAGGACGAGCTCTATGCCTTGCTCACGGCCGCCGCAAGCACCTGAAGCAGACGCAGCGCAGCCGCATGACGCCCACCCTCGCCTGAACGTGGGGGGCTGCCTTCCGGGCGGCTGCCGACCCTTACGCGCAGGGCGCCGCTCGGCGTACATTCAACGCCCTATCCAACATCACCGATGTGAAGCGAGGGCGGAGGCGTCATGACACGTACTGGTTTTCGGCAGGCGGGCGCTGCGCTCGGCTTGGTATGGCTGCTGGCGGGCTGTGCTGCGCCGTCCATCGAGATGCCCGAGCTCAAGATGCCCTCGATGCCCTGGCCAAGTTCGCCGGCGCTGCTGGATCCGCCGTCGGCCGAGCAGCGCATCGAAGTGGCTGGCACGCTGTCGCGCCTGCTCAACGGCAGCACCGTTCAGCTGCCTGATGACACCTTTGCCACCAGCGCAGACCTCACCGTGCTGCCCCCGGCACAAGCCACGCCGGGCAAGTCCGCCACGGCGCGTGACCTCACCAAGCCGGCCAGATTCCGCCTGCTGTCCCAGCGCGGGAAGTGCCTGATCGAGCAGGTGGAGGGCGGCAAGCGCGAGCCGCTGCCCACTGTGAAGTGCAAGGCGGCCAAGTAGCGCCGCTGTCCATCTGAACGAAAAACGGCAGGTCCATGACCTGCCGTTTTTGCGGGTGCTCCTGTGCGGCGACGCACCGCAGGGGGGGTCAGCGCTTCTTCGGGCGGCCCGTCTTGAGCACCGGCAGCGCCTGCAGCGCGGTCTTGAGCATGTCTTCACGCAGATTGTTCAAGGCATGCAGACCGGCGCGCAGCAGTTCGCTTTTCTTGGCGGGGCGTCCAAGCTTGATGGCGCGGGCCTTGAGCCGATCGATCAGCTCGAAGTCCGGCTTGGGCATCGTGAAGCTGTCGCGCACGATCTTCACGCGCTTCTCGATCGCCTGCTCGGCGCTGGCCAGGGCCTTGGCCAGCGCGCTGGTCTGCACCGCCGGCTTGGCAGGGCCCTTCTTGGCAACGGGCTTCCTGGCAACCGGCGTCTTTGCGATCGGCGCCTTGGCGGCGGGCTTGGCTGCCGACTTCTTGGTCGCCTTGGTCGTGGTCGAGGTCTTGGGCGCGGCCTTGGACACTGTCTTGGCGCTCTTCTTGGCTGCAGGCTTTGCGGCGGTCTTCTTCGGTGCGGGCTCGGCCGCAGGCTTGGCGGGCTTTGCTGCAGCCTTCCTGGTGGCCGTCTTGGTCAGCTGCTTGGCGGTCTTCTTGACCGCGCTCTTGACCGCCTTGGCTGCCTTGGCGGGCGCCTCCGGCTTCAGCGCGCTCTTGGCCGCAGGCGCGATGCGCTCGAGCTTGGCGCCGAGGTCCTTGTCGGTGCTCGCGGCAGATTCGGTGGCGGCGCTGTCGCCGGCGGCGGGTTGCGTGTTCATGGCAGGCTCCTGGTGAAACAGTAAAAACAATATATATCGTTTAAATCAGATTCGGCCATGTTTCACTGGGCGTGGCACAAGAGGGTTCCCTCCAGAGAACCCGCATGGTGCCTGCTGCGTGGCTGGTCTTGCGCATGGCCCGCGGCTCGCCTCGGTGTCGGGTGTTGTTCCGGCCGCTGGAGGCGATATAAACCGTGCTGGCGCAGGGCAGTCCTGCGCAGACACATAACAAGGATCTCCTCGCATGAAGCACCTCAGCCGCGCAGGTCTGCGCGCTCTCGCAGCACTCCTGGCGCTGGCCGCATGCGGCGCAGCGCAGGCCCAGGTGGATGACGACGGCAATGACCGGAACAAGCCGCTCTGGGAGGCCGGCCTGGTCGGGTTCGGTCTGTCGCAGCCGGCCTACCCGGGCGCTGCCGACAAGGTGAGCCAGGTGCTCGCACTGCCATGGGGTGTCTACCGCGGCAAGATCTTCCGGGTGGCCGACGGCAATGTGGGTGCACGCGTTGTCAGTCAGGACAGCGTCAAGTTCGACATCGGCTTCTCGGGCTCGCTGGGCGCCTCCAGCAAGGATGTCGCCATCCGCAGCGGCATGCCTGACCTCGGCTTCCAGTTCGAGTTCGGCCCGCGCACCCGCTTCGTGCTGGCCCGCCCCGAGCGCGGTGCCGAGCTGCGCTTGGACGTGCCCCTGCGGGCCGTGTTCGAGGCCAAGAAGGGCGTCAATCACCGCGGCTATGCCTTCGAGCCACGCCTGGCCTATGACTTCGACAGCCCGGACGACCAGTGGGGCTGGCAGATCAACGGCAGCCTGGTCTTTGCCGACAAGGAGTACGCGCAGTTCCTGTATGGCGTACCGGCCCAGTTTGCGCGTCCGGGCCGTCCGGCCTACGAGGCGCAGTCCGGGCTCGTGACCAGTCGCCTCGCACTGTCCGGGTGGAAGCGCATCAACCGCGACTGGAGCGTCTTCGGCTTCGTGCGCTACGACTATTCCGGCAGCGCCGCCAATGCGGACAGCCCGCTGCACCTGAAGAACAGCGGCACGGCGGCGGGTGTTGGCGTGGCCTGGACAATCGGCCGGTCGAGCGAGCGCGTGAACTAGGGCCTGTTGACACTACGTTTGCGAGATGCGTTGCGGATCAAAAAGCTCATGCGCAAGGCGCACTGCGCAGGCAGGTTGCCCTTGCAGGGCGCGCCCGGCCGGAGGCCGAGCCGTTCGCAAGGCACGAAGCGTCCGCAGGGACGCTTTGTGTCCGTGCCACCACCTGCCGAGCAGGGGCAACGCTGCGCATGGCCTTTGTGGCCGCAACCCGGTGGGAACCGGTCGTCGGGGCCGCCATGCTGCGTTGTGCCCGTTGAGTGTATGAACATACGCACAAGGGCCACGCCTTGCCTGCCAGCCCCGGCGTCCGGTTCGCACTCGCAAACGTAGTGTTAACAGGCCCCAATCGCGGCACACGTCGCCTGCCGTTCATCTCGCCGCAGTAAGGTTGTATCCATGCGTCCCGCCTATCTCACCCGTCCCCCTGTGGTTGTGCCCCTCTGGGTGCGGCTGCGCGTCCCGCTGATTCTGCTGTGCCTGGTGGCCTGCGTGACGGCACTGGCCAGCGCCGTGATCCTGCAGCAGGTCTGGAACCTCTACCCCTGCCCGCTGTGCATCCTGCAGCGCTACGCCTTCATTGCGCTGGGTGCCGCCTGCGTGCTGGCGCTGTGGTGGCGGCCGGGTGCCTGGCTGGCCGGCCTGGCCGCGCTGTCCGGCCTGGGCGTCGCGGGGTTCCATCTCTACCGCCTGGCCGCACCTTCGGAGGCCTGCGGGCGTGATGCGGTGGAAGCCTTCGTCAACGGATTGCCCATGGCGCAGTGGGCCCCCGGCTGGTTTGCCGCAACGGGCCTGTGCAGCGATCCGATTCCGCCGGTGCTCGGCATCAGCTTTCCCGGTTGGGCCTTCATCCTGTTCCTGTTGTGCAGCGCAGCGCTGGCTGTGGCTGCCAAGGCGCCGCGCAGCGCCTGAGTCTGGACGCGCGCCGGCTTGCCGTGCACGAATGCGTCGTACGCGGGTCCGAAACAACACTTCACGCGGGCCAGGTCGCGCGCGCCGGGCAGCCAAGGCTCATAATCGGCGCCTTGTTTCAACGCGGATGCCCGCGCCACCGCCCCTCACGTGAGCGATCCTGCCCCGCCAACCTCCGGCACCCCGCCAGTCGGCACCGAGCCCGCATCTGCAGCACCTGCGGCGCGGCCGGCAGCCTCCCTCTTCCGCACCGAGGCGATTGATGCACAGCGCCTGAAGCAGCTTGGCGATGTGCTGCAGGTCCGTGCGGTTCCCACCTGGGTATTCACGGCGCTTGCGGTGGCTGCGGCCGCTGCCCTGGTGGCCTTTGTGCTCTGGGGCGAGGTGGCGCGCCGCGAACGCGTGGAAGGCTACGTGGAGGTGGACGCCGGCGCTGCGCGCGTGCTGGTGCCCGAGGCCGGCGTGCTGGCCGAATTGATGGTCAAGGAAGGCGACACCGTGCCGGCGGGCGCGCCACTGGCGCGCATCAGCTTCGAGACCACGCGCAAGACCGACGCCCAGTCCACCGCCGCCGTGCAGCGCGAGATCGACGAGCGCATTGCCGCACTCGAGCGAGAATCCCAGCAGACCCAGCAGCTCGCGGGCCAGCAGAGCGACCAGCAGCGCCGCCGCATCGCTGACCTCGACAAGGAGCTGGCGCAGTTCGACGCCGAGATCCGCCTGCAGGAGCAGCGGGTGGCCAATGCCGAGGCCCTGGCCAAGCGCTACGCCCAGCTCACCGAGGAGAAGTTCGTCAGCGACATCGTGGCCCAGCAGCGGCGCGATGACGTGATCGACCAGCAGACCAAGCTGGCTGCTTTGAGGCGCCAGCAGCAGGCCACGCGCACGCAGCTGGAGGCCGCGCGCGGCGAGCTGCCGAGCATCGGCACCCGCACCAGCACCCAGCTCGAGCAGCTGCGTCGGCAGAAGAGCGAGCTGGCGCAGAACCGCATCCAGGAGAGTGCCCAGGCCGGGCGCGAGACCGTGCTGCGCGCGCCCTTTGCGGGGGTGGTCAGCAACATTGCGGTGGTGCGCGGCCAGAGCGTGGCGGCCGACCAGATCGTCGCGCTGCTGCTGCCCCAGGGCGCCGGCCTGCATGCCGAGCTGCTGGTGCCCACGCGCGCGATCGGCTTCGTGCGACCCGGCGCGCAGGTGCTGCTGCGCTACGAGGCTTTTCCCTTCCAGCGCTTCGGCCAGTACGGCGGGCAGGTCGAGCGCATCAGCCGAAGCGTCTGGAGCCAGGGCGACCGCATCGGCCCGCTGGCGGTACGCGAGCCGGTCTACACCGTGACCGTGCGCCTGAACGAACAGGCTGTGCGCGCGGCCGGCGAGAGCTTTCCCCTGAAGCGCGGCATGCTGGTGCAGGCCGACATCCTCGCCGAGCGCCGCACGATTGCCGAGTGGATCTTCGAGCCCGTGCTGACCCTGCGCGAGGCGGTACGGTGAGCCGCTCATGAGCCTGTTCGGACGGCGCGTGCCGCTCATCCTGCAGACCGAGGCGCCCGAGTGCGGGATTGCCTGCGTGGCCATGATCGCCAGCTACCACGGCTGGCGCACCGATCTGGCCGCCATGCGCCTGCGCCTGGCGCCCTCGATGAAGGGGGTGACCCTGGCGCACATCCTGGCCATGGCGCGCGGCATGGGCATGAGCGGGCGTGGCCTGAAGACCGAGCCCGAGGGCCTGGCCCAGCTCAAGCTGCCCTGCATTCTGCACTGGGACCTGAATCACTTCGTGGTGCTCGTGGCCGCCGACGGCAAGCGCATCACGGTGCACGATCCGGCCGTGGGCCGGCGCGTCATGAGCCTGGCCGAGGCTGGCAAGCACTTCACCGGCGTGGCCATGGAGCTCACGCCCACGCCGGAGTTCCAGCGCAAGGACGAACGCCAGCAGGTGCGTGCCAGCCAGCTGGTGGGCTCGCTGTCCGGCCTGCGCGGGGTGCTGGTGCAGGTGCTGCTGTTGAGTCTGGCGCTGGAAGTGCTGAGTCTGGCCGCGCCCTTCTTCCTGCAGCTGGCGGTGGATCGCGTCGTGGTCTCGCGCGATGCCCAGCTGCTCACTGTGCTGGGCGTGGGTTTCGTGGGCCTGGCGCTGTTTGCCGCGGCCATCACGGGCGTGCGTGCCTGGCTGGGCGCCTATCTGTCGACCCACATGAGCCTGCGCCTGCAGGACGGCCTGTTCGGCAAGCTGCTGTGGCTGCCGCTGGTCTGGTTCGAGAAGCGTCACATCGGCGACATCGTCGCGCGCTTTCGCAGTGTGGATGCGATCCAGAAGACCCTGACCGTCACCTTCCTGGAAAGCGTGATGGATGGCGTGATGGTGCTCGTCACGCTGCTGCTCATGGCCTGGTACAGCCTGACCCTGACCGCCGTCGTGCTGGGCGCCACCCTGCTCTACGGCCTCACGCGCTGGCTGCTGTATGCGCCCCTGCGCCGCGCCACCGACGAGAAGCTGCTGCACGAGGGCCGCAGCTCCACGCACTTCATCGAGACCCTGCGCGGCATGATGGCCATCAAGCTCAACCGGCGCGAGCTCGAGCGCCGCGGCGCCTACCAGAACCTGCTGGTGGCCCAGGCCAATGCCGACGCCCAGGTGCAGCGGGTGGCCATCGTGCAGCGCACCGCGCATGCGCTGATCTTCGGTCTGGAAAGTGTGATCGTGGTCTGGCTGGGCGCCAGCATCGTGATCGACGGACTGCTCTCGGTGGGCATGCTCTTCGGCTTCCTCGGTTTCAAGCTGCTGTTCATCAACCGCATCATCAACCTGACCGACAAGCTGGTGGAGTTCCGCATGCTCGACCTGCATGCCGAGCGCGTGGCTGACATCACCCTCACCGAGCCCGAACCGGGCAGCGGCCTGCCCGTGGCCAACGCGCCGCGCAGCTTCGCCATCGAGGCGCGCGGCCTGGGCTTTGCCTACGGCGTGGAAGGCCCGGTGTTCCGCGGCGTGGACCTGGACGTGCAGCCCGGCGAAATGGTGGCCATCGTCGGCCCCAGTGGCGCGGGCAAGACCACACTCGTCAAGGTGCTCGTGGGCCTGCTTGACCGCACCGAAGGCAGTCTGACGGTGGCCGGGCGCGACCTGCGCGACTGGGACCTGGGTGCCCTGCGCAGCCGCGTGGGCGTGGTGATGCAGGATGACCAGCTTTTCGTCGGCTCGATCGAGGACAACATCAGCTTCTTCGACCCACACCACGACCCCAAGGCCGTGCGCGCCTGCGCCAAGCTCGCCATGGTGGATGTGGACGTGGAGGCCATGCCCATGGGCTACAACACCCTGGTGGGCAGCTTGGGCACGGCCCTGTCCGGCGGGCAGAAGCAGCGCATCCTGCTCGCACGTGCGCTCTACCGCCAGCCCGCAGTGCTCTTCCTGGACGAGACCTTCGACCAGCTCGATCTCGCGCTCGAGCAGCGCATCACCACCCAGTTGCGCAGCCTGGGCATGGCGATCGTGATCGTCAGCCACCGGCCGGATACCGTGCGCGAAGTCGATCGCATCATCGAATTGAAGCGCTGAGGCTCGCAGGCCTGAAAGTCATGATGCCCGCATGCAGAGGGCAAGACGGGCTCTGGGAGCGGGTCTTCAGACCAAAATGGCTGGAGATCCGCGCCAGACAAGCGAAAAGCCTTGCCAGTGGCGCAACGGGGTTCGCGCTGGCAGGCGCGAACTCAGAGTCCGGCGCGAAGCGGTGCTTCGCGAAACCCCCGGTCTCAGCGCCAGACAAGCGAAAAGCCTTGCCAGTGGCGCAACGGGGTTCGCGCTGGCAGGCGCCGTACCGCCCGCCGCGCAGGACATCAGAGTCGCGGATCAAGACCGCGGTCGTAGCCGCCGCGGCGTTCCGGGTGGCGGCGCAGGGTTTCGGCAATCCGGCTGCGCGCCTGGTTGAAGCTGCTTTCGCGGGCGGCCGCACCCAGGAACTCGTCCAGATCACCCACCTCGCGCTGCAGGCGGTGCACCAGGGCGATGAAGATGTCCGTGAGCTTCGGATCGAACTGCGAGCCGCGCAGGCGCTGGATCTCATCGAGCGCACGCGCCACCGGCCAGGGTTCCTTGTAGGGGCGCTTGTGGGTCAGCGCGTCAAACACGTCGGCCAGGGCCGTGACCCGCGCCGCAATCGGAATCGCCTCGCCGGAAATGCCGGTTGGATAGCCGCCGCCCGCCCACCACTCGTGGTGAAAGCGCGCAATGTCCTCGGCCACCTGCATGTGCGGAATGTCGCTCTTGGCCAGCAGCTCCGCGCCCACCGTGGTGTGCGTCTCCATGATCTCGCGCTCGGCCGCGTTCAGGTGCCCCGGCTTGAGCAGGATGCCGTCCGGGATGCCGATCTTGCCGATGTCGTGCAGGCGCGCAGCCAGGTCGATGGTGAAGCAGGTCTGCTCATCCAGCCCGGCTTCGCGCGCCAGCAATGCCGCAAGGCGGCCCACGCGATAGGAGTGCTCGCCCGTGGAGTCGTCGCGCAGCTCGGCCGTGACGGCCAGGCGCTCGAGCTGCTCGATCTGGGCGCGCAGCAGGCGCTGCTGGGCCTGCTGGCCCTCGATCAGGCGCTCGTGGCGGCGGAAGATGCCGTCGGTGGTGCCGCGTGATGCGTCCGGATCGGTATCGATGCGCGACAGGTGCAGCTTGTGATGGAACAGTGCGTTCTGCTCCTGCAGGCGCTGGGTGTGCTCGCGCAGCTCGTTGAGGTAGCGCAGGGCCTCCTCCGGCCGGCCGGCCACCTCGTGCGCGCGCACCATTACCACCAGCCCGTCACGCAGCGTCGGCGCGGCCTGGCGAGCCTTGACCAGCGCGCGTTCGAGCCTCGACAGCCCCACGTCGATCAGGCCTGCATGCACTTCATACAGCCCTTCGGCCAGCGAGGCATGCAGCATGGCGCGCTCGGTGCCCGCCCGCGCGGCGAGTGCCTTGGCGATCTCGCAGCGTTCGCGGGCCTTGTCGAGGTTTTCCACTTCCAGCAGCAGGCGCGCGTAGTTGCGCTCGGAGACCACCCGCATCGCAAAGTCAGAAGCCGACTCGAGCGTGGCACCGGTATTGACCGAGGCCTTGGCCGCACGCAGACCCTTGGCAAGGTCCTCGGTGTGGATGCAGGCCAGCGCAATGTTCGACAGTGCGTTTTCCCGGTGCGCGGCCAGCTGCGGATCATCGCCGGCCAGATCGAGAGCGCGCTCCAGGCAGGCAATCGCCTCCGGGTAGAGCGCGCCGTAGATCAGCGCCAGACCGATGTTGTTGAACAGGACCACCTGCGCCACGGTGTCATTGAGCTGCTGGGCAATGTCCAGCGCGCTGGCATAGCGTTCCAGCGCCAGGCCGACGTTGCCGCAGTCGGCCAGAAGAATGCCTTCGAAGGTCAGCGCCCGGCGCTGTTCCACCCGGTTGCCCTGCAGTACCGCGGCACGCACGGCGGACGCGGCTGCACTCAGGCCGCCATGCGGGTTGCCCAGCAGGTACTGCAGCTGGGCCAGGCCGAGGTAGCCGACCAGTGCCTCGGCCGACAGGCTGGGTGTGGCGATGCCGTCCAGTCGGCGCTCGATCGCGCTGGCCGCTGCTGCGCTGACCAGATTCGGGCTGCGCAATGCGGTTTGGATTTCACCGAGTAGGGTTTGCATGGCTGAATCCGGCGACCTCAGGGTTGTCGCTGATGTTGTTCCGTCAATCTGAGTGCTGCGGTGCATTGTGATTCGCTTCCTGCGCTCAGATAATCAGAGCGGCTAACACGTCGCATGCATTCGTACAACGCCGGTGGGCATCGAACCTCGACGATCGGGGTAGAAAAATCGGCAACGCATGCGGTGTCGGGCAGACAGGTCCGAACATAGTCCTTGTTCGAGATTGCTGCCATATGAGTTTCCGGGTGTTTGTCGCCCATTTCCATGGAGGTCGCTCATGTCCAACAACGCTTCGATTCTCGTCAGCCCCGTGCAAGCTGCGTCTGCGATTGAGCAGGTTGCACACAGTGCCACAGACACCACGGCAACCGAGCTGCTCAATGCACTCGAACTGCTGCTCGTCGGCGGCGGTTCGGGCAACGCCATTTTTGGCTGAGCGTCGGCTCGGCCTGTCCACCTCGCGCCCTGCGCATTCCAGCACCCACCCAACCTATCCCGGGGAAATCACATGACCACGATCACCACCGTCGCCACCGTCCGCAACGAAGCCGAAGTCCGCACCGCCCAGCAGGCCGCCGAGCAGCAAGCTGCCCAGGCCGTGCGCCAGGAACTCAACGACCTGCAGCTCCTGATGGTGGGCGGCGGTTCGGGCAACGCCATCTTCGGCTGAGCCGGCCCGCGCGGCACCCACAAGACGCGCTTCTCTTCCCAGAACCTTTCATCCCAGGATTCCGAATCATGACCACGATCATCGCCACCGCCACCGTCCGTAACGAAGCCGAAGTCCGCGCCGCCCAGCAGGCCGCCGAGCAGCAAGCCGCCCAGGCAGCACGCCAGGAACTCAACGACCTGCAGCTCCTGATGGTGGGCGGCGGTTCGGGCAACGCGATCTTTGGTTGAGGTTGATACAGTGCGAGGATGACCACAGCGCTCGTCCTCTTCTCCGGCGGCCAGGATTCCGCCACCTGCCTGGCCTGGGCGCTCGAACGCTTCGAGCGCGTGGAGACGGTGGGGTTTGACTACGGGCAGCGGCATCGCGTGGAGCTGGAGGTTCGGCTTCGCTTCCTCGATGCGCTGCGCGAGTGCTTCCCCGCCTGGGCGGCGCGGCTCGGTGAAGACCACCTGATCGACATGGGTGTGCTGGGCCGCATCAGCGAGACCTCGCTGACGCAGGACGTGGCCTTTCGCATGAACGAGTCGGGGCTGCCCAACACCTTCGTGCCCGGTCGCAATCTGCTGTTCTTCACCTTCGCGGCGGCGGTGGCCTATCGCCGCGGGCTGAAGGTGCTGGTGGGCGGCATGTGCGAGACCGACTTCTCCGGCTACCCGGACTGCCGCGACGACACGCTCAAGGCGCTGCAGGTCGCGCTGAACCTGGGCATGGACAGCCGCTTCGCGATCGAGACGCCGCTGATGTGGATCGACAAGGCAGCCACCTGGCAGATGGCGCAGGACCTCGGCGGCGCAGACCTGGTTGATCTGATGATCGAGCACACCCATACCTGCTACCGCGGCGACCGTGCGCACCGCCATGCATGGGGCTACGGCTGCGGCGAATGTCCGGCCTGCGAGCTGCGTGCCCGGGGCTGGGCGCAGCATCAGGCGCAGGCCGGCGGCCATGCCACGCACGCGGCGGCCGCGTGATCCGTACACGCCACGCCCGCCCCGCAACTGCAGGCCGATGCACCGCGGGCCGCGCGCTGTGCGCGCCATGAGTGCTGCATGAGCACCACGCTGCCCCTGGGCTGGGAAGACGACCTTGCGCTGACGCAGCAGGCCGTCTGGCAGCTGCTGTGCGCCGCAGTGGATGCGCCGGACGATCCGCTGCGTACGCCGGTGCTCGGCACGGTCCATCTGCAGGGTGCCGAGCCGGCACCCATGCTGCGCACCGTGGTGCTGCGCGCGGCCGATGCGGCCAGCGGCCGGCTCAGTTTTCACACCGACGCGCGCAGCGCCAAGGCCGCCGAGCTGGCGCGCAACCCGCAGGCGGCGCTGCTGTTCTATTCAGCGGTGCTCAAGTTGCAGATCCGCGTGGAAGGCGCCGTCAGCCTGCATGTGGGCGACGCCACCGCCCGCGAGCAGTTCGACCACATTGCCGCGGCCTCGCCGCACACCCTGCTGCCCTACCTGGGCGCCGCGCCCGGCACGCCCCTGGACGGTCTGCCGCCGGTGCTCACCCGGCGCAGTTGGCGCGCGGCCGATCTGGCGCCCGCCTGGCCCTGCTTTGCCTGGGGCGTGCTCGTGCCGCGCCGCATCGAGACCCTGGTGCTGGACCCGCGAGGCCACCGCCGCGCCCGCATTGATCGCAGCGGCACGCAGTGGACGGCGCACTGGATCGCGGCCTGACCTTGCGGGCCGGGTTCGGTCAGAATTGGCCGAAAGTGATCAATATTGAACGCCGCAATACCGCCTTATCGATTGTCTGAAGCCGGTTTTCGGGTACTTTGATTATCAGCAAATCATGGCCGATATTGAAACTCTGGTTTTCATCGGGCGGCAATCCCGCCACGCCGCAGGCGCGTTGTTGCAGCCCCTCACCTGCATCCGGTAGCCGGCGCGGCAATCCGGCTGGCGCGTCGGCTGTGCCTGCCTAGAATGCGGCGCTTGTCCCCCGCCACTGCGCCTGCGACGGCCTTGCGTGTCCGAAAGCTTCGATCCCAACGTCACCCGGCTGTTTCGCGCCTTTGATCTGCGCGCGCCCGCGGCCGAACCGGCACCGCCCGCGCCTGTTCGGCGGGCCGAGCATCCGGTGCTTGACCCGGCCTGGCTCAGCGCGCGTCCGCACCCGCTGCCGGTGCCGCGCGCCGTGCTGCTGACCGCGCAATGGGTTGGCACCTACTGCCCGCCGGACGCCAGCACTGAGCACTGTCTGCAGGCCGCGATCGAGGCCACCGCGCCGCGCGAGGATGAGCTGGGCCAGCTGCAGGCGCCCGTGGCGCCGCCGCGCATCCGCTACCGGCGCTTCGGTCGTCGGCCCCTGGCCTCGCTGGGCAGCCTGCTGGAGAGCGCGCTCAACTCGCCGGCATGTGCCCTGCTCACGGCACCGCTGGTGTGCATGAGCCTGGCGGAGCAGCATCTGGGCGCGCCGCTGGGCAGCGCACCGAGCGAGGACACCCCAAGCCACGACCCGGCCGCGCAGCAGTGGCTTGATTACTGGTCGCCCTTCAGCAGCCTGACCGCGGCCGGGCCGCGCGGCCAGGCCGCGCTGATCACGCGTGAGCAGCTGGCCGTCGCGCAGAGCCAATCCGTGCTGCTGGACCGCGCCGCGTTCACGCGCCACGTGGCCGCGCTCGTGGCCGTGGCCCGCCGCAGCACCGCCGTGGACGCTGACGCGCCGCAGCCCGGCTCGATGATCGACCAGCCCCTGCCGCCCATGCCCGAGGTGCAGGTGCATGCCGAGGCGACCGGCCAGGCGCGCCACGCCGGCTTCGCCGCCCTGGCGCTGGCCATGCAGCGCATTGCCCAGCAGCAGGATGCCGTGGTCACGCTGGTGGGCACCGCGCTGGGCGGCCCCACGGCCAGCGAGCAGGGCATGGCCCTCGGACTGGGCGCGCCCAACCTCAAGCTCACGGCCCCGCAGCAGGCCCTGGCGGCGCTCTACACCCCGGTGCGCGTGAAGCTGGTCGAACAGGACGGCCAGGGCCAGGCGATTGAACGCACCCGGGTCGAGGCCCTGCGCGAGGCCATCAGCCTGGCCATGCAGTGGGCCGGGCTGCCCCTGCCCGAGGCGCCGGATGCGCCTGCAGACGCCTCGGCGCAAGTGCCCACCTCGGTGGCCGACGGCCATGCCGGCGCGGCACCAGAGCCTGCCCAGGCGGCCCGGCCGCCCGCCATCGGCTGCATCTTCCATGACGCCGGCCAGGGCGATAACGAGCACGCCGACGAGCCCGGCGCCAGCGAGGCCCATGCCGCGCTGGCGCAGGCCGCCACCGAGCTGCATCTGCTCAGTGGCGATACCTTCTTTGCGCGCTGCCGCAATCTGGATGATTCGGTACCGTTGCCGGGTGCGGCGGCGCTGCCCCTGAACCTGGCCCTGGCGGCCCGATGGTCGCGGGCGCATGCGCCGCAGTGCGCGCTGGTGGTCGGTTGCCGCGCGCCGGACGCCGTGTTTGCCCTCGTGGTGGCTGCCTGGCCTGACCCCGAAGGCAGCGTGGCCGAGCCTGCAGTGGGCGACTACGCCCCCTGGGAGCACCGGCCGGTGTCGATGGCGGCCTTTGCGTCGACCTCCGGCGACTCGACAGGCGCCTGAGCGTCGTCGGGCACGCCGCCGGCCAGTCCGCCTGCCGCAACCGGCCCGAACAAGCGCGCAGCCCAACCGCCAAGACATCACTCCGGATTCACACGCCCCACATGAAACGCGCCATCCGACTCGGTGACCCCCACAGCCACGGCGGCAGCGTCGTGCAGGTGGGCGCCACGCAGACCGACATCATGGGCAAGCCCCTGGCCCGCAAGGGCGACAAGTGCGCCTGCCCCCTGCCCGGCCACAGCGCCGGCTGCACCATCATCGAGGGCGACCCCGACTGGACGATTGACGGCGTGCCGGTTGCGCTCGAGGGTCACAAGACAAGCTGCGGCGCCACGCTGATCTCGACCTTGCCCAATCTCACCCGGGGCTGAGCATGCACCGCGCATCACATTCATACGCGACCACCATCCATCGACTGCCCGTCCGACGGGTCTGCGGCGTGGTCTTGATCCTTGCGGCAGGCAGCGCGCTGGCCCAGGCGCCCCTCAAGCGCCCGCCCGCCGGCGTGGCGGTGGATCAGTCGGCCAGCCGCAGTCTGATGGTGCGGCTGCCGCAGCCCTGCGTGTCGCTGGCTACGCCGGCGGCGACGATCGTCCTGCCGCGGCGTGAGCTGCAGGCCGAGGCGGATGCGCGGCCGAAGAGGATCGAGACGGTGGCCGGGCAGGAGGCGGCGCTGCTGGCCAACCGCGCCAAGGCGGTGCTCGACGCCGCCGGCAGCACGCCGGACGCGCTGGGCTGCGCGCCGGTGGCGGCAAGCGCCAACGGCGATGTGCGCACCACCTTTGGCGACTACCTGGAGCGCGGCCGCGCGGCGGTGGTGCCGGCCGGGCAGACGGCGCCGCTGCGCGCCATCACCGTGCGCTACTACGGCGTGCAGCCGGGGCCGATGATGGGCCGCGGCGAGATCCAGTTCCTGCTCAAGGCGGGCGATGCGCCCTTCTTCACGCTGAGCTGGTGGGTGAGCTGAGCCTTGCGCCAGCCAGGACGGGGCGCACAGGCTCCGGCGGCGGGCTCCATTGATCAATCCGTTTCAACGATCACTGTCTTCGCGGCCTGAATCCATCGAGCTACGGGCCGGTATCGCTTGTCTGATGCGCGATACCGGCTGATTTCTTTCGTTCGGAAACATTGAACGACTTTAGGTCGTCCAGCTGCAGCGCGAGGGCCCGAACCGGCCTGCCGCGTGCAAGCGCTGTGCGCATGGCATCGCTGCAGCCGCCCGCACCCGCCACCCGAGCGCGACACCCCGGCCCCGCACGCCGCGTCCATACACGGCTTTCACCGTTGCACGCGCCGTGTCGTCCGCTGGGTGTCACCGGCGGGGGGTCGATCTGCGGGGCCGTCCGGACGGCCCGGGCGCGGGCAGGGTGCAGCCCGCGCCGCGCCCGGGCCTCACGCTGCACGCTTCCAGGCTGCAGCGTGGTCTTGCGCGAACTGCGCCAGGCTGATCGGCTTGCGGCCCAGCAGCGTTTCCACGTCTGGCGAGACGCCTGCGGCGTAACCCGCAGCCACTACGCGGTTCAGCGAATCGAACAGATCCACCATCCAGGCGGGCATGCCCATGCCGTTCATGGCGGCCACGGCATCTTCAAAGCGCACCGGCTGATACTTCACCGGGTGGCCGGCGGCCGCGCCGATGACATCCAGCGCCTGCTGCGTGGTGAGCGATTCGCTGCCGGTCAGGGTGTACGCGCGGCCGGCGTGCGGCGCCGGGTCAAGCAGGATCTTCGCGGCCACGGCGGCAATGTCGCGCGCGTCGATCAGGCTTTGCGCGGCATCGCCCTGGGCGGCGTACACCGTACCGGCCTGCACCTGGCCGGCCGTGAAGTTCACGAAGTTCTGCATGAAGCTGGCCGGGCGGATGAAGGTGGTGGGGATGCCGGTGGCGGCAATCACGGCATCAATCTCGCCTTGCAGGCGCGGCAGCGAGAAGGCGCTCGTCGGATCGGCACCGGCGCCGGAGGACCGGACGATGTGCTTGACCCCGGCTGCCTTGGCCGCAGCGGCGGCGTTGCGAGCCAACTCGCGCTTGTTTTCCACCAGGGGAAAGAGCAGGAACAGGGTGTCGATGCCGCGGAAGGCCTCGGTCAGGGCAGCCACGTCCTTGTAGCTCGCCACACGCACGCCAGCGCCGGGCTCGCCGCTGCTGCGCAGGATGTCGAAGTTAGCGCCGGCTTCGGTCAGAAGCTCGGTGAGTGCTGAACCGATGGTGCCGGATGCGCCGGTAACAAGAATGCGATTGCTCATGATGAATGCCTTTCAGATCTGGGGTTTGGGAGGAGCGGCAGGGCCGATGGGATGCACTGTAGGCCCTGCGATCTGAAAGAAACAGCGCACCAATATTGAATGATTCACAAGCTCGTCTTGTAAATTGAGGCCGACTCTTGATTGCGTGTTCTGAGGTCTGCCCATGTCCTTTCCCGCCGTGTCGCCCGCATTTCTGCCCGCTCTGCCCGATCTGGACCAGCTGCGCGGCCTGCGCGCCTTTGTGGCGGCGGCGCAGAGCCTGTCGTTCACGCGCGCGGCGCTCGAGCTGGACGTGAGCCCGCAGGCCGTGTCGGGCGCGGTGGCGAGGCTGGAGGCCACCCTTGGCGTGCGCCTGTTCAACCGCAGCACGCGCAGCATGGCGCTCACCGACGAAGGCGCGCGCTTCTACCCGCAGGCGGCCGATGCCCTGGCGCGCCTGCGCGACGCGGTGCAGGGCGCGGCGGCGGGCGACGTGCCGGCCGGGCTGGTGCGCATCAGCGTGGCGGGCGGCTTTGCGCGCCGCTATCTGCTGCCCGAGCTGCCCGGCCTGCGCGCCGCCCTGCCCCAGGTGCAGCTGGAGCTGGCGCTGGACGACCGGCGCGTGGACATGGTGCGCGAGGGCTTCGACATCGTGATCCGCGGCGGCGTGATCGGCGATGCGAACGTGGTCTCGCGCCCGATCTGCGCGCTGTCCACCGTGCTGGTGGCCAGCCCCGCGTACCTTGCGCGGCGCGGCGTGCCGCAGCAGCCGCAGGATCTGCTCGGGCACGATCTGATTGCGCTGCGCTTTCTGTCCGGCCTGATGAACGAGTGGCGCTTCGAACAAGGCGGTCGGGTCGAGCAGCTGGAGCCGCGCGGCGTGCTGACGCTGTCTGACCCGAATGCCGTGAGCGACGCGGCCGCGCTCGGCCTGGGCATCGGCTCGGTGGCCGTGCACCACGCGCTGCCGGCGCTGCGTGCCGGCCAGCTCAAGGTGGTGCTGCTCGACAGCTACCAGCCCATGCGACGCGACATGGCCCTGCAGTATCCGCATCGCGAGCATCTGGCGCCGCGCGTCAAGGCGGTGGTGGCCTACCTGCTCGAGCGCTTTGCGGCCAATGCCGACCTGCATGTGGAGGCGACGGATCTGCAGGCCTTTGCGGCCTGAGCGCGGCGCCCGGCTGGCGCGCGCTTCATCCGAACAGCGCCATCCGCTCGCGCCGCCGATCGCTGTCCGGATCAACCAGCACCGGTTGCGCGGCGATGCGCGCCACATAGTCCGCAGGCAGCCCGTGCTCGCGCGCGCCGGCCAGCACGTAGGCGTGATACCAGTCGTAGACCGGCAGCCGGTCGTCGATGTCGGTGGCCCAGTAGGTCCAGGCCAGCACCGTGCCCTGGGCGGTCATCACCGGCACCTGCTTTTCCTCGTAGCCCTGGCCGAGGGCCTCGGCCTCGTCGAGCTTCGGCTTGTCGGCCCAGGCAATGTGCCAGAGCACGCCCCAGGCCCAATCGGCATCGGCGCCGGTGAGCAGCAGATCGCACTTGCCCGAGCCGTCGCTGGTGCCGCGCTTGTGCCAGGCCAGCCGATGGCCGCGCACCTGGCCGATGCCGGCCACGCGCGCCGAGGGCGTGCGCGCCTGCAGGCGGGCGGTGAGCATGTTGGAGCCATAGGCAAAGTAGAGGTAGTGGCTGTCGGGCGGATGCATGGCATGCAGCGTAGCGCCAGGCATGCGGCCCGGTGTGCGCCGCCCACCGGGCCGCCGCGGCTGCCGGCGCTGCTAGCCTGCAAGGCCGTCCGCCGGTTCTTCGCTGTCTCTGCGAGCTCTGCTGCGCATCCCGGGGACGCGCTTTCGCATTCCACGTGTCCACTTCCCCTCCGCCCGCATCCACCGAGCCCGCTGCGCCGCCGCACGCGGCACACACGCACTGGCAGGGCCCGCTCTGGACGCTTGCGCTGCTGCTGGCGGGCCTGTCGACGATCGGACCGTTCTCGGTGGACACGTATCTGCCGGCCTTTGCCGCCATGGAGGCCGGGCTGCGCGCCAGCCCGCTGCAGCTGCAGCAGACGCTCTCGGCCTATCTCTTCGGCTTTGCCTTCATGCAGTTGTTCCACGGCGCCATGGCCGATGCCTTCGGGCGCCGGCCGGTGGTGCTCTGGGGGTTGGCGATCTTCACGTTGGCCTCGCTGGGCTGCACGCTCACGCGCGATGTGCATGTGCTGATCGCCCTGCGCGCGCTGCAGGGCATGAGCGCCGGTGCCGGCATGGTGCTGGCCCGCGTGATCATCCGCGACCTCTTCGACCCCGTGGCCGCGCAGAAGATGATGGCCAAGGTGACCTTGTTCTTCGGCGTGGCGCCGGCGATTGCGCCCATGATCGGCGGGGCCATCATCAGCGTGGCCAGCTGGCCCTGGATCTTCGCCTTCCTCACTGCGGTGGGCGGCGTGCTCTGGCTGGTGATTCTGCGTCAGCTGCCCGAGACCCTGGCCGCACCGAACCGCCACCCCTTCAACCTGCGCAATCTCATGCACGGCTACCGCGATGTCGGCGCCGATACACGCTTCCTGCTGCTGGCGCTGACCTCCTCGGTGCCCTTCAACGGCATGTTCATCTACATCCTGAGCTCGCCCACCTTCCTCGGCAAGCATCTGGGTCTGGCGCCCACGCAGTTCTTCTGGCTGTTCTGCGTGACCATCGGCGGCATCATGGCCGGGGCCGCGCTGTCCGGCCGCCTGGCCGGGCGCATCACGCCGCGCCGGCAGGTGGCACTGGGCTACGCGCTCATGGGCGCGATGGCGGTCATCAATGTCGCGGCCAATGCCCTGATGCCGGCGGCCCTGCCCTGGGCGCTGCTGCCGGCGGGGCTGATCGCACTGGGCTGGGCCATGGCCATGCCGGCCGTGACCCTGCTGGTGCTGGACACCTTTCCCACGCGACGCGGCATGGCCTCCAGCCTGCAGGGTGCCATGGGCGGCGCGTTCAACGGCCTGACTGCCGGCGTGATCGCACCGATTGCGATGGTCAGCCCACTGGGGCTGGCCATCGCCTCAGCGCTCATGATCGCTGCCGGCTGGGTGGCCTGGTGGCTGGTGCGGGCGCGGGTGCAGCTGCAATGACGAAATGACTTCGGCTTGCGGCCGTCAATGACGAAATGAAGGTGGGACCCTCACGGCTGCGAGTGCGCCGCGCATTGCCACGCCCTCTTCATTTCGTCATCAAGGCGCGCCCGCGCCGCGGTCATTTTGTCATCGCATCACCTCGTCATCGAGCAGCGCTCTGCTCCTCAGACACCACGGCCCCGCCCAGCGCCTTGTAGACCGCCACCACCGAGGTGGCTGCTGCGGTCTGCGCCTGGGCCAGGCGATCGCGTGCGCTGAGCAGCTCGCGCTCGGCGTCGAGCACGGCGAAGAAGTCAGACACGCCGACCTCGAAGCGCGCCCGTGCGATATCGGCCGCCTTCTGTGCGGCGACGGCGGCGCGCATCAGCGCATCGGCCTGCTGCTGGCTGCGGCTGTAGGCCGCCAGCGCGCCCTCGGTTTCCTCCAGCGCGGTGAGCACCGTGCGCTCGTAGCCCACGATCGCGGCTTCATTGCGGGCGCCGGCAGCGGCAATCTGCGCCTTCACGCGACCGAAGTCGAGGATGCTCCAGAGGATCTGCGCGCCAAGGTTGTAGGCAAAGGCGGCCGAGTCGCCGAGATCCCCCACGCGGCCGGCATTCACGCCCAGTGTGCCGCCCAGCGTGATGCGCGGCAGCAGCGCGCTGCGCGCCACGCCCACACGGGCGGCGGCGGCTTCGGCCTGCGCGTACGCGGCAGCCACGTCGGGCCGGCGGGCGAGCAGGGCCTCGGGCGAGCCGATCGACTTGAGCTCGAGCGCTCGCATGCCGGGCAGCGGCTTCTGTTCAGCCAGCGTGGCATCCAGGGCCGTGGGCGTCTGGCCGGTGAGCACCGCAAGGCGGTAGCGCGTGCGGATCAGCGCGGCCTCGAGTGCGGGCACGCTGGCCTCGGTGCCGGCCACCAGTGCCCGGGCGCGCTCGGTATCGAAGGCGGTGCCGCGGCCGGCCGACTGGCGGGCCTCGACGATCTTGAGTGCGGCGCGCTGGGTCTCCAGCGCAGCACGGGCCACGCGCAGCTGCTCCTGCAGGCCGCGCAGCTCGAAGTAGTTGCGCGCCACTTCCGCCGCGATGGACAGCTGGGTGGCGCGCAGGCCGGCTTCACCGGCGCGCACCGTGGCGGCGGCCGCGCGACGGTCATCGCGAACCCGGCCGAACAGATCGAGCTCGTAGTTCACATCGAAGCCGGCGCTGTAGACCTCGTTGGTCTGTGCCTGGCCGTTGCTGTCGCGGTTGCGCACTCGGGCGGCCCCGGCAGAAATACCCACCTGCGGAAACAGCTGGGCATCGGCAAAGCCGGCCAGCGCGCGGGCCTCGCGCAGGTTGGCTGCGGCAATGCGGATGTCGGCATTGGCCTGCAGGGCGCGCGCCACGAGGTTGTCGAGATCCGCGTCGTCAAAGCCATGCCAGAACTGCGCGGCTGGCGCGTCGCTGCGCATGCCTTCGGCGCGGTTGGTGAAGCTGTCGGAGAGCGCCGGCTTGTAGGGCTCGAAGCGCGGTGCCGTGGAGCAGGCGCTCAGGAGCAGGGCGGTGCAGGCCGCCGCCATCAGGGTGCGTTTCATTCTGCGCCCTCCTTCTTCGGCGCGGCTGGCGTATCTGCGCCGGGGTGATGGGGATGGGCAGATGCGTCCACGGCGGCGCGGACCTCGGCCGCATGGGCACGGCGCTTCTCCGTGCTCTTGCGCAGCAGGGCGTAGAACACGGGGGTGAGGAAGATGCCGAACAGGGTCACGCCCACCATGCCGGAGAACACGGCAATGCCCATGGCGCGGCGCATCTCGCTGCCAGCCCCGGAGCCGAAGATCAGCGGCAGCACGCCGGCGCAGAAGGCGATCGAGGTCATCAGGATCGGGCGCAGGCGCAGGCGGCAGGCCTCGATCACGGCCTCGTGCATCGCACGGCCCTGCTCCTCAAGCTCCTTGGCGAACTCCACGATCAGGATCGCGTTCTTGCAGGCCAGGCCCACCAGCACCACCAGCGCCACCTGGGTGAAGATGTTCAGGTCTCCGGGCTGCATGAAGGGCGGAAAGTGCGAGACCCACACGCCGAACAGCGCCGAGAGCACGCCCATGGGCACGATCAGGATGATGGCCAGCGGCAGGCTCCAGCTTTCGTACTGCGCGGCCAGCACCAGGATGACCAGGATCACCGACAGCGCCAGCACCGCCGCCAGCGTGGGGATCTTGATGTCGGTGCCGGGGATGGCCACGGCGCGCGTGAGCCGGTCCTGGTAGGACAGGTCAGTCCACTCATAGGTCATGCCGCGCGGCAGGCCCTTGAGCAGACGCTCGATCTCGGCCTCGGCCTGGCCGCTGGAGAAGCCGGGGTTGGGCGCGCCGTTGATGTCGGCCGAGGGGAAGCCGTTGTAGCGCGTCACGCGCGTGGGGCCGAAGGTCGGCTCCACCTGCATCAGCGCACCCAGCGGCACCATCTCGCCACGTTCGTTGCGGGTCTTGAGCTGCGTGATGTCCTCGGCCGTGGCGCGGAAGGGCGCATCGGCCTGCACGATCACCTGGTAGGTCTTGCCGAAGCGCGTGAAGTCATTCACGTACAGC
>JAIXTA010000076.1 GCA_027484405.1 Burkholderiales bacterium
ACCTGCAGCAGGCGCCGGGTCTGCGGCTCCACGCCGTTGGCCGCGTCGATCACCATCAGCGCCGCATCCACGGCGGTGAGCACGCGGTAGGTGTCTTCCGAGAAGTCCTGGTGGCCCGGGGTGTCCAGCAGGTTGATGACGCAGTCGCGATATTCCATCTGCATCACCGAGGACGCCACCGAGATGCCGCGCTGCTTCTCAATCTCCATCCAGTCGCTGGTGGCGTGCCGGCTGGCCTTGCGCGCCTTCACGCTGCCGGCGATCTGGATCGCGCCTGCGAACAGCAGCAGCTTTTCGGTGAGCGTGGTCTTGCCCGCGTCGGGGTGGGAGATGATCGCGAACGTGCGGCGACGCTGGACTTCTTTCTGGATCTGTTCGGACATGGCTGCGTGGGCTCAGGCGGCTTCAGGTGGCTTCATGCGCGCCGGGAATGGGGTGCTGGGCGATCGGTGCAGCTGCGAACACGCAGCGGCCCTCAGGGCGGCGCAGCGGGTGATGCGCGCCGGAAAACCCGCTATTTTCGCCCATGCCGCAACCGGACGCCGCGACCGGACGCATTTGCCGCCGCGGCCCGGCGCGTTTTCATGTCTGGAGGGCGCCATGAAAGTCATCAAGTGGATATTGATTGTCGTCGTGGCCCTGGCCGCGATTCTGGTGGGCGGCGGCTACCTGCTCTCACCCAAGTTCACCGTCACCCGCAGCACCAGCATCCAGGCCCCACCCGAGGCGGTCTATGCCCTGGTGGCCGCACCCAAGGAATGGAAGCGCTGGAGCGTCTGGACTGCGCGCGACCCCGCCATGGCCATTGAATACAGCGGCCCGGAGAGCGGCGCCGGCGCCACGTGGCGCTGGACGTCCAAGAGCCAGGGCGACGGCACCATGCGCTTCACCGCCGCAGAAGCCAGCAAGCGCGTGGCCTACGACCTCTACTTCCCGGACTTCGGCACCACCAGCACCGGCGAGCTGCGCTTCGAGCCTGAAGGGCCGAATGGGGCCGGCACCAAGGTCACCTGGATCATGAACGGCGACATGGGCAGCAACCCGCTGTTTCGCTGGATCGGTCTGAATGCCGACAGCATGGTCGGCAAGGACTTCGAAGGTGGCCTGGCCGGCCTGAAGAAGGTGGCGGAGACGAAGTAGCCTCTGGCATTGGACATGCAGGCCATCGCGCCAAGAACCGGCCGCACCACGTGCAGGCCGGCGGCGCCAGTTCAGGGGATGTCATGGGATCGAATGTGGTGGAGCGTCTGCGCCAGCAGGCGAAAGCCGCTGCCCTGGGGCCGCAGCGCGCCTTGGCCATGGCCGATCTCGCGGCAGCGCTGGCGCGCACCGGCGAAGCCGACGAGGCGCAGCGCCTGATCGAAGACGCCAGCCAGCTGGCGCGCGATGCCCAGGTGGCTGCCGATGCCGACTGCGCCTGCGCCCTGGCGCTGGCCCGTGCACTGGCGGCCTATTTCTCCCGCCGCCATGCCGACTGCGAGCAGGCGCTGGACATCCTGGCGAATCTGGCCGTCCGTCACGCTCGCCCCGACTGGGAGGCCATGGCGCGGGGCTGGCGGTCGACCACCTGCTTCGTGCGTTCGGACGTCGTGCCGGCGGTGGAGCACGCCGTGGCGGGCCTGGCCCTGTATTCAGCTGGGGGGCCGCGTCAGGCCGATGCCCAGGCGCGGCTGCGCCTGTCGGTGGCGAATCTCTTTGCCTGGTGCGACCGCACGCCGGAGGCCACGCCCTGGTACCTGGCTGCGCACCGCCTGGCGCGGGCTGCCGACGACGACATCATGACCGAGGCGGTCTTGCACAAGCTCGCACTGGTCCAGGCCGAGGACGTGACCGAGCTGTTTCTCGAGGGGCGGCAGGACACCGCGCGCTGGCGCGAGGCCCTGGCCGGCCTGCAGTCCAGCCAGGGGCTGATGCAGCAGCTCGGCGTCACGGCGCTGGATGCCGTCATGCCGCTGACCCGCGCCAATCTGCTGATGGCGGCGGGCGACTTTGGCGGCGCATGCGTGCTGTATGACGCGCAGCTCGATCGTGCCCGCAACCAGCAGCTGCACAGCCACCATGCGCTCGCGCTGGCGTGCCGCGCCGTGTGTTCAGCCGAGCTGGGGCGCCCGGACGCTGCGCGTGCCGACATGGCCGAAGCCGGCGCCCTCTGGGCCAGCCTGGGCCCGGGCGGCCGGGCCGGTCTGGCCCGCGCACTGGTTCGAGCAGCCCGCGCGCTGCAGGACGACGCACTGCGCGCCCATTGGGCCCAGCAGTCCAGCCTGGCCAAGCAGGAGGTGGACGCGCTGCACGAGCGCTTGCGCACGGCTCTCTCGGCGCAGGTGCCGCCTGTCCCGGTGGATTGAGCCCGGCGCGCCCCGCCCAGGCAAAGGCGCCGCCCGCGGGCGGTGCCGTGCGTGCTGCCTGCGTCCGTCAGGCGGCCTGTGCAGTCTGGCGCACGCGGATCGGCCCGGCCTGGCGCTCGATCTCGGCCTTGATGTCCGGCCGCCAGCCGAGGGCCAGCAGGCCTTCGGCCAGCAGGAACAGCGGCCCCTGCAGCAGCCCGATCAGGTCATCCACAAAGGCCGGCTTCTTGCCTTCGTAGTAGTGGCCGATGAATTGCAGAACCCAGCCAAACACAAACACCCCCAGGCCCGTGCCCAGCCACATCAGGGTGCTGGCCTGCGCCAGTGCCGCACCCACCCACAGGCAGGCCACGATGAAAGCGGCCAGCACCGCCGCCAGGCCAAGATGCAGGCGGATGTAGAACGCGATCACGCCGAGCGCCACAAACAGCGCCGGGCTCATGGTGATGCCCTGCACCACAAAGGCCGGGCGCGAGAGCAGCACCGTCACCGCAAAGACGATCAGCGGAATACCCAGCACATGCGTGGCGATGTTGCGCGGATCGCGGTGATAGCGGGCATAGGACACAAGGTGTTCGGTCAGATTGCGCATGAGGCGTCTCCGTTCTTGAAGGTTCTCGTCCGGCCGGCGCGGGCGAATGGCTTGGGCGCTGCCGGACCACGGTGCGCATGATGCCAAGCGCCGGCCGGGCGCGTCTGTCGGCTAGCCGACATGGCTGCCCGCCCCGTGACCATGCACCCCATGACCACGCATCTAACAACCCCGCACCCCTTGGCGTGCAGGTGCCGGGCGCGATCAAATCGGCAATCGCACCACGCCCGTCCGGCGCGCGTCACAAACTTCACAAACCTGCTGCCTGAGCGAGTGTTCATGCCCAACTTCCGCTGGGACACCCTGACCGACGTTGAACGCAGTGCCATGCTGCACAGCCGCTGGCTGTCGGCCGCCGCGCCCCTGCTGCGCGAACGCCTGCCCGCGCTCGGCCAGGTGCGCGTGCTCGCTCATGGCGAGGCCCTGCACCGCCGCGGCGACGCCTCCGACGCGCTGTGGTGCGTGCTGGCCGGCGCCATCCGCATCAGCAGCGTGAGCGAAGCCGGCCGAGAGGCGGTGCTCAGCTTCATCGAGCCCTTCAACTGGTTTGGCGAGATCGGCCTGATTGACGGCGGCCCCCGCACCCACGACGGCCTGGCCGAAGGCGCCACCCGCGTCTTCGTGGTGAATGCGGTCGCACTGCACAGCCTGCTGGCCGAGCAGCCCCAGCTCTGGCGCGACCTGGCCCTGCTGGTGTGCGCCAAGCTGCGCCTCTCCTTTGCCGCCATTGAGGAAATGTCGCTCCTGCCCGCCGGCCCGCGCCTGGCCCGCCGGCTCGACATGCTGGCCCAGGGCCTGATGGGTGGCGCCGCGGGCGGCACCGCCACCGGCCCCCGCAGCGTGCTCCACATCCACCAGGACCAGCTCGCCGCCATGCTCGCGCTCTCCCGCCAGACCGTGAACCAGGAACTCAAGCGCCTGCAGGCCGCCGGCGTGGTGGATCTGGCGCCCGGCGAGGTGCGCCTGCTCAACCCAGCAGCGCTGGCGGAGTGGCGGTAAAGCGCGCTTGCCATCGCTCCACGCCGGCATCCGGACAGCGCGCTCGGCTTTCCGGCCTGAGCGCGCTGTCGCCAAACACGTCCGGCGCTGCGTGAAGCGCGTGCGCCTGTGGGCGCAAATCAGGTTCTAAATGAGCTTCCCGCTTGTCTGGTGCGGGTTTCCAGCCACTTTGCCCTGAAGAACCGCACCAGAAGCCGATCTTCGTTTTCGCATCCTGCGGTGCACAGGCTGCCGGCGAGCGGATGCGGCAATCCAGCGCGTGTCGGCCTGCCCCGCTTTGAGGCGGTCGTGGTGGTCACGCAGCGGCTCTCGCACCTGATCCAGCAGCCGGATAGACTTCAGCGGCCTGCCGGGTTTGTGGACTTGTTTAGTACTGATCGCATGAACAGTGATTCGGCGCAAACCCTCGCCGCTCTTGGTTCTGCAGGCTGCGACGGCCTTGATTTAGACCGAAAGCGCCGTTTTATGTCGCAGATTTGCGGTCTATATCTAGTTAGGCGTCCCGCGATGGGTTCACAGACGGCAAAGCTGGTTGAGGTGTTAGACCAAATCATCGGTCTTCTAGAGGCTGATGAGGAGGTGCATTGGTGCAATTGGATGAAGCGCACAAGGGCACGCCTCATGAATTCGGATTTCTCTGGGATTGAGCACTTGTTATCCGCTTACGGCGGCATGGGCTCATTCAATGACCTGATAATTGGCCAAACAAACCATAACGGCGAGTTTGCATGGAAGCAAAACTACCAAGAAGTGAATAATGAGTTGAACCACCTCCGCGGTCAGGCCTATCAACTTGCGAATTGGATAAAGCACAACCATGAGCTCAGAGACGCCTAACCACTCAATGCACTCGACGGTACCGCTGCGCGGTCCCGCGAGTGATATCGAACGTTAGATGCTCATGGATATCGTTGCCTCGATTCATTGGGCCGCCAAAGAAATCGAGAGTCTGCCTCCGGCACTCCCGTGGCGTGAGTCCGTGCTGGCTCAACTGAGCTATTGCGAGGCGGTAGCAAAAGGCGCCGAGAGTCCCGAGCGCCTTGAACAGCTAAACATGGGGTGGATTGTGAGTCGCGAGCTAGATGGTTATGAACCAGGCACTCTGCAGTCCACTGTTTCGTCAATTCAATACGAGTTGCAACAGTCCCATCTTTCCTATGCAGCGAAGGTTCGTCTTGGCATTCACAAACGCATCTAACCCTGCAGTCGAGCGGGACAGCCAGAAGCTGCGCTTTTGGTTCCCTCCGCTTCGCTCCGGCTGCCCCTCACTTCCACGTTAGCCGTCTCCATCATGTCCGAGCTATTCACTGAGTCATACGTAGGTGTTCACACCGCAGATGCTGAACAAGTTCAAGTGCGCTACGTGAGGGGAGATTTGATACTTGATTACATCGACTGGAAGGAACAGCCGCAAAGCGTTACTTTTTTAGATACAGTGGCCTTTCGATGGCAAGAGTACGACGACGCAGAAACGCCAAGAGATGACACAACATACGAAGTAATAGACTCAGCGTGGCTCCAGTCTCAAACTCCATCTTTGCAAGACCCTGAAAAATACGCGCACTACAAGCTTTGCTTTAATGCATGCGGGGTTCTTGATCTGCTTTGCCTGAGGGTTAATGGCAATGAATAAGTCTTGGGCGCAACAGACGGCTAACCCTACAGTCAAGCGGACCGCCACAAGCTGCGCTTGCGGTTCCCTCCGCGCTTCGCGCTACGGCGTCCGCTTACTTCCACGTTGGGCGTCATAGAGATGTCAAAGATTCCGCCTATCGAGGTCTATCGAACATACGTGGCGGAGTTCAAGCTACGGCTCATTCACTGTGAGCAAGTTGCATCTGCTGCCACATCAACAACCGGTCTCGCCGCGCTCGACTCTGAGTTCTGCTTTTTGCAACTCCGTCGCCTGGTCGAACTAGTGGCCTTCTCCTCAGCCCTGCGCGACGAAGAACGGTACAAAGCACTTCGCCAAGCTCAGCAGCAAAGTAACCCAAAGGATCACGGGGATCACACGCGAGACTGGGAGGCACCAGAGATTCTTCGCCGCATGGTAAACATCAGCCCATATTGCTTACCGATCCCTCTGAACAGGGAGACGAAACAGGTGGGAGCCAAAATTCAATTTGATAGAAAAAACATCCCAGTCACTCATGGCAGACTGATCGAGATCTATCAAATCTGTGGCGGCTTTCTGCACGCAAAGAATCCATTTAGTCAGGACTACAGGTCCCAAGTGGATAAGGAACGCAAGAAGTACGAGGGTGCGAAGAAAGAGATTCTTAAGTGCCTCGCCTTCTTCAGAAAATTGATGTGGTATCACGCTGCAGTGGGCCTTTCATGGACGGTCGGAGACGATCCAATGACTGCAGCAGATCCAAAGGCCGCGTGGGTTGTTGACTTTGGTTCTGACAATGACCAACTCATCAATATTGTGGTTGCGGAGGCGCAGTGACGCCCAACAATTCCGTCGAGAGGGACCGCCCACAAGCTGCGCTTGTGGGTTCCCTTCGCGGCTTCGCCGCTACGGCGGCCCCTCGCGTCAAACGTTGGGTGTCAAGATGACATTCGTTGAGTACTACGAAGCATTCCGCAGTTGTCTGCCGACTCGGTTCGAGGGCGACTTCCCTCGAGACGTTGCTGCTCACATCGCGGCAGGGTATGCCGTAGGGCTTACTCCGCAGCAACTCTTGCAGTTTCACATCCGGTACCTTGAAGTTCGGAGTGTCGCTGTCGGGTTGGTAAACGACCGGACTTCTTCCGAGGCGATCACGAAGATCATTGAAGCCCGGCAGGCCGGCTATGTATATCCGAAAGAGGTTTTGGCTCATGCGTTTGCACCCGATGACGTGCTGGCACAGTTCCACGATGCTGTTTTCGGCAGTGCCGCCCAACCGGGCACTGCAGCGGACGGCTTCGCCGCCCGCTGAGCTTCGACGTTAGCCGTCATGAGATACCTCCGCCTTTTGCTCTTGGCCCTTCTAATCCAGCCAAGCCTTGCCTTCTCTGCATCGAGCACATGCCCCGAGGTTTCAGACTATGGGTGCCTGGTGAAAAACTCGCTTCAGGTGTACCGGGAGGGTTTTGAGCAGTGGTGGAAAATCTACAATCACACCGCTGAAAGAGCGAAGAGGTGCGAGAATTTCAAGGACGTCACGCTTTTCTTGCGCCTGTGGTCAGGTGACACCGACGGGGAAATGGCCGAGGGCCTTGCCAGTGATACAGAGGAAATCCTAACCAAGAACAACCGGTGCTTTTTTGAGGGGTTGTTGGGGCTGCCAAAGCAGGAAAGGGCTGCGTTTATTTCACACTATTGCCCACTGACAGAACCAGAACCAATTGCTAAGGCACTCAAGCAGGCCATGAAAAACCTGCGTTACAAGTCCATGGCAACACAATTACTTCACCGCGTTGAGGGGGAGCAATGCAAGTAAAAACGGCTAACCCGGCGGTCAACTGGGACTTGCTTACAGCGGGCTTCGCCCGCCTCCAGCCAGCCAGTTACCTTGCACGTTAAGGCTCACTATGAAGCGTGTATTGTTCGTCTGTAGTCAGAACAGACTTAGCAGTCCAACCGCCGAACAGGTATTCGCTCAGTGTCCCGCCATTGAATGCGATTCTGCGGGCTTGAATCATGATGCAGAGGTTCCGCTTACTTCAGAACATGTTGAGTGGGCTGAAGTAATCTTTGTTATGGAGAAATCTCACCGCAATAAGCTCCAAAAGAAGTTCAGATCACACCTCAACGGAAAGCAGGTCGTCTGCGTCAACATTCCAGACGAGTACGACTACATGGACCCCGAGCTTGTACGGCTGCTAAAGCTCAAGATTCCTCACTTTTTGCCGGAAGTGACCGTTTGAGCCCTAACCATCGCTTCGAGGGGAGCCTGCAAGCTACGCTTGAAGGCTCCCCGCCGGCTTCGCCGTCGGGCGGCCCCTCAAGCTGAACGTTTGGACGCAAGATGAGCATCCTCTCAAGACTCTTTGGCCCAAAGCCGGAGATCAGCGCCAAGCCTGCTGAGCATGCAGTCATCGTCGCCTTTGCATACATAGGCTCAACTGATCTCGACCCGCTATTCGCTCTGGAGTCGCAGCTGGAGTCGGCCATTAACGCCGCGCGGGTTGGGGAGTACGACGGAAACGAAGTGGCAGTGGATGGAAGCGATGGGACTCTTTACATGTATGGACCTGACGCCGACAAACTTTTCGCGGTGGTTCGTCCGGTGCTTGAAGCGTGCAGCTTCATGAAGGGCGCGACTGTGAAGCTGCGCTATGGGCCACCAGCCGATGGCGTGCATGAGATCACCGTGCAGCTTGCGTCCTAACACTTCGCATATGGACTCCCCCAAGCACAGCAAGATCTGATCGTTGAGGGCTGGCTGGGAGAGAAACCTGCAGTCATCCATCCGGCATCTTTTGTGGGATCGTGTGCGTCACGTGCCGACATGGCATCTGCGAAGCTTCGGCGCCCCAGGTGACGCAGCCAGATCAACAAGACGAACGTCTCTTGTTTGGCTTCTCGCTTGTCCCATGCGGCTTTCCGGCCCATTTGCCCTGAAGATCGGCTCCCAGAGCCGATCTCGCTTTTGACTCCCACCAAAACAAAGCCCGCCAACGCATGACGCTGGCGGGCTTTGAGCTTTCCTGGGCGAGCGCTTGGGCTTTGCCGTCAGCGCTCGCTCACTTCACTGCGTCACGCTCAGGGTGCCGGGCGCAGGACGCGGTCGATGACGTGGATGACGCCGTTGCTGGCGCGCACGTCGGTCAGGACGATGTTGCTGGTGCGGTTCAGTTCGTCGGTGATGACGAGGCTGTTGTTGGCACCGGCGGCCACCGTGATGGTGCCGGTCTCCAGCGTGGTGATCGGCGTGTTCAGCGGCACCTGGGCGCGCAGCACCTGGCCATTGACCACGTGGTAGGTCAGCACGGTGGTCAGCAGGTTCTGGTTGGCCAGCAGGGCCTGCTGGGTCACGCCGAGCTCGGTCAGCAGGTTGGCAAAGGCGTCATTGGTGGGGGCAAACACGGTCAGCGGGGCGGTGCCGGTCAGTGCGGTGGCCACGGCCGGGGCGGCGGCGCCCACGGCGGCGCGCAGGGTGCTGAAGTTGGGGATGACGCCGGCGGTCTGGGCGATGTTCAGCTGACCCTGGGGCAGCAGCACGGCGTCCACCACATGGATGACGCCGTTGCTGGCGCGGATGTCAGTGGCGGTGATGTTGATCTGGCGGGTCAGTGCGTCGGTGATGCGCAGGCCGGTGCCATTCACGGCCACCGTGAAGCTGCCGCCCTGCAGGGTGGCGATGGCGGTGTTGGTGGGCACTTGCGCGCGCAGCACCTGGCCGTCCAGCGCGTGGTAGAGCAGGATCTGCTGCACGAGGGCCGGGCTGGCCAGCAGCTGTGCCGGCGTCAGGCCGAGGCTGGTGAGCAGGTTGGTGAAGGCGGTGTCGGTGGGCGCAAACACGGTGGTGGGGGCCGTGCCGGTGAGGCGGGCGCCCACGGTGCTGGAGGTGCCCACGGCGGCCAGCAGGGTGGAGAAGCCGGGGATCACGCGCGCGGTCTGGGCAAGGTTGAGCGCGCCCTGGGGCAGGATCACGCGGTCGATGGTGTGGATCACGCCGTTGGTGGCGCGGGTGTCGGTGGCCGTGATGTTGGCGGTGCGGCCCAGCGCGTCAGTGATCGTGAGCGCATTGCCGTTGGCCGCCACGGTGAAGGTGCCGCCCTGCACGGTGGTAATGGGCGTGCCGGCGGGCACTTGGGCGCGCAGCACCTGGGCGGGCAGCACGTGGTAGGTCAGGATGGCCGTCAGCAGGGGGCGGTTGGAGACGTCCAGCAGCTGGGCCGAGGTCAGGCCCAGGCTGGAGAGCAAATCCGCAAACGCAGCGTTGGTGGGCGCAAACACCGTAAACGGGCCAGGGCCAGACAGGGTGTTGACCAGCTGGGCGCTCTGCACCGCAGCCACCAGGGTGGAGAAATCGCTGACATTCGACGCCGTCTGAACGATGTTCAGCGTGGGTGCCGGGGTTTCGTTCTTGTGGTCGTCGCTGCCGCATGCGGCCAGGCCGGCGGCCATGAATGTGGCGGCCAGGGGCAAGGCAAGCCGCCGTGCCCAACGTTGGAGAGTCTGCTTCATGGGTGGATTCCTTCGCTCAGAGAGTCGTGGGGAGGGCGCTGGTGATGGCTTCTTGCGTGGCCAGCTCCAGACGCAATTTCGTGAACGGGCGAACTATTAACCGTTCGGGAGCGAAAGATACTACACAGTAAATAAATGGAACAAAGGGTATGTACGGGGTCACCCAGATGCGGCAGGGGTTAGGCCGGAGCGTGATCGCACGAGTCATCGATAGCAGCTAGCAATCGAATAGCGATATCTCATTGGTAAAGGCGAATGCTAATGACTATCGTTTCTGTGTCGCGGATCGTTTCCGTCAATTGATCGACCGCCGACCCCAGGAGCACGCCCCATGCACACGCACTACAGCCCCACACACTCCGCTGCCGACAGCCTGATCAAGACGCTGACCTTTGCCGTGCTGCACTTCAGCGTGGCCTTTGGCGTCTCCTATCTCATTACCGGCAGCGCGCCCCTGGCCACCGCCATTGCGCTGATCGAACCGGCCTGCAACACCGTGGCCTACTTCTTCCATGAGCGCGCCTGGGCGCGCTGGGGCCAGCGCCGCACCGCCCGCGCCGTGCGCCACGCCGCCGCGGTGCAGTCATGAGCCGCCAGCAAAAGCGGCAGCTGCGCCTGGCCGGTGGCGGGGCGCTCTGGGCCGCCGGGATGCTGGTGGGCTTGTCCACCGTGGTGCACGGCGCAATGGATCTGCTGCAGCACGTGCGGCTGAGTTGACCGACGCCACTGACGCGCGGCGGGCGTCGCGTTTCCGGCTCCTGGTGAGTGATGGCAAGATCGCGGCGGGCAAGCGCTCGTCGAGTGCTTTGCGCTTGCATGTATTCGGGGCGCTGTGGTCTTAGGCGTGCCCACAATTCCGGGAGAGAGGTTCGAATGAGAAGGTGGCTGGTCGCGGCGAGCGCTTTTGCTTTGCTTGGCTTGGTGGGTTGTACGACCGCTGTTCAGGTGCACACAGAGAACAAGTCACCTCCCACGCAGAGGCTTGTCGTAAAGGTGTCAGCGCCGGCAGCGATGCCAGCCGATGCACAAGCGCTACTCGTCGCGCGCTTGAACACACAGCTCAGCGCTCGCGGTGCGCTTGCAGAACAAGAAGAATCGGGCGCAGCCGAGCTGGAGGTCAGGGTGTTGAACTACTCGATGAGAAGCGACAGTGCTCGCTTTTTTGCCGGAGTTCTCGCGGGGTCCGATAACGTCCAGAGTGCGGTGCGAGTCATCAAACGCGAAGGCGGAACGGTTCTCGCAGAGTTCACCGTGGAGTCGGCCAACATCTCGGCTTGGGGAACAAGCCGCGGCATGGTTGAGGGTCACGCGGACAAGATCCTTGCAACGCTAGGCGGCGGAAAGCGTTAGAGGTCGCGCTGCAGTGACACGGGATCGCTTTGAAGCAGAGTCTGAAGATCAGATGCTTCAGCCCGCCGCTGCCGGTTTCGCTCTGCGCACCTTCCCATGCCGCGAGTGCGGCGCGCCGCTGACCTTTGCGCCGGGTACCGGGCGCCTGAGCTGCCAGCGCTGCGGCACGGTGAATGAACTGCCGCAAAGCGACGCTGCAGAGCTGAGCGCCGCGCGCGAGGAGCTGGACTACCCGCGCTACCTGGCGCGCGCTGCCGGGCACGAGCCGCAGATCGATGCGCATCCGGTGGTCTGTCCGGGCTGCGGCGCGCAGACGCAGTTTGGTCAGAACATCGTGGCCAGCCGCTGCGCCTTCTGCGCCACGCCGATCGTCTCGGCCCAGGCGCGCAGCCGGCGCCTGATCCAGCCGCGCCTGGTGGCGCCTTTCAAGCTCACGGCCACCCAGGCGCAGGCTGTGTTTGCGCAATGGATCGGCAGCCGCTGGTTTGCGCCCAATGCACTCAAGCGCACGGTGCGGCAGATGAACACGACCGGCGAGGCCGGCGGCACCGAGACCGAGAACGGCGCACGCGGCGTGTATCTGCCGTACTGGACTTTCGATGCCACAAGCGAGAGCACATACAGCGGCCAGAAGGGCATCCACCGCACCGAAACCGAAACCCGCACCGACGCCAACGGCCAGCAGACCACCCAGAGCCGCACCGTGACGGACTGGTACGCCGTCTCCGGCCAGGTGAATCTGGCCTTTGACGACCAGCTGGTGATCGCCTCGCCCTCGGTGCCCGAGCATCTCGCAGCCGTGCTGGACCACTGGGACCTGAGCGCGCTGCAGCCCTACTCAGACGACTTCGTGGCCGGCTTTGTGGTGGAGGCCTACCAGCGCGGGCTGGAAGACGGCTTCGATCAGGCCAAGCTCGCCTTCGATGCCGCCATCGCGCAGGCCGTGCGCCGCGACATCGGCGGCGACGAGCAGCGCATCCACCGCATCGACACGCAGTTCGACGACATCCGCTTCAAGCACATCCTGCTGCCGGTGTGGATCAGCGCCTACCAGTTCAACGGCAAGCGCTACAACGTGGTGGTGAACGGCCAGACGGGCGAGGTGGAGGGCGACCGGCCATACTCGGTGTGGAAGATCCTGTTTGCCGTGCTGGCGGCGGCCACGGTGATCGGCGCGATCTATCTGCTGGCCGGTGGCATGCCGCAGTAGGCTGGATGGGAGCGCAGCCGCAGGCTCCTGGTTGCCGAGGCCACCGAGCAGCACGGATCTGCATGTGCGCATTGCCGGCGCGGTGCAATCTTGCACGCGGCCATCTGGGGCTGAACTGTGGTGGCCGGTTCAGCGCTGGCTGCGGTAAACCGAGAGCGCCAGGCGTGCCAGTCGCCAGCCCAGCAGCCCGAAGCGCAGCAGACGGCCGCCCGTGCGAGCGGGGCGCCGCAGCAGCAGCGTGAGTGCAAGGCTGGCACCGGCAATCGCAACGGGTGATCGAACGAGCCGCTGCGCGGTGCGCAGGCCGGCATCCAGCCGCTGCGCCGTGGGCGCCAGGGTCTGCCAATCGTCGGCGAGGGCGCGACGGCGCGCGGCACTGGCGGCGAGCAGGGCATGCTTGCGGGCCTGGGGGGTGGCGCGGGCGGTGGCTTCGGGCATCGTCGGCTTGAGCATTCGGGCAGCGGGGCGCGTCGGGCTCGGCCGGGCTCAGGGGTGGGCAGAGGGCGCGGAGGCGTCCGCGCCCGATGCTGACGGGCTGCCGTCATCGCCGCGCAGCGCCGCACGGTCGCGCTTGAGCTCGGCCACGCTGGCTGTGAACAGTGTGGACGGTGCCCGCGCCAGATTCACCGCATTGGCCAGCGCCCAGAGGCCGCCGGCGATGTAGATCAGTAGCGCCAGGCCGATGCCCAGCCAGCGATGGCTGTCCCAGAGCAGGATCGTCAGCGCCAGGCCGAGTGCGATCACCGCGCAGGCCAGCAGCAGGCCGGCGGCCAGGCTGAAGGCCAGCAGCGCGGCAATGCGCTGCTTCTCTTCCTGCAGTTCGATGCCCAGCAGCTCCAGGCGGATCTGCGCAATGGCCAGCGCGTTGCCCGCCATGCGGCGCAGGGTCTCGATCATTCTGCTCAGCGCCGCCCGATGAGCAGGCCGACCAGCACGCCCACGCCCGCAGCGATCCCGATGGACTGCCAGGGATTCTCGTGCACGTAGTCGTCGGTGGACTTGGCCACTTCCTTCACTTTCTTTGTCAGGGCGTGCTCGGCATCGAGCAGCTTGTCCTGCGCATACCTGATCTTCTCGCGCAGCTTGCTCTGCATGTCGCGCATCTCGGCGCTGGCGTCCTTGCTGCCACTGTCCACCAGGGCGTCAATGTCGCTCATCACGAGCTTCAGGTCGGTGATCAGGCGCTCCTTGGCGGCTTGCGTGCTGTCAGACATGGGTGGCTCCTTGTCGGTGGTGGGGCGAAGTGCACGGGGCAGGGACCCTGCGTCCGAGTGCATTCAGCCCATGCTACGCCGCTGGTGTTCCGATGCAATGAAATCGAACCCTCTTCTGATCTGGTGCAAATCGCGGGCACTGTGGCTGCCTATGCGGCGAAGCGAATGAATCGCGATCAGCCTTCTCGCATGGCGGGATGCTGCGCTTCCGACGCGTTGGGCAGCAATCTCGGTCAGGGCGCAAAGCTGCACCTGCAGCGTCGCTCGACGCTGCGCTGTGCCAATGCGTCAGGCGCTTGCGCACCGTGTGGTGTGTCCGCCCGGCGCGGGCGCGGCGCGCTGTTGTACCTTTGCGGCAGCACGCCTACGCGCGGTGCAATGGAGGGCAGCAGGCAGCATGCGTATCGGAATTCTCACGGGCGGCGGCGACTGCCCCGGCCTGAACGCGGTGATTCGCGCCGTGACCAAGGCGCTGATCAAGACCTGTGGCGCAGAGGTCATCGGCATCGAGGACGGCTATCTCGGGCTCATCGAGCAGCGCGTGCGGCCGCTGGACCTGCGCGCCGTGGCCGGCATCCTCACGCGCGGCGGCACCATCCTGGGCACGCACAACGCCGCCAATCCGTTCAACTGGCAGGGGCGAGACGTCTCGGCGCAGTGTGCGGAGTTCGCGCGATCGCAGGGCCTGCAGGCCATCGTGGTGATCGGTGGCGACGGCACCATGGCCATCTCCCACAAGTTCTCTCAATACGGTATCGGCATGGTCGGTGTGCCCAAGACCATCGACAACGATCTGCTGCATACCGACCGCACCTTCGGCTTCGATACCGCCGTGGCCGTGGTGGCCGATGCGCTGGATCGTCTGCAGACGACTGCGCAGAGCCACCACCGCGTGATGCTGGTGGAGACCATGGGGCGCTACGCCGGCTGGATTGCGCTGGAGGCCGGGCTGGCCGGCGGCGCCGACGTGATCCTGCTGCCCGAAGTGCCCTACGACATCGAAGCGATTGCCGAGGTCTGCCGCCGCCGCGAAGCACGGCAACGATTCACCTTGATCTGCGTGGCCGAAGGTGCGGCGCCGCAGGGCGGGGCCATGACGGTGGCCGGCACGGTAGCCAGCTCGCACGACCCGGTGCGCCTGGGCGGCGTGGCGAATGTGCTCAAGCTCGCGCTGGAGCAGCGGCTCACGAGCGAGGTGCGCGCCACCATCCTCGGTCACATTCAGCGCGGCGGGACGCCCACGCCCTTCGACCGCGTGCTGGCCACACAGTTTGGCGTGCACGCCGCCGAGCTGGTGCGCGCCGGCCAGTTCAACCGCCTGGTGGTGCTGCGCGAAGGCCGCATCTCCAGCGTGCCGCTGGCTGATGTGGCGGGCGGCATCCGCACCGTGCCGCTGGATCATCCCTTGCTGAACGTGGCACGTTCGATCGGCGTGAGCCTGGGCGTGGCGGGCCTGCCCGATGCCCATGCCGCGAGTCTTGCGGCCTTGGCGGACGAGCCTGCTGGTGAGTGATTCCTCGGCATTGAAACCGTCGCCCGGCGGGAGCGACACCTTGCAAAGACCGGCCTCGGCCACTGAACTCTTCATCGCCTTCACGCTGCTTGCGTTGCAGGGCTTCGGCGGCGTGCTGGCGGTGGCGCAGCGCGTACTGGTGGATCAGCGCAAGTGGCTCACGCGGGAAGAGTTTCTCGAACTGCTTTCAGTGGGGCAGGTGCTGCCCGGGCCCAACGTATGCAATCTGGCACTGATGATCGGTGACCGCTTCTTCGGCTTGCGCGGGGCCTTTGCCGCTCTGGGCGGCATGATGACCGTGCCCCTGTTCATCGTCATCGGACTCACGGCGGTCTATGTGCATTGGTCCGGCCACCCGATGGTCGCGGGCGCGCTGCGGGGCATGGCCGCGGTCTCTGCCGGCCTGATCATCGGCAGCGCCCTGAAGCTCATGCCCGCCTTGCGCAGCAACCCCATGGGCCTGCCCGTGTGCGTGGCGCTGGCCGCGGCCACCTTCATCGGCATCGCCCTGATGCGCTGGCCGCTGATCTGGGTGCTGCTCGTGCTCTGCACGGCGGGTTGGGGCTACGCCTATCGACGCCTGCGGACGCAGACCAAGCCCGCGGAGGACGCATGAGCCTCGCGCAGTGGTTCGACGTCTTCCTGCATTTTTTGATGCTGTCCTTGCTGGCGATTGGCGGCGCCATCAGCACCGCGCCCGACATGCACCGGTATCTGGTGGGCCAGACCGGGTTGCTGACCGATGCCCAGTTCAATGCATCGATTGCCATTGCGCAGGCC
>JAIXTA010000192.1 GCA_027484405.1 Burkholderiales bacterium
GCCGCGTGCAGTGAGCGCAGGTGGGCGGCAAGACCGGCGTCGAGCAGGTGCTCGGTGTTGTCGGCGACCAGCAGCGTCGGCCGCGCGACCAGTGCGGCGGCGAGCAGTGGCTCGCGCACGGTGTCCACGCCCAGTTCGGCCGCAAGGCGGGCCAGCGCATCGGCCACCTGGTCGACACCGGCCAGCCGCCACCAGACCACGGTCAGGCCGTCGCGCGCCGCCTGTTCGGCCGCGGCCGCCGCGAGCCGCGTCTTGCCGATGCCGCCCGGGCCGCGCAACACCCGCGCGGCCCCGGGCACGGCCAGGGCGGCGCCCAACTCGGCCAGCTCGTCTTCGCGCCCGATCAGCGGGCCGGTGGCTCGCGCTGCCGGCGGCAGCGCAAGCGCAAGATCGGCCGCCGGTGGTTCGACCAGGTCGGCGGGCGCGGCCACGCCCAGGTCGTCGGCCAGCGCGCGTACGAAGGCGGCGCGAACGCGCTGGAAGGCGTCGCGCCGGCCGGCGGCATGCAGGTGTTGCAGGTGGGCGCGCGCCAGCGGCTCGTCGTGCGGGTCGCTGGCGCGCAGGCGTTCCAGTTCGGCCTCGGCGCGCGCACCGTCCAACGACGGCAGTGCAGCCAGCAGCGCGCGGCGCCACAGGGCCAGCGCCCGTTCGCGCGCGGCGCCCAGCCAGCCGGTGTCGTCGCGCAGACCGTCGGCCAGCGGGCCGCGCATCAGCGCGAGCGTGTCCGCCGGGGGCGCGGCTTCGGCGGCGGCCCAATCAGTCGGTACGGCAAGCTGCAGCCGGTCGCCTGCGGCCAGCAGCCCGCCGTGGCCGTCGCTGCGCAGGCGATGCAGCGTCTTGCGCAGGTTGCGGCCGGCCGTGGCGGCGCCCAGCGCCGGCCACAGTGTAGCGGCCGCCTGTGCCCGGGTGCAGCCGCCGGGCGTGGCGGCCAGCAGCACCAGCAGGTGGGTCGGACGTTCATCGGGCAGCGGCTGCCCGTCCAGCAGCACCGGGCCCAGCAGTCGCAGCGTCGGCATCGCAATTCAGTATAGGGAACGGTCAGGGAACGGCGGCCTGCGTACCGTGAAGGCTCTCGTGGAGGGTTTCACCATGCGTTGGATCGTGATTGCCCTGCTGGCCGCCGCGCCGGCCTGGGCCCAGAACGTCGTCATCAATGGCCGGCCGCTGCCGCCGGCCGAACAGCGCGCCGTCGAGCAGCGCACCGGCGTGCCGATGCTGCCCGGCCGCTGGTGGTACGACGCGCGCTCCGGTCTCTGGGGCGCCGAAGGCTCGGGCGCGGGCGGCTTCGCGCCTGCCGGGCTGCCCGTGGGGGCGCCGCTGCCTGCCGATGCGTCGAGCGGCCGGCGCGACGTCTTCTTCAATGGCCGTTCGCTTAGCGACCCCGAGATTGCGTGGCTGATGACGCTGGGCCCGGTCTGGCCCGGCCGCTACTGGCTGGACGCGATGGGCAACGTGGGCCTCGAAGGCCAGGCGCTGCCGTTCGCCAACCTTGCGGTGCTGGTGCAGGCCAAGGCCGGCGCGGCGCGCAGCAGCACCACGCCCGGCAGCACCTGGATCGGCAGCCACGGCGGCTGCGTGGCGATCAGCGCGAAGTCGTCGAGCGGCATCGGCTCGTTCGGCGCGTCCAACTGCTGAAGCGGAGGTCATGATGCGCCGATTCCCCATCATCGCGGCCATGCTGCTGACGCTGGTCGCCTGCGACGAAGGCACGCCGGCCACGGAGCGCGGCCTGTCGTTCACTGCCACGTCCCGTGCCGTGTCCCTGGCGCCTTCGAGCAGCGCGCAGTCCACGGTGGAGGTGTGCCCCGCCATCCGCACCGGCACTGAGCAGGGCCAGGTCTTCACCGCCTACCAGCCCGGGCGCTACACACTGTCTGTCGAAGGTCTGCCCCCCGGCGTGGCAGCCGCCTTCCCGGGCGGCAACACGCTCGACATGCCCGATCCGGTGATCGGCAGCACCGGGTGGAACAGCCAGCCACCTTTTCCACCGGCAAGCGCGACGACCAGGGAGCGCTTCTGCTGGCGGTGGCCGGTGACGCTGACGCGAGACGCCGTCCCTGGCGCATCGCCACCGGCCGAGGTTGCCTTTGTGCTGCGCATTGCGCGCGCCGGCGGCAGCCCCGCCGAGCTCGACCTGGACCAGCGCTACCGCGTGCCCGCCACGGTGACGCTGACTGACGCAGGCGCCGGCGTGCCGCCGGTCAGCGGTGGCAGCTGCCCCGCGGGCGAAGCACTGGCCGGCCGATGGCAGGACGTGGCGACTGCGCCGTCCCGCGGCGCCGCCAGCCAGGTGCTGGGCTTCACGCTGCTGCAAGACCGGCCCCTGGTGGCTCGGGCCGAGGTCAACGGCCAGCTGCACGTCGACGAATGGGCCAACGGCGCCTGGACCCAGACTCAGCTGCTGCCCGACGGCAACGTCGACGCCGTACGCCTGGCGGCCTGGCGCGACCCCGCGACCGCGCTGCCGCGCGCCTTTGCTGCCTGGTTGGCCACTGACTTCGGCCGCCCACGCGAGATCCAGACACGCCTGCAGCTGGCCGAGCGCAACGACACCAGCGGCCGCTGGGGCAACACCGAGACCGTGATCGCCGGCCTGCAGTCCAACCTGCGCGGCCTGCAGCTGGTGGCCTGGCGCGGCGAGGCGGTGCTGGGCTGGATGCGCCCCACGGCAATCGACCTGCGCCGCGGGCGGCCCGGTGCCGAACTGCTGCCGGTGCCCGACCCGGTGGCCGTGCCTGTCTCCGGCACCGCGCGCGAGCTGCGGCTGGCGGTCGACCCGGTGGACGACAGTCTGGTGCTGTCGCTCGCTCGCCTGGACACCGACGGCATCAGCCGCGCCTACACGTACCGGCTGGCATCGCCGCAGTCTGCCTGGGAGGCGCTGCCGGTGCTGGAACTGGGCAACTCGACCGACTTCCTTGCCGGCGTGGGCGGCTTTGCGCTGACGGCGCAGGGCGGGGAGGTGACCGTGGCCTGGAGCTTTGGCGTGGTGAACTTCAGCGCCAACACGCGGCTTGCGCTGACCGCGATGCGCCATGCCGGCGGACGATGGACTCCGTTGGGCGACCCGTCCACGCTGCCCGATGCTGCGCTCGGCTACGGCCTGCAGCCGCTGGGCCTGGTGCTGGCGCCCAGCTGCAGCGGCGGGGTGTTCCTCGCGTGGAGCGAGCCGCAGCAGTACCCGAGGGGCGAGGTCTTCGGCGCGCAGTTCTCGGCGCGCGGCGGCTGGGACCCGTTCGGCCGTCAGCCCGTGGCCACGCTGCCCGGTGGTGGCAGCAGCTTCTCGTCGAGCGTGGCGATGGCCACCGACCGCGAAGGCCGGCCAACGTTGGCCGCGCTGATCACGCCGCCCAGCGGAGGCAGCCCGGTGCTCGTGCTGCGCCGCTTCGCACCGTAGTCAGGAGGGCGGGCACCATGCCCGCCTGTCCTGCCGGCGGCGGCCCAGTCGCCGCTGGTGCCCAGGGCAGGGCAGGCGCAGCGTGGAGACACGTTGTCCGGTCGTTGTTCAGCGGCAAGAAGGATGCAGCGGGCGCCAGTGGTTTAGCGCGCGCTGTCGAGGAGTACCGCGCTACGGCTGATCGATGCGGTGCCTTCAGTGCTTGCCGCGACCCATCATTCCAATGGATCTCGCTGGGAAGCCGCACAGCCAAAGTCCACATAAACGCGTGAATAGCCTGGTGGGGGATTCGGGTGCGGTGCAAGCGTGCGGTGACTGGTCAGCCGATCAGTGGTGCTGCACGCAGTACGCGTGCAGCACTCCGGGGCGGGAGAAGGGTTGCAGCGCTTGGGGGGATGATGTCAGGCCACGGCGAGACTGATGTACTTCGTTCGATAGGTTTACATAACACAAATATGCGTTATTCATTCAAGCTGGGCGGCGATACTGAATCGCCACCCCAGCAGCGCCCGGTTCCCAGGCTCAACCGATGCGGCCCCGACGTGCGCAGCGTTTGAACCGACCAGCCCACGCGCCGCGAGCCGCCGCTCCCGCTCAACCTGCCACCACCCAGCGGCCATCGGCGTTCTTGCATGCGGTGAACGGCGTGTCGGTGCCTTTGCGCTTCTTGCTGAATGACACGGAGCTCACTCGCTTGCAGATGGCGTAGCCCTCGAGTTTGGGCTGGCCGGTGATGCGGATACGTGCACCGGCGCCGGTGGCCTCGCTGCGCCACTCGACCACCGCCTTGGGATCGTCGCTGTCCAGGGCCTTGCGCACCGCAGCCAGGTGCTGGGTGATGTCTTCATCGCTGAAGTCGCGCAGCGGCGCATCGCGCAAGGCAGCAGCCCAGCCGGCGGCATGGGCGGATCCGGCAGCCAGCAACACCAGCAATCCGCAGGCTGCAGCGCGGCTCAGGGAACGGGAAATCAGCGGCATGAAATCTCCTTGACGTGATGGGCTGAGCATACGGGGCGACGTCCGGGCCCCACCTGAATGACCCCGCTCCATCAACACGTCCTGCAGCCTGCAGCACGCGCGGCCAACACGAACCATTCAAACGTGCATCACGGCAGGTCGAGCGCAAGCTTGCCGGCCCGCGCCTGGTCAGCCCAGCGCGGCAAGGCCGCCGCAAGATCGGGGTGATGGTTGCGTTTGGCAAAGGCCACGGCATCCAAACCGGCGTCGGTCGTGGGCCGAACATCCGCGCCCGCGCGCAGCAGGCGACGTACCAGGCGGTCGTGCCCGCCGCGCGCAGCCAGCATCAGCGGCGTGGCCCCATTGGGCGCGGTGGCATTCACCGGCGCACCGGCCTCAAGCAACTGTTGCGCAATCCCCTCATGCCCGCCCAGGGCCGCGTAGTGCAGCGGCGTCCAGAGGCTTTTGCCGTCGGCCACCCCGGCGGGGCGTGCGCCGCGCTTGAGCAGCAGCGCCACCATGGCACCCTGCCCCTTCAGTGCCGCGATCATCAGGGGCGTGTCGCCCACGGTGCTGCTGGCATTGATCTGCACCCGCGGGTGCTGGGCCAGCGCTTCGGCCACTTTCAAGGCGCCTTCCATCAGCGCCAGATGCAGCGGCGGCAGCCCTTCATGGACCGGCGCATTCGCATCCACCCCAGCGTCCACCAGGCGGCGCACGCCGGCCGCGTCGTCGATCTGCACCGAGCGGCGCAGGTTCTCTGCGGGCGTCAGGGCGCCGGACTGCGCTAACGCAAGCGGCGCCGCCGCCAGCCCAAAGAGGATCAGCACGGCAATCAGCAGGGCGTGGATTCGGGCAAGGACGGGCTTCATCAGTGCAGGGTCTCAGGTATGGGCGGGCTTGGCGGCAGTTCCGCCGGGCGCCGCAGCGGGCAGCCGCATGGCGCCGGGGCCATGTCGGTGCATCCGGCGGCGCATCATGTGACCCATCACGCGACGCGCTTGAACAGGCGCCGTGCATTCTCGCGGGTGAGCTCGGCCACGGCCTCCTGGCTGAGGCCGCGCAGCTCGGCAATCTGCCGCGCCACGTGCGGCACGAAGCTGGGCTCGTTGGTCTTGCCCCGATGCGGCACGGGTGCAAGGTACGGTGCATCGGTCTCGATCAGCAGGCGGTCCAGGGGCACGCGGGCGGCCACATCGCGCAGTTCGGCCGCGTTCTTGAAGGTGACGATGCCGGAGAACGAGATGTAGAAGCCCAGGTCGAGCGCACCCTGCGCCACGGCCCAGGTCTCGGTGAAGCAGTGCATTACGCCCCCTGCCCCATCGGCGCCCTCCTCGCGCATCAGGCGCAGGGTGTCGTCCGAGGCGTTGCGGGTGTGGATGATCAGCGGCTTGCCGCAGGCGCGGGCGGCGCGGATGTGCACCCGGAAGCGCTCGCGCTGCCAGTCCAGCGCACCCGGCTGCTCTTCCTTGTGCCAGTAGTAGTCCAGGCCGGTCTCGCCGATGGCCACGACCTTGGGATCGTCGGCGAGCGCCAGCAGGCGCTCGAGCGTGGGTTCCTCCATGCCGGCGTGCTTGCTCTCGTGATAGTCCGGATGCACGCCGGCCGAGCACCACCAGTGCGGGTCCATGGCGGCCACCTCGCGCACCTGCGCAAATTCCTCCAGGGTGGTGCAGACCACCACGGCTTCGGTCACGCCGGCGGCCTGCATGCGGCTGCGAATTTCGGGCAGCTGGCCACGCAGTTCAGGAAAGTTCAGATGGCAGTGGGAGTCGAAATACACGGCAGTTCACGCAGAGCCATGCAACACATTCATGGCCGAAATGAGTTGAAACTGAGACCTGAAAAACCGGCTTCTCGCTTGTCTGATGCGCGAGAAGTGCATTTTTCAGTTAGCTAAATGACACGTCCGAATATGACTGAATGCAGTATTGGTGCCGCTTGCTGGGCAAGCTCCGGTCGTACAGGATTCTTTCGCGGACGCCGTTGAACCCTGCGCCTGCCCTACCCCAGGCCGCGCCATCGGCAAGACGCTGGTCGGCCGGTGGGCGCCCGTCAGGTTCAGCGGGCGTGGCGACGGGAATCCGGCCACCCTGCCCCAGCCCAAGCCGCGTCCTGGCCGCGGCGGCTGGCCGCTCAGAGCGTATGCGTCTGCCGTGTGGAGCCCAGGGCGGCGCCGAGGATTTCCTCGATGCGCGCCTTGGCGTTGGCGCCTGTTTCGTCGGCCGGAAATTGCACGCCGATGCCCTGGGTGCGGTTGCCGGTGCCGCCGCGCGGGGTGATCCAGGCCACCTTGCCGGCGATCGGCAGCTTGTTCGGGTCGTCCATCAGGGCCAGGATCACATAGACGGCGTCGCCAAGCTTGTACTCCTTGGCCGTGGGCACAAAGATACCGCCGTTCTTCAGGAAGGGCATGTAGGCGGCATAGAGCGCGGCCTTCTCCTTAATGGCCAGCTGGATGATGCTGGGGCGGGCGGCTGCAGCGGCAGAGGGAGCGGCTTGGGTCATTCGAGGAGCTTGGAGTCGGGTGAGGCTTCAGCGGCGGCCGGCGCTGCGGTCCGGGGCAGCGCCCTGCTCCGCAGCGATCAAGTCCGAATATTGCACGAGCAGACTGTCAGTGACCAGCGCGGGCGCCAGCGGGTGTTCGGCGGCGCGCAGCGCACGCGTCACGGCGGCCAGCAGCTTGTGCCAGCCGGCCGGAGACAGTCTGCGCGCGGCCGCCTGCCACTGCGCCGCCGGCACGCCCAGCCAGGTGGCGGCCTGGGCGGCGCCGGACGCAAGCTCGGCGCAGTGCGCGGCAAAGCGGTAGTACCACTCCAGCCAGGCGCGGATCTCACCCTTCTTCAGGTTGCCGCTGCTCCAGAAGCGGGTGTCGTCCGGGGCGCACCAGGCGGCCAGACGGTCCGTGATGCCGAGGGTTTCGGCCTGGGCGGCCAGGTTGAGGGCGGCATAGGGCGCGCCACGTGCAAGCCGCAGCCAGGCGGGTGCGTCTTGCACACCCTGTGCGGTCAGCCACGCCAGCACGGCAGGCGAATCGGCCGGTGGCGTGGGCACA
>JAIXTA010000157.1 GCA_027484405.1 Burkholderiales bacterium
GGCGTCGAGTGCCGTCTGCAGCATGTGCACTGCATGATGCGTCATGAGCTCGATGTCGGCCTGGCAGGGAATCACCTGCAGCGATCGCGCCATGATCTCGCGTCCGGTACGGGCGATCTTGGTGGACTCGTCACCGATGCGTTCCAGATCCGTGATCGCCTTGGAGACGGCCAGGATCATGCGCAGATCATTGGCGGCGGGCTGGCGGCGGGCAATCACCTCGACGCACTGCGCATCGAGACTGACTTCCATCTGGTTCACATCCTGATCGCTGCGGATGGTCTGATCGAACAGGGGGACGTTGCGCTCCGTGATGCCCTTGATCGCGTCGTGGAACTGGCGCTCGACCATGCCGCCCATGCGAAGGACGGCACTGCGGATCTCCTCGAGATCCTGGTCATACTGCTTGGAGGCGTGGGTGGTACCGAACATGGTGTGAGCCTTCTCGCTGTGAGTTCTGAATCGGACGGGATCAGCCGAAGCGGCCGGTGATGTAGTCCTCGGTCGCCTTCTTCTGCGGCTTCACGAAGATTTCCTTGGTCTTGCCCACCTCGATCAGCTCGCCGAGATACATGTAGGCGGTGAAATCGGAGCAGCGGGCCGCCTGCTGCATGTTGTGCGTGACGATGACCACGGTGTAGTCGTTCTTCAACTCGTGGATCAGCTCTTCGATCTTGGCCGTGGAGATCGGGTCCAGGGCCGAGCAGGGTTCGTCGAGCAGCAGCACTTCCGGGCGGATGGCAATGCCGCGCGCGATGCACAGGCGCTGCTGCTGGCCACCCGACAGGCCGTTGCCGCTCTGGTTGAGCTTGTCCTTGACCTCGTTCCACAGGGCTGCCTTGGACAGCGCCCATTCGACGCGGTCGTCCATCTCAGGCTTGGAGAGCTTCTCGAACAGACGCACGCCGAAGGCGATGTTGTCGTAGATGCTCATCGGGAAGGGCGTGGGCTTCTGGAACACCATGCCGATCTTGGCGCGGATCAGCGCAATGTCGTCCTTGCTCGTGAGCAGGTTCTCGCCGTCGAGCAGGATCTGGCCTTCTGCGCGCTGCTCCGGGTACAGGGCATACATGCGGTTGAAGGTGCGCAGCAGGGTGGACTTGCCGCAGCCCGAGGGGCCGATGAAGGCCGTGACATGCTTCTCGGGGATGTTCAAGTTGATGTTGCGCAAGGCATGGAACTTGCCGTAGTAGAACTGCAGGTCCTTGACTTCGAGCTTGTTGCGCACCGGGGTGTTCGTGGTCACCATGGTCATTCCTTGATTCGATTTCTGTAGCGGGTTCGAGCAGATCAGGACAGCTGCATCACTTCTGCTTGGGCGAGAACACCGTCCGCGCCAGGATGTTCAGGATGAGCACGCTCAGTGTGATCAGGAACACGCCTGCCCACGCCAGCTTCTGCCAGTCGGGGTAGGGGCTCATCGCAAAGTTGAAGATCACGCGCGGCAGGCTGGCCATCGGCTCGCTCAGGTCCAGGCTGAAGAACTGATTGTTCAGCGAGGTGAACAGCAGAGGCGCCGTTTCGCCGGCGATGCGGGCGACCGCGAGCAGGATGCCGGTGATGACACCGGCGACCGAGGCCTTCAGGGTGACCTTGGTGATCACGGTGTACTTGGGCGCGCCAAGGGCATAGGCAGCTTCGCGCAGTTGGTTGGGCACCAGCAGCAGCATGTTCTCGGTGGTGCGGATGACCACCGGGATCACGATCAGCGACAGCGCGAGCACGCCAGCAAAGCCGGAGAAGCCACCCATCGGGCGCACGATCAATGCATAGATGAACAGGCCAATAACGATCGACGGCGCCGACAGCAGGATGTCATTGATGAAGCGCGTGACCGCACCCAGCTTGGAGTGGTTGCCGTACTCGGCCAGGTAGATGCCCGCCAGGATGCCGATCGGGGTGCCGATGGCGGTAGCCAAGCCCACCATGATCGCGCTGCCCACAATGGCATTGCGCAAGCCACCGATGTCGGCGCCCGGCGGCGGCGTGTCATGGGTGAACAGCGCCAGCGACAGCCCGGCAATGCCTTGCGAGAGTGTGGTGACCAGAATCCAGATCAGCCAGACAAGGCCGAAGGCCATGGCCAGCAACGACAGGGTCAGCGCGAGCCGGTTGATCCACTTGCGGCGCTGATGCAGCCGGTTGGCATTGGTGAAGCGACTCTTGTCAACGGCGGGCGTCGTGATCGGCGAGTGTGCGGAAATGGTGCTCATGATCAGCTCTTCCCACCTTCAGACTTGGCCATGCGCAGCAGCAGCACCTTGGAGGCAGCAAGTACCAGCGCCGTGATGACAAACAGAATCAGACCGAGCTGCATCAGGGACGCAGAGTGCAGGCCGATCTCGGCCTCCGCAAACTCGTTGGCCAGTGCGGAGGTGATGCTGTTGCCCGGTTCGAACAACGACATCGACGACAGCAAGTTGGTGTTGCCGATGACGAAGGTCACGGCCATCGTCTCGCCCAGGGCGCGACCCAGGCCGAGCATGATGCCGCCGATGACACCCGTCTTGGTATAGGGAAGCACGACTTTCCACACCACTTCCCATGTACTGGAACCCAGACCGTAGGCAGCTTCCTTGAGCAGGGCCGGCGTCACCTCAAACACGTCGCGCATCACGCTGGCGATAAAGGGGATGATCATGATGGCGAGAATGATGCCGGCGCACAGCAGGCCGATGCCCACGGGGGGACCTTGAACAAGGGAACCGATCAGCGGCCAGTTGCCCACCGCGTTCTGCAGGGGAATCTGCACGTAGGCCGAGAAAATCGGGGCAAAGACCAACAAGCCCCACATGCCGTAGACGATCGATGGAATCGCGGCAAGCAATTCGATGGCTGTGCCCAGTGGCCGGCGCAGCCAGGCTGGAGACAGTTCAGTCAGGAAGAGCGCAATCCCGAAGCTGACTGGAATGGCAATCAACAGTGCGATGGCGGACGTCACCAGCGTGCCGTAGATCGGGATCAGTGCGCCGAACTCCTTGGCCGGCGGATCCCACGTGGACGTGGTGTAGAACTTCAGTCCAAAGGTACTGATCGACGGCCAGGACGCCACGACCAGCGAACCGATGATGGCCGCCAGCAATGCCAGCGTGATGATCGCCGCGATGCGCGTGGCGTGCAGGAAGAGGAAGTCCAGCCACTGCCCTCTCGTTCTGCTCTGTGCCACCTGGGCACTTGTGATGCTCATACCCACCCCCAATGGGATCAAACCGGAAATGCATAGCCGGGCTTGAGTGAACTCACCCAAGCCCGGCTGTCTTCAAGCGCTCAGCGACCGGACCAGACGGCCTTGCCGGCGGCGTCCTTGACGTTGTCGGCCCACAGCTTGCGAATCAGCGGCTCGACGCTGTCGGGCATCGGTACGTAGTCCAGATCGACTGCAGACTTGTCGCCGTTACGCAGCGCCCAGTCAAAGAACTTGAGCACTTCGGCGCCGTTGGCCGGCTTGTCCTGCACCTTGTGCATCAGGATGAAGGTTGCGCCGGTGATGGGCCATGCGCCCGCACCTGCCTGATCGGTCAGGATCTGGCCGAAGTTCTGTGCCCAGTTCGCGCCCGCTGCAGCGGCACGGAAGGAAGTGTCATCCGGCGCGACGAACTGGCCTGCGCGGTTCTGCACCTGTGCAAAGGGCATCTTGTTCTGGCGGGCGTAGGAGTACTCGACGTAGCCGATCGAGCCTGGCAGGCGCTGCACGAAAGCGGCTACGCCTTCGTTGCCCTTGCCACCCAGGCCGACGGGCCAGTTCACGCTCGTACCCTCACCGACCTTGCTCTTCCACTCGGCAGAGATCTTGGCCAGGTAGTTCGTGAAGATGAACGTGGTGCCGGAACCGTCTGCGCGCCGGACGACCGCGATGTTCTGGTCAGGCAGCTTGACGCCGGGATTGAGCGACGTGATCGCGGCCTCGTTCCACTTCTTGATCTTTCCGAGGTAGATGTCGGCGAGCACGGCGCCGGTCAGCTTGAGTTGGCCAGGCTGCAGACCGGGCACATTCATGATGGGGACCACACCGCCCATGGCGATCGGGAACTGGATCATGCCGGCCTTGTCGAGATCGGCCTGGCTCATCGGGGCATCGGAGGCGCCGAAATCGACCGTCTTGTTCGTGATCTGACGAATGCCGCCTGAAGAACCGATGGCCTGGTAGTTGATGCGTACGTTGGTGGCCTTGTTGTAGTCGGCGGCCCATCGGGAGTACAGCGGCGCCGGGAAGGTGGCCCCGGCGCCCGTGATTTCCTGAGCGAAGGCGGTGGGGCTCATCATCGATACGCTTGCCAAGGCGCCAGCAGCCAGAGCACTGAACAGGTTCTTCATCTTCATCCTCTATGGGTTGGGAGGGATTGGGATGAATTGTGACGACCGAATATGACATCGGGGTGACACATTACATCTCGCCGGCCCGGACAAACCCTGCATGTCATCCAAGGTCATCGAATTGTCATGCGATCTGCCTATTGTGACGGTCGACGCCGCAAATGGGCGACGTTGACCGACAAACCTAGGAGAACACCCAATGAACCGCCGCAATCTGCTGCTGGCAGTCAGCGCCCTGGCCCTGGCAGCCTGCGCCAGCACCCCTCCTGCGCCGACGACGATTGCCGAAACCGCCCAGCGCACGCCGGAGCTGTCGACCTTGAGTCGGGCAATCAGCGCTGCCGACCTGCAGGCCACCCTGGCTGGTCCAGGGCCCTTCACCGTGTTCGCGCCGAGTGATGCCGCCTTCGCCAAGCTGCCGAAGGACCGGCTGGACGCCCTGCTAGCCAACAAGGAACAGCTGCGCGCCGTGCTGACCTACCACGTGGTGCCGGGCAAGGTGCTGGCCGCCGATGTCAAGAACAGCCGTGTAAAGACCGTCAATGGCGCCGAAGTGAATCTGTCCAAGTCGGGAGATCTTGTCGGCTTCGAGGATGCGCTGGTCATCAAGCCCAATGTGGACGCCACCAACGGCGTGATCCACGTCATCGACACGGTGATGCTGCCGCCCGCACCGCGCCGCTAGCCCCACCGTCCAAGGCAAACGGGCCGCCAGAACACATTCTGGCGGCCCGTTTGCTTTGTGCCGTTGGGTGATCAGCGGCCAGATGGTCAATTCCTGACATGCTCACCATGAAAACACGCCGAAATCTCGGCGAGACCCGCATGGATCATGCGAAAACGCCGACTGTCAATTTTCAACTATTTTTTGTCAATCAGCACTTATCAAGATTCAAATTCAAATTTCATTTGAAAATCGACGCGGTGCAGTGAGTCAGTGGGCTGGCGCTCCCTGGGCCGGCAGCGAGGCAGCCAGCTGTGTACACAATGCTTCTGCCTGATGTACCTCGCCCGCTTCAACCATCAGGCGCAGCAGCGGCTCGGTCCCGGATGCGCGAATCAGCACGCGCCCCCCATTGCCCAGCTGCGCCTCGACCTCAGCCTGCGCATCGCGCAGCGGCGCGTGAGTCTTCCAGTCGAATCCGGCGGGCAGGCGCACATTCTTGAGTACTTGCGGCATCAGGCGCACCGGAGTCACAAGCTGTGCCAAGGTGCGGCCCTGATCGCGCATGGCCGCCAGAACCTGCAGCGCAGCGATGGTGCCATCCCCCGTGGAGTGCCGATCTAGGAAGATCAAGTGGCCGGAACTCTCACCGCCGTATAGCCACCCGCGTTCAGCCAGGCGTTCCAGCACATAGCGATCACCGACCTTGGCGCGTTCAAACCCGATGCCGGCCTGGCGGAATGCAGCCTCGAGACCGAAGTTGCTCATCAGGGTGCCCACCACGCCCTCCACGGGCTGGGTGCGATGCCGGTCCATCGCCACGGCATACAGCAGCTCATCGCCATTGAGCAGGCGTCCCTCCGCATCGACCATCTGCAGACGATCCGCATCGCCATCGAGTGCAATGCCAAGGTGCGCGCCGTGCTGCAGCACGGCAGCCTGGAGCGCCTGCGGGTAGACCGCTCCGACCCCGGCATTGATGTTCATGCCATTGGGCTCGCAGCCGATACGGATCACCTCCGCTCCGAGCTCGTGCAGCAACGCCGGCGTGACCTGATACGCCGCACCATGCGCGCAGTCCACCACGATACGCAAGCCGCGCAGATCCAGATGGGCGGGGAAGCTTGCCTTGCAGAATTCGATATAGCGACCGGCTGCATCGTTGAGGCGCCTGGCCTTGCCGAGATCGGAAGAGGCCACGCAGCCCATCGGCTCGTCGATCATGGCCTCGATGCCCCGCTCCGTCTCATCGGAAAGCTTGGTTCCTCGGCCATCGAAGAACTTGATGCCATTGTCCTGGTAGGGATTGTGGCTCGCGCTGATGACCACACCGGCATCCAGCCGCATGGCTCGCGTGAGGTGGGCCACCGCAGGTGTCGGGATCGGTCCTGCAAGCAGGACATCGGCACCGGCCGCGATCAAGCCGGACTCGAGCGCCGCCTCGAGGAGGTAGCCCGACACTCGCGTGTCCTTGCCGATCAACACCTGTACGCGACTGCCTGCGGGCTTGCCCGCTACCAGGCTGCGCCCGGCGGCATAGCCCAGGCGCATGACAAAGTCAGGCGTCATCGGCGCGGTTCCTACCGGGCCACGCACGCCGTCAGTACCGAAATACTTTCTGCTCATTCTTGCTGCTTCACTTCATTGGTCTTTCAATGCACGCAATCACCGGAATCAGCGCTGCGCGGAGTCCGGCGAGTCGCAAGCCTCCACCGCTGCGAGCACCTTGAGCGCGTCCACCGTCGAAGCGACGTCGTGGACACGAACGATGCGGGCACCTCGCTGCACGGCGAGTACGGCTGCAGTGACCGAGGCAGCCAGGCGATCGTTGGCCTCGCGCCCGGTCAGGATGCCGAGCATAGACTTTCTCGACAGCCCCGCCAGCAGCGGCAGGTGCCCTGCGCCATCTGAAGTGGGGACGCGCAGTCGTGCAAACGATGCCAGCAGGCCAAGGTTGTGATGCAGCGCCTTGCCAAACCCGAACCCTGGGTCGAGGACGATCCTCGCATCCACGGTCTTGGCTGCGCGAAGGGCGTCGACACGCTCCTGCAGAAAAGCGCAGACTTCGCGCACCACATCGCCATAGTGCGGTGCCTGCTGCATGGTGCGGGGCTCACCTTGCATGTGCATCACGATGAGGCCGCAAGATGAGGCGGCCACCGCACCAACAGCACCCGGTGCGCGAAACCCCATCACGTCATTGATGATGTCTGCGCCGGCCGCGATCGCACGGGCCATCACTTCAGGCTTCATGGTGTCGACCGAGACACACACGCCACGGCCCACGAAATGCTTCACGGCGCGCTCGATGCGCGACCACTCTGCCTCGGCGGAGACCCCTTCGGCGCCGGGCCGGGTGGACTCGCCACCAATGTCCAGCAGGTCGGCACCCTCAGCCAGCAGGCGCTCGCCATGCTCGATCGGTGCGTCTCGATGAGCGAAGTGCTGCCCGCCGTCCGAGAAGCTGTCGGGCGTGACATTCACGATCCCCATGACCAATGGACGCACACGGAGATCAAATCGGAATCGGCCAGCTTGCCAGTACATGTGTCTTGCTTTCCATCGAGGCACTCTGAGCCGACGCGTGGTCAGAAAAACAAAGGAGCGCCCAGAGGCGCTCCTTGCTGATCCAAGTACGGATCAGGCCGCGGCGGCGGCACCTTCAGCAGGCGCGCTCGGCGAACCCGGATCGTTGGTCGACGTCGTTGCCGGCGGACGCGGCGGCCGTACGGGGCGGCCCGCCATGATGTCCTTGATCTGCTCGGCGTCGATGGTCTCGTACTCCATCAGTGCAGCCGTCATGGCTTCCACGCGATCGGCCTTGTCCTGCAGGATCTTGGTCGCGGCAGCGTACTGCTCGTCGATGATCCGGCGGATCTCCAGATCAACGCGCTGCATCGTCGCCTCCGAGATATTGGTGGTCTTGGTCACACTGCGACCCAGGAACACCTCGCCCTCATTCTCGGCATAGACCATCGGGCCGAGTTCGTCGCTCATGCCGTAGCGGGTAACCATGTCGCGCGCGATCTTGGTGGCGCGCTCGAAGTCGTTCGATGCCCCGGTCGAGATGCGCTTGACGAACAGATCCTCAGCGATCCGACCACCAAACAGAATGGCCATTTCAGTGAGCATCTGGTCCTTGTACATGCTCAAGCGGTCCTTTTCAGGCAGCTGCCATGTCACACCGAGCGCGCGACCACGCGGGATGATCGTGACCTTGTGCACGGGATCGGCATTGGGCAGCGAGGCAGCGATGACGGCGTGGCCAGACTCGTGATAGGCCGTCGCCTTCTTCTCGTCCTCGGACATGACCATGGTCTTGCGCTCCGGCCCCATGTAGATCTTGTCCTTGGCCTTCTCGAAGTCTTCCATACTCACGACGCGACCGTTTCTGCGAGCGGCAAACAGGGCTGCCTCGTTCACGAGATTCGCCAGATCGGCGCCGGAAAATCCGGGCGTGCCGCGGGCGAGCACCGACGCTTCGACGTCAGTGCCGAGCGGCACCTTGCGCATGTGAACCTTCAGGATCTGCTCGCGGCCACGGACATCCGGCAGCGGCACGACCACCTGGCGATCGAAACGACCGGGGCGCAGCAGCGCAGGGTCGAGGATGTCCGGCCGGTTGGTGGCAGCAATCACGATGATGCCGGAGTTGGTATCGAAGCCATCCATCTCCACCAGCATCTGGTTGAGCGTCTGCTCGCGCTCGTCATTGCCGCCGCCCAGACCGGCGCCGCGATGACGACCAACCGCATCGATTTCATCCACGAAGATGATGCAGGGGGCATGCTTCTTGGCGTTCTCGAACATGTCGCGCACACGGGCCGCGCCCACGCCGACGAACATTTCCACAAAATCAGAGCCCGAGATGCTGAAAAAGGGCACCTTGGCTTCACCCGCAATCGCCTTGGCAAGCAGGGTCTTGCCGGTACCTGGCGAGCCCACCATCAGCACGCCACGCGGGATGCGGCCGCCAAGCTTCTGGAACTTGGACGGGTCCTTGAGGAACTCGACCAGCTCCTTGACTTCCTCCTTGGCCTCGTCGCAGCCGGCCACATCCGCGAAGGTGATGCTGTTGTTCGACTCGTCGATCATGCGCGCCTTGCTCTTGCCGAAGCTGAAGGCACCGCCCTTGCCGCCACCCTGCATGCTGCGCATCATCCAGAACCAGAATCCGATCAGGAGCAGAATCGGGCCAAGGTGGATGAGAAGGGTCATCAGCAGAGACTGCCCTTCCTCGGGGGTGCCGTAGACCTTCACGCCGAGCTTGACCAGATCGGTGGACATGAAGATGTCGCCGGGTGAAGTCAGCGTGAATCGATTGCCTTCCTTGGGGTAGACCGTCAAGGTACGGCCTTGAACTTCGACCTTCTCGATCCGGCCCGCCTTGGCGTCTTCCATGAACTGGGTGTAGCTCACGGCTTCGTTCGCCGGCGCACGCCGGTTCTCGAACTGCTTGAACACCGTGAACAACACCATGGCCACGACCAGCCAGATGATCGCTTTGGTAAGGAGGTTGTTGTTCAATTGCTCATACTCCTGGGCAGTGATGCGGCCCGGTCAATGTGTTGATTGATTCTACGCCTCGATCGACTTGACACAGCTCAGCCAATGCGATGGATTGCCCCAGCCTCTTTCCTGGGCGTTGCACTCGGATCACTCTCGCCCGGCCGCTTTCAGGCCTTGAGCAACAAGGAAGGTCTCGGACGAGTTGGAGCGCGAGGCCTTGGGCTTGTACTCCGTCACTTTCTGGAAGGCTTCCTTGTAGAGCTTCACGGTCTGGGAAAAGCCACTGCCATGAAAGCTCTTGGTCACGAGCGCACCGCGCTTTTTGAGGTGGTTGACTGCAAACTCCAGTGCCAGTTCGTTCAAATGGGCGACGCGCGCCGCGTCTGCCGCCCCCACCCCGCTCAAATTGGGGGCCATGTCGGAAAGCACAAGGTCGACACCCGAGTCCCCAACGAGGCCTTCGAACGCTGACAACACGGCGTCCTCCCGAAAGTCTCCCAGCAGAAATGTGACGTCCGCGACGGGTTCCATGGGCAGCAGATCCAGCGCAAGCACGCGCCCATGGACACCCGGACCAGACTTGTTCTTCAGGCGCTCACGCACCACTTGGCTCCAGCTGCCTGGGCTCGCGCCCAGATCGACGACCGTCGCGCCCGGCTTGAGCAAGCCGAATTGGTCGAGGATTTCCGTCAGCTTGAAGGCCGCACGCGCACGGTAGCCATGCTGCTGGGCCATCTTCACGTAGGGATCGTTGATGTGATCCATGAGCCATGCAGCTGAGAACTTGTTCTTCTTGGTGGATTTCATTGGGATAATCCCGAAATGAGCACATCAGAAACCATCGCGCTGACTCCGCTGCAGCGCAAAAACCTCAAATCACACGCGCATCACCTCAACCCCGTGGTGATGATTGGCAACGAAGGACTCAGCGGTGCAGTCCTCAAGGCCATCGAGGAACAACTGAACGCGCATGATCTGATCAAGATTCGCGTGTTTTCAGATGACCGTGATGCGCGCGCCGAGCTGCACGCTGCCATCTGCGCTGAACTGGGTGCAGCACCCGTCCAGCATATTGGCAAACTGCTGGTGATCTGGCGCCCGGGTACGGCTACGAGCCGCATCGACCCTGACTTGCCCTACCTGCCCGAAGCGCCTGCCCAGAAGCGATCCGGCGGTGCGGCATTGCACACCCCCAAGAAACTGGCTGCAGCTGGCAAGAAGGCAGTAAAGAAGACCGTCAAACGCAAGACCAGCGCGGAAGAGACCGAGAACACCCTCGCACGGCGTATCCGCCAAGCCACTGAACAATCCCGCAAGCGGACGACGCGCCGCGGCGCCCGCCGCAGTCGCTGAGTCAGGAGCCATCAGCGCGAGCGGGCCACGACCACGGCGCCGAGAACGCACTGGCCGGCATACAGCACGGCGGAAATGCCGTGCAGCGCACCAAAACGCGTGGCCAGGGACTCCTGCATGATTGGCGCCGCCTGCATCATCATCTCAAGGCGCAGGCTTGCCATCCAGGGGCCGAGGACAAATTGCTGAATTGCGGCGAGTGTCACCATGCTCAGAAGCATGATGATCGATACGCGCGTGAGGTGCACCCGCCGTTCGAGGCGCTTGTGCAGCGCCAGCACGATCGCGGCACATACAAATACCACGATGCTCTGCCAGTAGAAGGCATGGCTGGCAAACGTACCTGCCAATGATCTGGGTGTAAGCACTGCGAAGGCCAGGGGCGCAGCTAGCAGGCCCACCGTCCACGTGCAGCCGACCCAGGCCGTGAGCGCAAGACGGTACAGGGCGAGCAGGCCGCGCTCGACCCGGGATTCCGGCGCGCCGGACACACCGACGCTGATGCCCTCGTTACTCAAGAGCCGCTCACTCGTAGCGCACTGCGCGGACTTCGTACTCGCGGTTGCCACCCGGCGCCATGACCACCGCCGTGTCGCCTTCAAACTTGCCAATGAGTGCGCGCGATATGGGGCTGGTCACGCTGACCCGACCCTGGCGAATGTCGGCCTCGTCTTCACCAACGATCTGGTAGGTCATGACCTCGCCGGAATCGAGGTCTTCAAGCTCGACAGTCGCACCGAAGACGACCTTGCCTTCTGCGTCGAGCGCCTTCGGATCGATGATCTGGGCATTCGAGAGCTTGCCCTCGATCTCCATGATCCGGCCCTCAATGAAGCCCTGACGCTCCTTGGCAGCGTCGTACTCCGCGTTTTCCGACAGATCGCCCTGGGCACGGGCCTCAGCGATGGCGTTGATGACGGCGGGACGATCCACGGTCTTGAGGCGATGCAACTCAGCCTTGAGCTGCTCTGCGCCGCGCACTGTGATGGGAATGGTGCTCATGGGTGTACTCGGAGACTCAATGGATCGGGGGCAGCCGAAGCTGCCCCCGGGTTGAACAATCAGCAAACGCGTTCTTCAGAGCCCCTTGGCGCGAAGATCTTTGTGCAGGCCCTGCACATCGAACACATCCAGGGCATGCACGCTCTTCATGCCTTCAACTGCGGCCAAAGCGCCCGCGATCGTGGTCTGGGACGGTACGCGCGCACCAAGCGCAGCAACACGGATGTAGCGAGAGTCCGCGATCGCGTTGCGACGTTCCTCGACGGTATTGATCACCAGCTGAATCTCGCCGTTCTTGATCATGTCGACCACATTGGGGCGCCCCTCGGTGACCTTGTTCACCGATTTGCAAGGGATGCCCGCCGCCTCGATGGCCGCAGCAGTGCCCCGAGTCGCCACGATCTTCAGGCCCAGCTCATGGAAGCCGCGCGCTGCATCCACCGCCCTGGCCTTGTCCGAATTCTTCACGCTCATAAAGACCGTACCTGACTCAGGCAGCTTGGTCGACGCACCGATCTGGCTCTTGATGAAGGCCTCGCCAAAGGTCTTGCCCACGCCCATCACTTCACCTGTGGACTTCATCTCCGGCCCCAGGATGGTGTCGACGCCGGGGAACTTGTTGAACGGGAAGACCGCTTCCTTGACGCTGTAGTACGGCGGCACGATCTCCTTGGTGAATCCCTGCTCCGCAAGCGTCTTGCCAGCCATGGCCCGCGCCGCGATCTTGGCCAGAGGCGCACCGATCGCCTTGGAGACATAGGGCACGGTGCGCGAGGCACGCGGGTTCACTTCCAGCACATAGATCGTCTCACCCTGGACCGCAAACTGCACGTTCATCAGGCCGATGACATTGAGCGCCTTGGCCATGACTTCAGTCTGGCGCTTGAGCTCGTCAATCAACGCCGGTTTGAGCGAGTACGGCGGCAGCGAGCATGCCGAGTCGCCCGAATGGACGCCCGCCTGTTCGATGTGCTCCATCACGCCGCCGATCACCACCTGCTTGCCATCCGACAGGCAGTCGACGTCGACCTCGATGGCGTCGTTGAGGAAGCGGTCCAGCAGCACCGGCGAGTCGTTGCTGACCTTCACGGCCTCACGCATGTAGCGTTCCAGATCGCGCTGCTCGTGCACAATCTCCATGGCGCGGCCACCGAGCACATAGCTCGGGCGCACGACCAGCGGGTAGCCGATCTCGTTGGCCAGGCGCAGGGCCTCGTCTTCGGTGCGCGCAGTGCGGTTGGGCGGCTGCAGCAGACCGAGCTTGTAGATGAGCTTCTGGAAGCGCTCGCGGTCCTCGGCGATGTCGATGCTGTCGGGCGTGGTGCCGATGATGGGCA
>JAIXTA010000179.1 GCA_027484405.1 Burkholderiales bacterium
CACCATCGACGTGGCCTACCGCTACTTCGCCAGCCCAGTACGCAAGTTCATCATTGCGGACTGCCCCGGCCACGTGCAGTACACGCGCAACATGGTGACCGGTGCGTCCACGGCCGACGCTGCGGTACTCCTGATCGATGCCACCCGCGTGCAGCAGGGCGTGCTGCTTGAGCAGACGCGCCGCCACGCTGCGCTCGTGAGCCTGCTTGGTGTTCGGCATCTCGTGGCGGTCGTGAACAAGATCGACCTGCTCGATTATTCGGAAGCAGCCTACAACGGCATCAAGACCGCGTTCGAGGCGCTGGCTCGGCAGCTCGGTGTTGAAGCTGCGGCGGTCATTCCGGTGTCTGCCCTGCGTGGCGACAACGTCGTTGTGCCCTCGCGAAACATGCCCTGGTACGACGGTCCGGTGCTGCTGGAGGTGCTGGAGACCCTGCCCGCCAACGAAGGCCTGGATGCTGCGCCGCTGCGCTTTCCCGTCCAGTGGGTCAGTCGTGTTGGGGGCAGTCGCGTGGACGACTTCCGGGGTCTTGCGGGCACCGTGGCGGCGGGTCGCGTTCGCCCGGGTGAGGGGGTACGCATCGAGCCGGCGGGCGTCACGGCGGTGGTGGACCGCATCATCACCTTCGAGGGTGAGCTGACCCAGGCCACCGCAGGCATGGCGGTCACGCTGGTGCTGGATCGGGATGTGGATGTGTCTCGCGGGGATCTGATCCTCGCTGCCAACGACCCGGCGGCCTCGGTGCGCAATCTGTCTGCCGAGCTGTGCTGGCTTGACAGCACACCCCTGAATCCGGCGCGTCGTTACCTCATCAAGCACGGCACGCGGACCATGCAGGCCAAGGTGACTGCAGTGGAGTCGCGTCTGGATCTTGAGCGCTTGGAGCACGACGCTGCGGACGGACTGGCGCTCAACGATATCGGGCGAGTGCGGTTGGCCCTGCAGCAGCCGCTGGTTGCAGATGCCTACGCAGATCATCGCACCACCGGGCGCTTCGTACTCATTGATGCGGCCACGAATCAGACGGCAGCAGCCGGCCTGATTGCTGCCTGAGTGGGGTAGAACGGCAGCCTGACGGCTGCCTGGGGGCACCGGTTTCGTTCCGGTGGTCCCGGTGCTAGCGCGGCCAGCTGTGGCGCGGCATCGGGCCGCAGCTCATCGCACGAATCCGTGTGTTCGTCCGCCGGACGCTGGCGCGGCGCGTGCGGGCTCGCACAGAATTCGGTCCTTCCAATGCACTGCATGAGGCCGAGCCATGTTCCGTACCCCCCTGAAAGTCGCTGCTGCAGGCACCCTGTTCGCCCTGGGTGCCGGTGCGATTGCCCAGACCGCCGATGATCCGGCGCTGGTCGCACAACTCAAGGCACGCTTCGAAAACGATCGCACCGGCGCCTGTGTCGTGGCCGCTGTGATCGAAGGCGCGCAGGTGCGCCGTGCGCGCTTCTGCGCCAACCCCAAGGCCCAGCGCATCTTGACGGATGACGCGGTGTTCGAGATCGGCTCGGTCACCAAGACGATGACTGCGTTTCTGGTGGCCGACCTGATCGAGTCGGGCGCCTGGACACTGGATGACCCCATCGCGCGCCATCTGCCTGCCGGCACCGTGCTGCCCCGGCAGGGCGAGCGGCAGATCACTGTGCGCGATCTCGTGACCCACACCTCCGGGCTGCCGGCACTGCCCGCACGCATGCGGCCCGCAGACCCGGCCAACCCCTACGGCACGCTCAGCGAGCAGACCCTGCTCGCATCCCTTGCCGATGTGACGCTCAGCCGCCCGATCGGCAGCCAGGCCGAGTACTCCAACTTCGGCATGATGGTGCTGTCGCTGGCGGTGGCGCGCGCCCAGGGCAACGACTTCGAGGCGGCGCTCAAGCGCAGGCTCTTTGATCCTTTGGGCATGCGCAGCGCGCACGTCGTCAGGGCGCCGGCCGGTGTGATATTGGCGCAGGGTCACACGCCCGCCGCGCAAGCCACGCCGGCCTGGACCATCACGCCCAATCTGGCCGGCGTCGGCATGGTTCGCGCCAGCCTGAATGACATGATCCGCTACGCCCAGGCGCAGTCGGGCGCGGTCGAGACCCCGCTGCTCAAGACCATGCAGCGCACTCAGCAGCCGCTCACGCAGGGCTTCGGCATGAACTGGCTGGTGCAGATGGCACAGGGCCGCACCCTCATCAGCCATGAGGGCGGCACGGGCGGGTTCTCGTCGCTGGTCAGTCTCGAGCCGGCGGCCAAGCGGGCGGTGGTCGTGCTTGCCGATACCAGCCTGGCTGATCTTGGCGGCCTGTCGGATGTGGCCGCCCCGCTGCTGGGCCTGAATCGTCCGCTGGGCAAGCCGCGCGTGCAGCAGCCCATCCCGGAGAGCCTGCGCACAGCCATGCAGGGGGACTGGGAGTTGGGCGGCCTGCCCATGCGCATCCGCGGCGACAGCGGCAAGCTCATGGCCCAGGCCCAGGGTCAGAGTGCTTTCGAGCTCTTCTACGACAGCCGGGGCGACTTCTATCCCATCGTGACCAGTGCCACGCTCACCCCCGTGCTTCAGGACGGCAAGGTCAACACCTTCCGCTGGGTGCAGGGCGGAGGCGTGGTGGAGGGCGTGCGCAAGGGCAGCCGAGAGGCACCCAGCGCGACCAATCCGGCATGGAAGGACTGGGCGGGCGAATACCAGCTGGCGCCCAGCTTCAGCCTGCGTGTGTTCGAAGAGGGCGGCGTGCTCAAGATCCAGGGCACAGGGCAGCCGTCGATCCCGGCCGAGGTCACCGGCACCGACCGCATCGAGGTCAAGGCCGTCGGTGCCGTGGTGGAGTTCTCACGCAACGCTCAGGGCGCCGTGGTCAGCGCCACCTTGCGCCAGGCCGGCCAAGTGATCCCGGGGCAGAAGAAGCGCTGACGACGCCCGCGCTCCAAGGGCAAGACGCGCTTCTGGTGCGGGTTTTCAGGCCAAATGGGCTGGAAACCCGCATGGGACAAGCGAGAAGCCCGTCCAGATGACGCTCTGAGACGTTCCGCCGTACCGGTTCAGGCACCCAGCAGCCACTTCAGCGGGCTGAGCAGCCAGGCCCACACACCATCCGGCACCCAGAGCAGCGCTGCCGTCATGAGCACGTAGCGCGTGAACTTGCCCGCCGTCATCCAGAGCAGGCAGGGCAGCCAGGGCATGCGCAGCCAGCCGCCCACAGCGGTCAGCGGATCACCCACGGCCGGCAGAAAGCTGAAGAACATCGCCTTTGGGCCCAGGCGCTGCAGCCAGGCCAGCGCCCGGGCGTGCTGCCCATCACCGGACATGCGCTGCGCCACGACCCGGTGTGCGCCCCAACCCAGGAGGTAATTCACCATGCCACCTGCGGTGTTGGCGACCGTGGCGACCAGGATGCAGAGCCAGAACTGGTCGGGGTTGAGCTTGATGTAGCCGAACACCACCGGCTCGCTGCCCATGGGCAGCAGTGTGGCCGAGACAAAGGCCACCAGGAACACCATCGTGAGCCCGAACTGGGGCAGCGCAAAGGTGTTCATCAACCACTGTACGAAGGCGTCCATGCGGGCAGGCGAGCGGGGCGAGGGGTGGATGCAGCGAATGCTGGCGGGATTGTGGCACCGCCCGCCCAATACACTTGGCCCAAAGCACAGGCACGGCGAGGGAGCGCGCACACACCATGGGTCAGGATTACCTCAAGAAGATTCTCACGGCACGCGTCTACGATGTCGCGATCGAGTCATCTCTCGAACCCGCCCCGCAGCTGTCCGCCCGCCTGGGCAACCAGATCTACTTCAAGCGCGAGGACCAGCAGCCGGTGTTCAGCTTCAAGCTGCGCGGGGCCTACAACAAGATGGCGCATCTGCCGCCGGCCAGCCTCAAGCGCGGCGTCATTGCCGCCAGTGCGGGTAACCATGCGCAGGGCGTGGCGCTGGGCGCGCAGCGCCTGGGCTGCAAGGCCGTGATTGTGATGCCGGTGACCACGCCGCAGGTCAAGATCGATGCCGTCAAGGCGCGCGGTGTCGAGGTGGTCCTGCATGGCGACTCCTACTCGGACGCCTACCAGCATGCCGTCATGCTCGAGAAGAAGCACAAGCTCACCTTCGTCCATCCCTTCGACGACCCGGACGTGATTGCCGGCCAGGGCACGGTGGGCATGGAGATCCTGCGCCAGCATCAGGGGCCGCTGGACGCGGTGTTCGTGGCGATTGGCGGCGGCGGCCTGATTGCCGGTGTCGCGGCCTACATCAAGCAGGTGCGCCCCGAGGTGAAGATCATCGGCGTGCAGACCGAGGACAGCGACGCCATGGTGCAGAGCGTGGCGGCCGGCAAGCGCATCCAGCTGCAGGACGTGGGCCTGTTCTCCGACGGCACGGCCGTCAAGCTCGTCGGTGGCGAGACCTTCCGCCTGGTGCAGAAGTACGTGGATGAGTTCGTGCGCGTGAACACCGACGAAGTCTGCGCGGCCATCAAGGATGTGTTCACCGACACCCGCAGCGTGCTCGAACCCGCCGGCGCACTGGCCGTGGCCGGCGCCAAGAAGTGGGTCGAGCAGCATCGCGCCCGCGGCAAGACCCTGGTGGCGATTGCCTGTGGCGCCAACATGAACTTCGACCGCCTGCGCTTCGTGGCCGAGCGCGCCGAGGTGGGCGAGGCGCGTGAAGCCGTCTTTGCCGTGACCCTGCCCGAGGAGCGCGGTGCCTTCAAGCGCTTCTGCGAGGCGGTGGGGCCGCGCAACGTCACCGAGTTCAACTACCGCATCAGCGATTCCGCCCAGGCGCACGTCTTCGTCGGCCTGTCGATCAGCCGGCGCGACGAAGGCGCGGCCATCTCGCGCGCCTTCAAGAAAGCCGGCTTTGCCAACATCGACCTCACCGACAACGAGCTGGCCAAGACCCATGTGCGCCATCTGGTGGGCGGCCGCTCGGCGCTGGCCAAGGACGAGCTGCTGTACCGCTTCGAATTCCCGGAGCGCCCCGGCGCCTTGATGCGCTTCCTCAACACCATGCACCCGGACTGGAACATCAGCCTGTTCCACTACCGTAACCAGGGCGCGGACTACGGTCGCATCCTGGTCGGCCTGCAAGTGCCGGCCCACGAAAAGAAGGAACTGCGCGCTTTCCTGAAGAACCTGGGCTACCGCCACTGGGACGAGACGGATAATCCAGCCTACCGCCTCTTTCTGCGCTGAAGACCATGCCTGTTCAACGCCCTCTGCTTGCCATCGCCCTGCTGCTCAGCGGATCGGCCGCGCCGCAGGCACTGGCGTCCCAGCTCGAGCTGGACCTCGTCGTGGCCAAGCAGCCGCGCAAGGTGGTCTGCGAGCTGGGTGATGCGGTGCTGCAGTACCCGGAGACCGAGCCGCCGCGCATGATGAAGGGCACGCTCGATCTGCGGGTGCGCCTGCAGCCCGACGGCAAGCTGGCCAATGTGCGTCTGGTGGGGCAGGAGGGCATGGATGCTGCGGATGCCGCGCTCTTCGTGCCGAACGTGAGCGCCTTCCTGGCCCAGGCCAAGTGCCCGGCGCAGCGCTTCGGCATCGACGTGAGGCTCTCGCTCGCCGTCGACGGCGGACGGAAGTAGGGCCATGGGCGTCACCCTCGAAGACAAGCTCGTGGTCGCGGTCTCCAGCCGCGCGCTGTTCGACTTCGAGGACGAGAACCGCGTCTATGAGGCGCAGGGCGAAGCCGCCTACGTCGCTTTGCAGCGCGAGCGCGAGCATGTGCCGGCGCCACCCGGTGTGGCCATGCCGTTGGTGCGCAAGCTGCTCGCCTTCAACACGGAGGCCGGTCAGCGCGCCGAGGTGGTGATCCTTTCGCGCAACGATCCGGTGTCCGGCCTGCGCATGTTCCACAGCGCCAAGGCGGCTGGCCTGGGTATCGAGCGCGGCGTGTTCACGCGTGGCGAGACGCCCTACAAGTATCTGCGGCCGCTCAAGGCCAACCTGTTCCTGTCGGCCAGTGATGACGATGTGCGCGCTGCACTGGAAGCCGGCTTTCCTGCAGCGCGGGTGTTCCCGAATTCGCGCAAGGAAGCCGAGAGCCACCCCAACGAGATCCGCATTGCCTTTGACGGTGACGCGGTGCTGTTCTCGGACGAAGCCGAGCGCGTCTTCAAGAGCGATGGCCTGCAGGCCTTCACCGCGCATGAGACCGAGCGCGCGAGCAAGCCCCTACCGCCCGGCCCCTTTGCACCGTTGCTGGCCGCCCTGCACCGCCTGCAGACCGTGGCCGGGCAGGATGTGCCGTTGCGCATCCGCACGGCCCTGGTCACTGCGCGCAGTGCCCCGGCACATGAACGTGCCATCCGCACCCTGATGGCCTGGAACATCACGGTGGACCAGGCCATGTTCCTCGGCGGCCTGGAGAAGCGCGACTTCCTGCGCGAGTTCGAGCCGGACTTCTTCTTCGACGACCAGACCCGCCACTGCGTGGGCGCGGCCGAGGCCGTGCCCACGGGCCATGTGCCCCACGGCGTGGCCAATAGCTGAGCCAGAAGGCCGCAGGGCGCATCGGCGAAAATCGCGCCATGGCATCCTCAAGCAATTCCCCCGAGCAGTCCCAGCTGGGCAAGGCCAGCAGCTACGTCGATCAATACGACGCCAGCCTGCTGTTCCCCATTGCCCGCAGCGCCAAGCGCGACGAAATCGGCGTGGGCGGCACGCTGCCCTTCTTCGGCGCGGACATCTGGAATGCCTACGAGCTGTCCTGGCTCAACCCCAAGGGCAAGCCGCAGGTGGCGCTGGTGCAGTGCACGGTGCCGGCCGAGAGCCCGAACATCATCGAGAGCAAGAGCTTCAAGCTCTATCTGAACAGCTTCAACAACACGCGCTTGGCCAATCTGGATGCCGTGCGTGCGCTGCTTGTGCATGACCTCAGCGAAGCCGCCGGCGCAAGCGTGGGCATCCGCCTGATCGAGCAGGAGGGCTTTGCCAGCGAGCGCGTGCAGGAGCTCGAAGGCCGCCTGCTGGATCGGCTCGATGTGGACTGCGACACCTACACGCCCGACGCCGGCCTGCTGCGTGTCAATGCAGACGAGTCACCGACCGACGATCTCGTCGTGAGCCACCTGCTCAAGAGCAACTGCCTGGTGACCAGCCAGCCGGACTGGGGCAGCGTGCAGATCCGCTACTACGGGCACCCCATCGATGAAGCCGGGCTGCTCAAGTACATCGTGAGCTTTCGCAATCACAACGAGTTCCATGAACAGTGCGTGGAGCGGATCTTCATGGACATCCTGCGCCAGTGCCGCCCGACCAAGCTGGCGGTCTACGCCCGCTACACGCGGCGCGGCGGGCTGGACATCAACCCCTTCCGCGCCAACTATCCGGTGGCCCTGCCTGCCAACCTGCGCAACGCGCGACAGTAGTCCCGCGCGTGCTGCTCAGGCCTGAAGGATCTTGTGCGTGCCTGCGGGTGCCGGCCAGCCGTTCTCGGCGCATACGCGGGCAATCGCCGCGTTGGTGTCGAAGTACACCTGC
>JAIXTA010000003.1 GCA_027484405.1 Burkholderiales bacterium
ATCACGATCACCGCCGCACCGTAGCGCCGGCACAGGTTGGCCTGGCGGATGAACTCGGCCTCGCCTTCCTTCAAAGAGATGGAGTTCACGACCGCCTTGCCCTGCACGCACTTCAGGCCGGCCTCGATGACCTCCCACTTGGAGCTGTCGATCATGATCGGCACGCGCGCGATGTCCGGCTCGCTGGCGATCAGGTTCAGGAAGCGCACCATGGCGGCCTTGCTGTCGAGCATGGCCTCGTCCATGTTGATGTCGATGATCTGCGCGCCGTTTTCGACCTGCTGGCGCGCCACGGCCAGCGCATCCTCGAAGCGGCCTTCGAGAATCATCTTCGCAAACACACGGCTGCCGGTGACGTTGGTGCGCTCGCCGACGTTGACGAACAGGCTGTGGTCATCGATGCGCAGCGGCTCGAGGCCCGACAGCAGCAGCGGGGGGAGGGAGGCGGAAGGGGCGTCGGACAAGGGACTCACCTGAAGTTTCCGGAGGTTGGATTCAGATGAGCGTGGTTTTGGCTGTGCGGGCCTGACGATTGATACCAATCGCTGCAACGCTCCCCGACAAGGTCCGCAGTTTAGCCGCCGCAATGCGGCGACCCGTCAGGACGCCGGTCGTGAGGCTGCGTCGCCTGATCTCAGGCCCTTCAGGCGAGATCGAACCGCTTGGCGAGCGCATTCCACAACGCCCGCGCTACGCCAAGACTGGATGCCGGGTTCTGGCCGGTAATCAGCCGGGTCCCGGTGATCGCAGTGTCCTCCGTCACATGAGGCTGCCAGGGAGCGGCCGCTTCGAAGCGCGCCCCGAGTTCGCGCAAGCGCTGTTCCAGCAGAAAGGGCACCACCGTCTCCAGCTCGGCCAGGCGCTCCTCGGCATCCGTAAATGCATTGACGCGCAAGCCCGTGACGAGGGGCAACCCGTCCGGTCGCCGCGCGCCGACCAAGCCGGCCGGGCCGTGGCAGACCGCCGCAATCGGCTTGCCTGCCGCAAAGAAGGCCTCGACCACGGCCGCAGCGCCCTGCGGAAGATCCCACACCGTGCCATGGCCGCCGGGCAAAAGCAGGGCGTCGTACTGGCCGACCCGCAAGTCGGCCACCGGCACGCTCGCGGCGAGCATGCTCGCGTGGGTCTGCAGAAACTCGTGCTGCGACTGCGCCCCGGGCGCATCCGCCGCAGGGATGGACCCTGGATCCAGCGGCACAACGCCACCTGCGATGGAGGCCAAGGTGATGTTCGCGCCGCGCTCAGCAAGCCAGTGCATCGGCACGGCCAACTCCTCCAGCCACACGCCGGTGGGTCGACCCGTGGCACCCAGCGTCGTGTGCGAGGTCGTGAGGATCAGCACGTGCGGGATTGCGGTGCCGGCAGCTTGCGTCGTGGGAGATGTAGACATGTGTGGCCTTTGAGTCAGGGGGAGCGGGGCGGTCCGCCAGTGCGCAGACCAGGGCGCCATTTTGGTTGTATGTTTTCATTTGAAAAACGACCTGAAATGACTAGGATTTTCAAATGAACGTTGAAAATGTCAGTGACCTGAAGATCTTTGTGGCATGCGCGGAGAGCGGCAATTTGACGGGCGCAGCCGAGCTCATGCATCTCACGCCGTCAGCAGCGAGCGCGGGGCTCAAGCGCCTGGAGGCCCAGCTCGGCGTGCGGCTGATCGAGCGCTCCACGCGCAGCCAGCGCCTGACCCCTGAAGGCGAAGCGTTTCTGGGCTACGCACAACGCGCACTGGCCCTGCTCGACGAAGGGGGGGCGCAGGTGTCGGCCTCGCAGCGCGAGCTGCGCGGCGTGATTCGCCTGGCCGCGCCCAGCGACCTGACGCGTCGCGTCCTACTGCCCTGGCTGGACGCGTTTGCCGATGCACATCCGGGGGTCTCGCTCCAGCTCGCCGTGGCCGATACCTTGCACGATCTGGTGCGCGACACGGTGGATATCGCGATCCGCTACGGCGATCTGGCCGACAGCCGGCTGGTGGCCATCAAGCTGATCGACACGGCGCGGGTGCTTGCCGCGAGCCCGGCCTACCTGAAGCGCGCGGGCACGCCAGCGCATCCGCGCGAGCTCAGCCAGCACGACTGTCTGAACTTCGAAGTCGCCGGCCGCCGACACGTCAGCTGGACGCTGTCCACGGCCCAGGGCGAGACGGTGACCGTGCGCACGGACGGCAAGCGCAGCGTGGACGATGCAGACATCGCCCACCGCTGGGCCCTCGAAGACCGCGGCATCATCTTCAAGAGCGCGCTCGACCTTGCACCGCACTTCAAGGCCGGCGAGCTCAAGCCGGTCCTGCCGGACTGGCGCGAACCCCTGCCGCTGAACGCGGTGCTGCCGAGCAACCGCTTTTTGCCCGCACGCGTGCGGGCGCTGGTCGACGATCTCAAGCGGCGCTTCTCGGCGCTCGCCTAGAGGCGGCGCACTCGGGTGCCGCCTGCAGCTCAGTCCTCGTCCTCAAGGATCACGGACACCTTTCCGGACTTGACGGCGGCAGCCAGGGCGGAATGATCGGCCTCGTTCTGATCGGCATAGGCAAACGCATGCTGCGTCACCGCGGCATCGAATGCATCACCCTTGCCGATGTAGCCCGCGATCAGCGCCGGGTCGCCTGCCTTGGCCTGACTGCGCGCCAGCGCATACCCGCAGGCCTGCGCGTAGTCGGCCAGATCGTCTGCCGAGAAGCGGGTCACGTCGAGCGAGGCCTTCATGTCGCGCAGCTGGCGCACGTAGAACTCGGCGCCCAGTGCCTTGCTCGAGGCCCAGCCCAGAAAGATGTCGCTGGCCGCCTGACACAGACGCTGGCCCACGACGATCCGCTGACCGTCGTGCGTGTAGGGGCTCTGGCCCAGCCAGGGCTCGAGCACGGAGTCGGCTGCCTCCTTGAACTGCAGGAACAGGGGGTGATGCCCGTCCGCCGCAAACAGCGCAATGAAGCACCTGCGGCCCACGCTGCCGACGCCTGGCACCTTGACCGCCACATCCATCAGTTCATAGCGGTCGAACAGCTCGCGGCGGTCTTCCGGCAGGCTGTCGCGGTAGTCCTCGAAGAACACCTGGATGCTGCTTTCAAACCGCGCGATCTCGCGCTTAGTGGCACCGGCGTCGTGATAGACCCAGGGCGGCAGATCCTTGATGCGCATTTCGCGTCCGGCGGCGCCGTCCACCCATTCCACCGCGTCATCCACGAGCGCCCGGGAGTTCTTGCGGCGCGCCTTTTCGATGACCTGTTTTTCCTGCTTGCTGGCGCCACCGAGCGTGAGCAGCAGCTCCGCCGTGTCCTGGTAGTACCAGACATCGAGCGTGTCCATCTGCGCAAACTCGAGCATTCGCGCGTGGTAGGTGTCCAGCAACATGCGCACGATGCGCTCCTGGACGGGTCGCGCCAGATTCAGCGACTGGGCAGCGATCACGAAGCTTGTTGCCAGACGCCGCACATCCCAGTCGAAGGGGCCGGGCAGGGTTTCGTCAAAGTCGTTCAGGCCGAACAGCAGGCGCCGCTCCGGACTCGCAAACAGACCGAAATTTGACAGGTGTGCATCGCCGCAGAGCTGCACATTGATCGGACAGCGAGTCCCCTGGGCCAGGTCATGCGCCATGATCGCTGCTGCGCCTCGGTAGAACGCAAAGGGATTGGCCAGCATGCGGCCGTACCGAACCGGCAGCAGCTCGCGCACCCGCCCCCGATCGGACTGCCGCAAGAGCGCCAAGGGGTCCCGTCCGCCCGGAAGGTGGCGGGCAAGCTCGGAACGCGCGGCCTGCTTGCGCGCGGCGCGTCCGGCATCCAGCCGTACCTGCAGAGGGCCGCGGCCGATGAGATGGTCGGTTGTATGTTTCATGCCTTGCATGATGCGGCGTGCCGAGCATCGTCGCTCTCAGGGCTTGCCCGGGGATCGATCACACGCCCGATCCAGCCGACGAAACCCATGAACTCCTCGACAGTCTCCCCATCGGATCGCCCGCGCATGGGTTTCATCGGCGCCGGCCGCGTCGCGCAGACGCTGGCACGCGCCGCACATCAGGCGGGCTGGGTAGTCAGTCATGTTGCCAGCCGCAATGCGCAGCGTGCCGGCGCGCTGGCGGCTGCGCTGCCCGGCTGTCGTGCAGTGACTGCCGAAGCCGTGGCGGCCGATTGCGATCTGGTGCTGCTGACCGTCAGCGATGACGCGATCGAGTCAGTGTGCGACGCATTGCCCTGGCGCACCGGTCAGGCGGTCATCCATTGCAGTGGCGCAACCGAGGTGACCACGCTCCGGGGGGCCGCCCAGGCCGGTGCGGCTACCGGCGGCTTTCACCCCCTGACCGTCTTTGCCGACCCGGTCACCACCCTGGCCAGCCTGCCTGGCTGCACAGTGGCCATCGAAGCGGAAGGCGCGCTGCGCGAGTCGCTTGAGGCCCTGGCGGCCGATCTGCATCTCGACGTGCTGGTGCTGCCTCCCGGTGCGCGCGCCCGCTACCACGCTGCAGCGCACTACGCAGGGGCCTTTCTCAATGCCCTGCTTGGCGAGGCGGTCAGACTGTGGGCCAGCTTCGGCGCCACCGAGGCCCAGAGCCTTGCAGCCCTGGTGCCTCTGGCGCGCAGCACCCTGAGCGCGGCACAAGCCGGCGGGCTTGTGAACAGCCTGCCAGGCGTGGTCTCGCGGGGCGATATCGGCACGCTGGCCAGGCATCTTCAGGCGCTCGACACCCTGCCCGAGTCAGACCTCGGGGCGCTGTACCGCACCCTGGCACTGCGCACCTTGCGCACGGCCTGTGCCGGTGCGCGACTCGACGCCGCCCAGGTGGCAGCGATCGAGTCTCTATTGCTCGCGGATCAGCAGCTCGTCGATCCGCGCATTCAGCCCCTCGAGTGACAGGGGCTTGGTCCAGAAGTCCGTGAAGCCTGCGGCCAGTGCCCGTTCCCGGTCTTCGTCCATGGCGCTTGCCGTCAAGGTGACGATCGGCACCGTGCTGAGGTCGGGCTCGCGACGCAACGCTTCCAGCACGCCATAGCCGTCCATGTCGGGCAGGTGGAGGTCCACGACGATCAGGTCGGGGCGATCGCTCAGCGCAGAACGCACACCTTCACCGCCCGTGGCGGCACAGCGCAGCTCCACGTTCGGCCGGGCCATCAGCAGACCTTCGAAAACGGCGCGATTCAGCGCGTTGTCCTCGATGTAGAGCACCCTGCCGCGTGCGCGCGCTGCGTGGTCGCTGGGCTGCGCCTGCGCCGTACCATCCGGTGCATCCTGGGCGGGTGGCGGCAGGCGCTGCAGCGTGACTGTGAAGCAGGACCCCTCGCCTTCGACACTCTGAACTTCCAGGCGGGCATTCATCCGTGCAAGCAGTGTTCGCGTGATCACCAATCCGATGCCCACGCCCTCCACGCCGGAGCTCTCCATGCCCAGCCGGTCGAAGGGCCGGAACAGACGCCGTTGCTGATCCGCACTCATGCCGCGCCCGGTGTCGTGCACGGCCAGCCGGATCTCGTCGGCAGCTTCTATCAGCTCGATGCTGACCCGGCCGCCCGGTCGGTTGTACTTGACCGCATTCGACAGCAGGTTGGACAGGACCTGCTTCAGGCGGGTGGCATCTGCGTGCGCATGAAGATCTGCGCTCGGCAAGTCAGGCAGCTCGATGCTGACACCCGCCTGACGTGCAGACGGTGCAAGCAGGCTGGCCATCTCGCGCAGCACCGGGCCGAGCGCAACTGCTGTGCATTGCACGGCACCCTCGGCCGACTCGATCCGCGAAAGCTCAAGCACTTCATTGATCATCTCGAGCAGGTGCCAACCGGCCGATTCGATGCTCTGCAGCTGGTTGCGCTGCGGCACGCCGAGTTTGCTGCCGGGCTCATGGAGCAGGAGCTGCGAGAAGCCCAGGATCGCGTTGAGCGGCGTGCGCAGCTCATGGCTCATGCGCGAGAGAAACTCGCTTTTGGCTTCACTTTCGCGCACGGCGGCTTCACGTTCGCGCCGATCGCGCTCGGCCTGCGCGAGATCGGTGATGTCCCAGTTCAGGCCGATGATGATCCGCTCACCGCGCGCGTTGAGCGAGATGATGCCCCGGGAGGCGATGCGCCGCAGCGCCCCATCGGCGCGGCGGATCGTGAATTCACGCGTGAGCTGCTGGTCGGGCTGCGCGTGCCGCAGCATCGCATGCACATGCTCGCGGTCTTCGGGATCCACGGCAGTGTTCCAGATCTCGGCAGGCAGCCGCCCGCTGCCCGGCGGTTCGCCATAGATCGCGAAGATCTGCGCGTCCCACCAGGTCTCGCGCCGTTCGATGTTGTGCTCGAAGATGCCGATGCGTGCGGTCTGCGTGGCCAGCGAGAGCCGGTCCAGTGCGCTGCGCAGCTCCGCCTCGATGCTGCGCTCGTAAGTGATGTCGCGCTCGGTGCCTACCAGCTTGATGACCCTGCCCTCGGCGTCCTGCACCGAGGCCGCGTTCAGGCGAAGCAGCCGCCTCACGCCGTCCGCGCGCTTGATGCGGTACACGATGCTGCGCGGCTGTCCGTCGGCGAGGACGGCCTGGAGCAGTTCGTCATACTTCTGCTGGTCTGCGGCATCGACCTGCTCGTCCATCCTGGCCTTGCTCAGGCAGGCCTGGCGCTCGCCCAGACCCCATATGCGCATGACCTGGGCGTCGTTGTCGAACATGCGCGTGATCGGGTCGAACTCCCAGAAGCCGATGCCCGAGGAGCTGGCCGCCAGCTGGAGGCGGTGGTTGATCGACTGCTCGCGTTCCAGCGCCACGCGGATATCGGTGATGTCGGAGGCCACGCCGATGATCGACAGCAGGTCGCCCGCAGCATCGCGCTGTGCGCGGCTGCGCGTCTGCAGGTAGCGAATGCGCCCATCGGGCAGTCGCACGCGGTACTCGAGCCGCAGCACATCGTCGCCGTCCTGCGCGCTCTGCTGCGCCTGCTCGATGCGCGACCGATCCTCCGGCAACACCACGACCAGGGCCGTCTCCATCGTCCAGCGCCGCTTCGGGTCCAGGCCGTAGAGCTCATAGGCCCGGCGATTGCCCGTGATTTCGCCCGTCGAGGCATCCAGCCGCCAGATGCCCACGCCGCCGATGTTTGCAGCCAGCTCCAGCTGCTCGGCGATGGCCTCGCTCTCGCGCGCAAGTTCATAGCCCGGCGTGTTGTCCGTGACCATGCCCACGGCACGAACCGCCTCGCCAGCGGCGTTGAGCTCGACCTCCCAGACCGAACGCAGGGCGCAGATCCGTCCGCTCGGATGCTTGACGCGGTAGAAGGCTTCGAAGATGCCGCCTTCACGCAGGGACTGGGCCCACACGGCCCGCGTCCGCTCGCGGTCGCTGTCGACAAAGCGTTCGCTGGCGTCCTCGAAGCTGGGTGCCGGCTTTGCGGGATCGAAGCCGAGCAGCTCGTACATCCGGCCGTCCCAGTGCGCCACGCCGGCGCTCAGATCGCGCTCCCAGAAGGCCGCGTGGCCCACGTGGTTGGCCAGCCGCAGGCGATGCTCGAGGCGCTTGCGGACCTGCACGGCCGAGGAGATGTCCTGGAACGTACCCACGACGGCCACGGGCTGACCCGCGAGATCGATCCGCTGACCGGCCGAGCGCACCCAGATCACCTTGCCGTCGGCCCGCCGCAACTGGTTTTCCACTGCGAAGGGCTCGCCGCGCTCGATGCAGGCCACCAGCGCAGGTTCCAGCAGGTCCCGTGCGTCCGGCGTGTAGTAGGCCATCGCCTGCTCGACCGTGAGCTGCGGACCGTACGGATCGAGTCCGTAGATCTCGAAGACCTGGCGGTCCCAGAGCTGCGCGCCGCTGATGAGGTCGACCTCCCAGAGCCCGACGCCAGCCATGCGCTGCACGCAGTTCAGCATCGCATCACCTCGCAGCAGCTGCACGTGGGCACGATCATCTTCATGCATCAGATGCAGATGGCCGGCGGCACCGGCAGGCGTATGGCGGCCGTTGAAGGCCACTTCGATCGGGCCGGCCGGCATGTTCAGCTGCACGCTGATCTCGAAGCCGCGGCGCACGCGCATGCAGGCATCCAGCGTGGCGCGCAGCATCGAGCGCTGCGCCTCCGGCACGAGCTTCAGGAAGCCGTCGAGCGAACGCAGGGTGCACAGGGGTGCCAGGGCGCCATGCAGCGGCGCCCAGAGGGTCATGCCGCCGCTGATGCGATCCAGGCTCCAGAGCGCGGCATCGAGGCTGTCGAGCGCCGTGCGCAGATTCGGGTTTGCCGTTGCGGCGTCGGGGGGAAGTGAGTCGGTTCGTGCCATGGCCCTGCTGCGGGTCTGTCCCCGCAGCAGGCAAGGCTAGCAAGGCCCGGCGCAAACAACCAACAACACATTTGCGCGCGCGCCGCACTCGCCGGCAGGCCGGCGGGTGGCGGACCGCATCCGGCCGGCTCAGTCGATGTCGAACCGGATGCCCTGGGCCAGCGGCAGGCTGCTGCCGTAGTTGAAGGTGTTGGTGGCACGGCGCATGTAGATCTTCCAGGCGTCCGATCCGCTCTCGCGGCCGCCGCCGGTGTCCTTCTCGCCGCCGAATGCGCCGCCGATCTCGGCACCGCTGGTGCCGATGTTGACGTTGGCAATCCCGCAGTCGCTGCCTTCGTCGCTGACAAAGCGCTCGGCCTCGCGCATGTCGTTGGTGAAGATGGCCGAGGACAGGCCGTGGTTGACGGCGTTGTTCAGCGCAATCGCCTCGGTCACATCCCCGCTGTACTTCATGACGTACAGGATGGGCGCAAACGTTTCGTGGCAAACCACAGGCGTTTGCGCTGGCATTTCAACGATGGCGGGCTGCACGTAATAGGCGTTGGCGCCGAGTTCGGTGAGCACGCGCTCGCCGCCGGTCACGGTGCCGCCCTGGGCACGTGCGTCATCCAGGGCGCGCTGCATGGCCTCGAAGGCCTGCTTGTCGATCAGTGGACCGACCAGGGTGCCTTCGGCCACGGGCGAGCCGATCGGCAGCTTGCCGTAGATCTGCTTGAGGCGCGGTACGAGCTGGTCGTACACGCTCGCGTGCACCAGCAGGCGGCGCAGGGTGGTGCAGCGCTGGCCAGCCGTGCCCACGGCCGAGAAGGTGGCAGCGCGCTCGACGATCTTGAGATCCGCGCTCGGCGCGATGATGGCGGCGTTGTTGCCGCCGAGCTCCAGCAGGCTGCGCGCAAAGCGGCGGGCAGCAGCCTCGCCCACGGCGCGGCCCATGCGCGTGGAGCCGGTGGCCGACACCAGCGGGAAGCGGGCGTCGCTCACCAGCTGCTCGCCGAGTTCGCGTCCGCCCTGCAGCACGACGGACAGGCCCTCGGGCGCACGACCGAAGCGCTTGGCCGCCCGCTCGAAGATGGCCTGGGTGGCCAAGGCCGTGAGCGGCGTCTTTTCACTCGGCTTCCAGACGATGCTGTTGCCACAGACCAGCGCCAGCGCCGCGTTCCAGCTCCACACCGCCACCGGGAAGTTGAAGGCGCTGATGATCAGCGTGGGGCCGAGCGGGTGCCAGGTCTCCATCATGCGGTGCTCGGCGCGTTCGCTCTGGATGGTCAGGCCGTAGAGCTGGCGCGACAGGCCGACGGCAAAGTCGCAGATGTCGATCATCTCCTGCACCTCGCCCAGACCCTCCTGCAGGATCTTGCCGGCTTCGATCGACACCAGCTGGCCGAGCGCGGCCTTGGAAGCGCGCAGCTCCTCGCCCAGCAGGCGCACCAGTTCGCCGCGCTGCGGTGCCGGCAGCTTGCGCCAGGCGCGGAAGGCCTGGACGCTCCGGGCCACGGCTGCGTCGGCCTGCTGGTGGGGGGCGGTGGCCACGGGGCCGATGACTTCTCCGGTGATGGGTGTCCGGGCGATCAGGTCGTGCGTGCCGGCCGTGGCGGGCAGGGTGACGCCGAGTTCGGCGAGCAGCTTGAGGGTGTCTTGCTTCATGGCGGTGCCTCTGGGCAGGGCAGCGGCCGGGGGCCGGCTGCGATCAGTCATGGGAAGGTCGACAGGCTAGCGGAAGCGGTTCGGCTGGCTGATCCATCCATGCCGCCAGCACGACTTCTGACGTGCTTTCCGCTTGTCCCATGCGGCTTTCCAGCCATTTTGGCCTG
>JAIXTA010000194.1 GCA_027484405.1 Burkholderiales bacterium
ACAGGCGCTATCACCTTCCTTGAGCGTGCGCAAGGCGTGGGCGAGTACTATATTTACTGAAATCGGGGTACATTTGGTGTGGTCTCGAGACAACAAAACCAATACATTCCCGAGCGCTCCCGACTTTCTTCAGTTTGGCTGGACAAATTTCGCTCAAGTGAACGGCGGTGCGGGCTTCGTTCTGGTGAAAACCGCAGGATCTTCCCAGTCTGAAGCGGCAGCTGGCTTTCAAGGCAGGCTTCAGTTCAGCGTCGGCTTTCCGTGGATCATTCCGTTTTCTACTGCTTCAGCACAGAAGCTAGCAGATCCCAGGACCCAAGCGGCCTCCGGCTCTGCTCAGGGCTCTGGAAGCGGTCAGTAGTGGAGCTCGATTACTGACGCAGACCGTAACTGGCGTATTTGCAGATTGCATTGAGAGTCAGCCTCGGGCGTTTGAACACAAATCAGAAGAAGATAAGCGGATCAACTGCGGGGTGAACTGCAGCTCCGCGTGACCTGCCCCCATTTTCCGTATCAAGGAATTAGAAGCCCTCCGCGGGGTTGATTGAACTTTAGTCCTCAGACTGGGTAAGGGGATGCCCAGCACCGGCAGCATGCTGCCGGTGCTGGGCGGCGAACTGCGCCGGGGGATGCGTCCGCAGCTGCTGTGGGGTCGAGCCTCGTTGTAGTTAGTGCGCCAGCGAGCAATCTCGGTACGAGCTTGGCTGAGGCTTTCGAACCAGTGCTCGTTCAAGCACTCGTCGCGGAACTTGCCGTTGAAGCTCTCGATGTAGGCGTTCTGCGTGGGCTTGCCCGGCTGATTCAGGATGTGCAGTACGCCCCGGGCCTGTGCCCACGCCATGAAGGCGCGGCAGGTGAATTCAGGGCCTTGGTCCGTTCTGATCGCCAAGGGATAGCCTCTAAAGCGCGCCGCGCCGTCCAGTACGCGGGTGACGTACTAGCCTCCGATGCCGTGGTCCCCTGCGGCCTCTACGCACTCGTGGCAGAAGTCGTTGGTGACGGTCGGGCATTTAATGCGCCGGCCGCTGGCCAGGCTGTCGGAGACGAAGTCCATGCTCCACACCTCGTTGATGGCGCTGCAGCGATGCAGCGGCACGCGATCGAGCTTCACGCGCTTGGCGCTACGCCGCTTGCGTACAGACAGCTGCGCCTGGGTGTACAGCCTGTACACCCGCTTGTCGTTGATGACTTGGCCTTGGGCGCGCAGCAAGTCGGCGATGCGCCGGTAGCCGAAGCGTCTTCGCTCGTGGGCCAGGGTCACGATGCGCTCGCGTAGCGCAGCGTCTCGCGCATCTCGCTTGGGCGGGTGCCGCCAGCTGTCGCGTGACAGACCCAGCAGCGCGCAAGCGCGCCGCTCGCTGATCCGGGTGCCTTGCATCATCTTGCCGACTCAGCCCAATTCGGCCACCCGCTTGGCCGGTGGGCTCAACGCTTTACCCCAAAGGCCACCTTCAGGGCTTCGTCGTCCAGCACGGCCTCGGCCAGCAGCTTCTTGAGCCGCGCATTCTCCACTTCCAGATCCCGCAGTCGCCTGGCCTCGTCGACCTGCATGCCGCGGTACTTGGCGCGCCACTTGTAGAAGGTCACGCTGCTGAATCCTTCCTTGCGGCACAGCTCGGCCGGTGCCCTCCCGGCTTCGACCTGCCTCAGAAATCCGATGATCGGCTCCTGCCCATCGCGCTTCCTATCGGATGTGCGGATGGGGTTCCATCTGGCTGCTACCGATCACGGGGCGCACGGCAAGCAGTCAGCGCATCAAGTAATTGACTATCACCGCTAACTTCAGCCATGAGCGTTTGGATACTGCAATAGACCATGGCCTCGGGGTGAGTACGTCACGCGAGTGCGTGACGGCGCAGCACGCTTCAGGGACTACCTCTTGACGATAAGAGCGAATCAGGGGCCCGATTTCATCTTCCCCACCTTCGTTGCACGGATCCAAGCTCAAGCCGTGCTGCGCATCCTGAACCAGCCGGAAAAGTCCACGCAGAACGCCCTGTAGAGAGCCTGAACGGCAAGTTCAGCGACAGGTGCTTGGACAAGCATGGGTTCGAAACCCTACGCCATGCGCGCACCGCGATTACGAGATGGTGCACCAGGTCCAACGAAGCGCCCACACAGCAGCCGCCGATGCACCCCCAGCGCAGTGCGCCGCCCAGACCGGCAGCAGGTTGCTGGTCTATGCCTCTTCAGGCAAAGACCTACGGCAGAAATTCAACCAACACAGAGGAGAACTTGCAGGTCCTTGGTGCAGAAATCACAAGCGAGACACTCGAAAAACCTCACCAATCATGCCGCTTTGGACTTAAGGCATCTTGCAAGGAAGTCATTGCCACACTGCTGCCGCTTTGCACACTTCGCCGCCGCACAGAGACCGCTTGGTTCTACCTTGGCCCCGCAATACACCGAGGAGGCTCCATGACATTCATCAAATCGTGCTGTGCAGTTGTACCGGCACTTCTTGCGCTGTTCCTCTCCCTTCCGATGAGGGCTCTCGCATTGGGCTATGACGGCCCAGGCCCCGAGCGAGTCGCGATCGTGGACCAGTTGCATCGCATTTGGGTCGACGACCACGCACAGCTAGGGCAATGGAGAGACGTAACTGGAAATCTTCATGCGGTGCTACCCGCTGTCGTCTCGCGCCTTGCGGTTTCATCTGACTACCTTTGGGCCTCCAAGCCCAATGGCGCACTTTTCAAGTGTGATCGCCCATGTAACGGTAACTGGACGCTTTGGCATCCGTCAGGTATCAACACTGTATCAGGCTATGGCTCTGCATTATATGGCGTATATACAAACGGATGGATTTGGTGGTCAGAGCGAGCACAAGCAGGCAAAACATGGATAGCCTGGAACCCACGAGACATAAGATTTATAACGGGCGGATCTAAGCAGCTTCATGTTCTCGACTGGCAAGACGGAGTTTCGAGAATCATGACCTATGAGAGACAAGCAGATGGCACGTTTGCAGCAGGTAATCCAAGTTACGTGCAGCTACCTGCAGGTCGCGTCGTAAAGATCAGCTCGGCCGGCGATGAATTCATTGCGCTAGTAAATGATCAACTTTGGCAATTCAATCACGCAGATCGTAGCTTTACCTACCTTGCAGTACGACCACATGACTACTCTGTTGGTGCCAGATGGCTTTGGCGTATCGGATCAACCACGCAATCACCGGGGTCGCTGACAAAGACCCTGCTTCCATGTATGCCAACCGCCTGTCGCGAGATAAACGTGCCACTACCAAGTGGTGTTGTCGCCCACCGCGTCGAGGCATACTGAAAAGGAGCAACCATGAAATTCGTTACAGCCAGATCGATAGCGATGCTGCTAGCACTTCAAACTGCCGTGGGGGCGTCAGCTCAAACTTTGAACATCGGTGACGCTTATTCGCACTGCACGCCTGCTGAGAGGAGTGTCGTCGATGGCATGCAAGAGGCCAGAACTGTCTTCTTTCTGGATTCAGCTGCTAACGCAGCATCGCTGACAATCCGTCGCCCGACGGCGACTGATGATAATCTTATTTCCGCGACCTTCAGCGCCATACGCAAAGATCCACCTGGGTCGGCGCTCCCCCCACACCCCAGTGGTAGCCCCAGATTAACGTTCCAGCTTGTATCGCGCGTTCACGGGCAATGTCTAGCCCCGAGCCCCACCTTAAGAGCTGATGGATCGCGCACATTTATTCTAAAGCCTTGTGATGATACCAGTCACGATACGTATTGGTTGAGCAGCACAAGCGGCATTACCGGACAATTGTCTTCAGCAAAGGCCCAGTTCCTCGGTACCGGACGTATTGATGCCCCTGGCCACGCTGGCGAGGGCGGTATCGTCTACACTTTACGTGATTCGCTATTGGCTCAACAAGGCCAAGGCAATGTTCTCAACGGCGTGATCAATGTTCTGAATGGAGCGCTTCGCGTCGGGGGTGCTGAGCGTCCAGTCATGCCGTCCAGCTGGCTGTGCTCTGGCCCTTTATTTGCCGAAAATCGAATTCCTCGTACAGGAGTGAGTAGCGATCTTCACCCATGGTCAGGATCAAACACAGACTCCCAAGTAGTCACTAATGACTACATGATCCGACACTTTCGGCGCGCGCTTACTGCGGCGAATCATGATGTAGTAAGCGACCCCAACCGCGAAGCGGCGGACGTCGCTGCCTTAGTCAACTTTGGCAGGGCAAACTTCCCTGACAACAAGGCGCTTCGTGACATCTTTTTTCTAGTTGCAGCGACTTCTCGTGAGCGCCAGGGGCCTAATTGGCTTATCTACGCACGTGATCGCGTACGCGAGTTTGATAGTGTTTTGATGCAAATGGCGCGGCAAGCCACATCTACGCAAGCCAACTCAGTCGCTGGCATGCAGCAGCTTCTTGATGCCGTAGGAATAAATAATATCAACCAAGCGCTTGCAGACTCCGGTCGGGCACTGACCAGACTAGACACGAACGCGAAAAGTGAGTCTGGGCAAGTTCCGAACTCCTATGGAGCAGCAGCACGCCTAGACCGAGAACTGAGACGTGCACTTCTAGCTAATTCCACTGTTAGCGACAGCAGCAGCGGCGTAGAACATGTAGACCCAAAGTACAGCGCCGGCTACGGGATGAGTGCCACGATCGCAGGGCAGTTTAGATTGCCGGTGGTTAGAACACAAAATCTATTTGGTATAGCTGGATGGGATACAACGCAAAATTTACGGGTTTCTGTCCCTGTCTTCTCACATCAGCGAACCAATATGTACGATGGCCCCATTGTTTTTCCATCGTCAACAAATACAACGGTATTTACTGTTTCAGGGGCTATGTCGCTCAATAAGCTTGCCTTCTCGCTACCGAACTGGAGGCCAGTGATGCAGCAGATCTTGAGTCCTGTGGTGGGCGTCTTAGAGTCTGCAAACTGGGTGCCGGAAATTGAAGTGCATGTCACAGTGCGTTGCACCAATGGAATCTCTGCTAGCAATTGCATACGTGATCAAGTGAGTGTCGGCGTTGTTGCCGATCGGACACTTTTTGATGTCAAGAAGGCTCTCACCGCGGCCGGTCTTTATATTGCGACCGAATCAGTCCGTCGGGGTTTACGTCTTAGCTTCCTAGCAACTGAGGCAGACACGCGAGCTACAGGTCAAACCATTACGCGGGTTGCGTATATGGGCGCAATTAGCGCACTAAACATGCTGCAATATACCTTACCGGTCATTGACGTGACCGCGATGGGTGCTCAGCTTGTCGCTCTTCGGAATTTTTACTGGTCAGCGAGTGATGCGGTATCTGAGATGGAGGCTGGAGTTCTAAACACCATCCCTACAGGATTTTTGAACGCAGCCTCGCAGCTACGAACTTACATGCCACAGTCAGGCTGGCATAGTTCAATCTTCACTGAGGGAGGGCTGCACGCAGTTTGGGTTCGTGACGCGGTGAGCGGAAGCTTCCCAGTTGCTCCGTCCTTTGTACAGCTGTCATGGACTAATTTTGTTCAAGCAAATGGCGCCATGACTTACAATCTACGACGTGATCCTGTAACTGGAATCGCACGGGTAAATGGATCTACTCAGATTCGAGTGCAAGGGTCGGTTGCCTTCCCAATACTGCTACCAACCACATTGGATAACGTCAAGCTACTCACTGATCCAAGGGTGCGTCAAAATCTCGCTGCAGCGCAAGCGGCCATATCAGGTAGTGCTGGGGGTGATTAATTCCCTTCTGGCTGCTTGCTGATCTCAAGATGGGGTGTGCTAGCGTATGCCTAGGGCTGCTGGCACACCTAAATCTATTTCGGCGTGAAACCTGGAACCGAGGACGAGCTGCCAGCGTCACAGCCGACAGCAGCACAAGCACACTCGCCAACCTTGGAATTTGAAACTGCACAGGCGCTCGCGAGAGAGGGAGAGCTCCCTGAAAGCTTCGACAAGTGGCACCTGGCTGACGCTGAGGGCGTGACTGTGGCGCACGAAGCCGCAGAGTACGACCACTTACCAGCGCGATTCGACAGGTGGGATCTGGCAGACAAAACCGGCTGGACAGTCGCCCACGTCGCATCAGAGCGCGGGCTTCTTCCAGCCGACTTCGCGCAGTGGCACCTCGCAAACCTGAACGGACACACCGTCGCCCACGAAGCAGTTTTTGGCGTCCCTTGCCGGCAGGCTTCAACCAATGGGGGCTTGCCGACAAAAGCGGACGCACCGTCGCCCACATCGCTGCCCTCCGAGGCTGCCTTCCGGCGGACTTCGACCAATGGTGCTTCGCTGACGACGAAGGGCGAACCGTCGCTCACGTTGCCGCGCAGTTTGGACTGCTGCCGGCCGACTTTGATCATTGGCACTTGGCCGACAAAAACGGCTGGACCGTTGCCCACACCGCTGCAGCTTGTGGGTGGCTACCGAAAAGCGATGAGGCTTGGCTCAAAAAAGCGAAGGGGGGACTGAGCCTGTGCGACGTGCTTGCAAGCCACCACAAAGAGCCGTTTGCTGAGAATGTCATCGCTCGCGCCAATGCGCTGCTCGCCGCAGAAGCAGCAAGACGAACTCTTGAGCAAGCTGCTTCGAAGTCAAGCGCTGACCCATGGAAGGCCGCTGGAGGCCATGCGCCCAAGCGGAGACTTTGAGCGAAGCGGATTGCTGATCTAGGTGCCAGCGCCAAGGATTCGGTAATGAAAATCCTCGCGTTCAGCGATCTGCACATTGAGCACTGGGGGCACGATCCTGAGTTCGACCGACGAATCCGACGCGCGGCACAGCAAGCGCACGTCTGCGTCCTGGCTGGCGACATCGGCACTGGAACGCAAGGCTTGGAATGGGCACTTGATGTGTTCCCGTCCGACAAGCCGCTGCTGTACGTCGCGGGCAACCACGAGTTCTACGGCCAACACATTGACGTGTTGCCATCCAAGCTCAAAGCTCTAGCCAGCATGGCGCGTGATTCAGGGCGCCTGGTGCACTTCTTGAACAACAGCGCTGTTGAGATTTACGGCGTTCAATTCCTAGGCTGCACGTTGTGGACTGATTTTGAGCTGTTCGGGGCTTGCGGTTCAGCCGCTGCACAAGAAATCGAAACGCTGGTGACGGACTATCGCAGGATCAGGATCCTGGCTGCGGGAAGCCGACTTCTGCGCACTTCCGACACAGTGCAGCTACACAAGCAGTCTCGTGCATGGCTTCAAGCTGCGCTTGAGCAGCACTACCCGGCAGAAAAAGTTGTGATCACCCATCACCTGCCGAGTCTGCTCAGCGTCCCTGCTCGTTTCCGAGAGCACCCAGTGACCCCCGCTTTCGCAAGTCACCTGGACTCGCTGATGCCACATGCACACGCATGGATCCATGGGCACACGCACGAGACCAACGACTACGAACTATCGGGTTGCCAGGTGGTCAGCAACCCGCGGGGCTACCGAAAGCGCGATGGCGGATCGGAGAACCGAGACTTTCGGTTTGATGCGTTTGTTGAGGTGGAGGCGGGGCCGTGGACTTGATCACGCCTCGGGCCGACTTCCAGCCCCTTCGTGGCATTTAGCAAACGCGTGCGTCACGCACAGCCACCGGGGCCAGTTTCGGATGTCCCACTCGCGCCCCTCTTCGCCGCACATCTCGCAGATTCTGGACACGTCTTCCTCGGCCTGAGCAATGAGTCGATCCACTTGGTGCACAACTTCGCGCGGCACCGCTGAGTCGAAGGTGACAGCGACAGCAAGCCCCCCTTCAGTCACTTTCGTCTGCGAGATGCGGAACACCGGGGCCCACTCACCTAGCGCAGCTTCCACATCCTCGATCAGTTTCTTGTAGCGAGGCTGCCAACCTCGCGGGATGCTCACACATGGAATCCGGCGACCGCCCGAAACCAGAGCAGGATGCTCGTCCCTCAGAACCTTTTGGAAAGCGATGACCGCCCACGCATCTTCGTCGAGCAGCTTTTCTCTCATCCTCCTGTCGCTTTCAGGCTCAGCAAATCACCAGTCAATCGCTGTGCGTGAGGCACGTAATCCGCACTCGACCATGCGCCTGCGCATCGCCCGGCGCGCCGCAAACCTCACACGTCTTCGTGGCCCTGATCCTTGCTGCTGTGATCTCCCCTTCCACAGCATTCCGCACATCGTCAGGCCACAGGTGACTGAGGATTGCATGCTCGCCCTCGATATCTATGCGCATCGGTTTCGGGTCGACCTCCGGGTCACCGGGCGCGGGCAAAAGTCGCCAATAGATCCGCAAGTCACCCCACTTCTCCTTGATCTGCCTGAGACTGAATCGGCTGGCATGCTCGTCGTCCAGGAACGCGTCGATCCGGGCCAGGGCTTCAAAAATGATCGAGTGCCACCCAGTCCCACAACGGCTTAAGCCCTCATCGAGCACTGACTGGCTCAGGTGGCTAGTGATGCGCGGAAACCTGCGCTTGAGCGCGGCAACGTCTTCTCTCATGAACCCATTTTTGGATGGTTTCAGATAAGAGAAAAGCCACCCTCGCGTCCTGGGTACCTACTACACCATTAGGCCCCTGTTGATCGTTGCACAGACACCAAAACGGGATAGCCTGATGCGGATGAAAAACATGACTTTCAAACGATCGCACCTGCGCAAAAAATCACTTCTCGAGTGCGCGTTGGCTGTGCAACAGGGTGTCTCCGTAGAGGAACTGGAGGCTTGGATTAAGGGGTATGCCCCTTGGATCGCACGACCGGTTGTACTCAATGTTCTTGGCATATCTGAAGCGCTACTCAGGCGCCATCGACAGTTGGGCAAGCCGCTTGAAGCAAAGACTGCCGATCGGCTTTGGTGCATCGAGTCCATCACTTCGAGAGCAGCAGAGGTGTTTGGCTCTAGAGCTCAAGCTCTCGAGTGGATTTCCAGACCTGCACTAGCCCTGAACAACCATGTGCCGTTGAGTCTTGCTGCTTCATCGCCCGGGAGAGAGTGTGTACTCACATGTCTAGAGCAAATTGAGAGCGGCACTTATCTCTGACGTGATCGGGCTTTCCGTTGCTCCCTCGGGTCGGCACTCACGCACCGCCCATAGTCAAAGACACGACAAAGGCTTCAGACGCAGGGCATTCCATTCTATCTACATGGACTCAACACGAGTGACTTCACCAGAGCCACGATAGTTCCACTTGAACCAACCAGTCGCGAAAGTTATTTATATACCGCATACACGAGCATCATATATAACTTTGCCTTTTTCGGCTTCAGCCACTAAAAAGCCAAACATCAGAACGTATGGCAGGGGCTTTTGCGCTGCCAGCCCGTCTGTTAATCAGCGAAGTTTTCCGACTCGAACGCCGGCGTTTGTACTTCGCCAAGTTGCAAGCAGCCCGGGTACCAGAGAGCAATTGAGAAGACTCGACGCCGATAAGCACCTAGGCATTTGCAACTTCGCATGTTTCGCACGCTATCCATGATCGTCTTGGGCGCATTGACCGATGTTTCAGCAGTCTGAATTCCCCGAGCGTTGCTTCCGTGCAGCAACACCGCTGCATGTTGAAGACTTACATCGCCACGCCTCATTCGGTGGCGCGCTGTTTGCAGCCAGAGGTCAGCGGCACATTTCGCAGCGCCAACTAGCCCGTCGTGCGGGAATCTCTGTCTCAACGCTCTGCGATGCTGAAAACGGGCGGCGCGCGCCACCTAAAGCGGTCACGGTAGTGCGCATCTGCTGCGCTCTTGAACTCGACCAACACCAAACCGCTCGCCTGCTTCAACTCGCGCAGCATGAACGACAAGCAATGGGGCTTCGCATCGGATCGAGCACACCCAAGCACGTTGCGGAACTGCTTCGGGACGTCGCTCGCATTGCGCACAGACTTTCCGCGGCACACGTCAGCGCCATTCGGCTCTGTATGGAGGATCTGACCATGGACTAGGTGAACGGCGAGACCCCTTTCGAAGCCCCGCCGTTCGGGTGCTCAGACAAATCGTCTTCGCAGCTAGCACTCTGAAGACTAGCAGGTCCGAGCTCCCTAGGGTGGATTTGTTCGCACGGCAGACGCGAACAGCAAAAAAGCGCTCTAGGTCTCACCTGCTACCAAACGGCACGCCGTCGTCAAACATAAGGGCGTTGCCACACTGGTTGAACAGGTCGGACTCCGAGCGTAGTCACTGAGGTGCAGCTTCAGGTTTGCGAGCGCTGCACAGAAGGATGCGCATGAGAACGACCAAGCGCTTCACACCAGAAGTCTTGACCCGGTTTGAGCGGCAGGGCCGCGGCACAGGAGCCCACGAACACTACATCCCCTGGCATGGCGTTTCGCGAGGCGATCCCGCTAGTTGTGGTCGCAGTCATCTGTTGAAGTGGCGAGGTCGCCTTCGCGAACTGTTAAGCGACGGCGAACTCGACCAGCAACTGTTCGCCATCATGCTGCCTGATGTGCATGACGCGCTAGAGCAGTTTCCGTTACCTCTAGATCGTGCGCCCCCGCTACTAGCACGATACGGCGGCTCAAACCCCTACGAGGTCGTCGAAGGAACCTTGAGTGTTGCTGCGCGACTCGGCATCAAGCATCCAACGACCCACGGAAGCAAAACCAGCTCTCCATGGGTCATGACCACTGATCTGGTCATCCTTTTCGAATCCGAAGGCAAACCGCACTCAGCCCTGGCCCTTGCGTTCAAGCCGACTGGGTGGGCTCAAAAGAGCCGTACCGCCGAGCTACTTGCGCTGGAGCGCGAGTTTTGGATAGCACAGGGGATTCCTTGGTGCCTGATTACGCCTGATCTCTATGAGCGCAGCACGGCGCTGACACTGCGTCGCAGCGCAGCTTGGGCGCTAGGAGAGTCGGTCGATCCCCACATGAAGACGCTTGCTGTTGAAGTCGCGCGCGCACTTGCCATTCATGGTCTCTCCGCAGTGCTGGATGACCTCACCAAGCGTCTTGGTGAGCGGGATCTCGCACAGCGCGCACTCTGGCAGGCAATCTGGTCCGGGGAGTTCCCGTTGGACCTTCGTAGAGGCTGGCGGCCAAATGCACCATTGACAAGGCTCGACCCGGCAGAGTTCTGGAACCTCAACCCTATCGCAGCGAGGAGAAGCGCATGGATCTGATCCATAACGCCACCTTCAATCTCCTCGACTCCCCGTCCAACAGCGCCGCTTATCCGTGTGGCATCTATCGCGTTGTATTGGCTGTTGAGCAGCGTGGTTTCCTCGTGACTCTTATCCAACCAGCCTCAGAGGCAACGCAAAAGAGAACCGGGCGTCCTCGAAAGCTCGACGAGCAGCTCAAGCAGAAACGCAAAAAAGCAAGACCGCCTTTGGTAGGTCAGGTGCTTTGGATAGACCGCGTCGATGTGGAGCGCCTTGTAGAGGATGGGCTGCTCGAGACGATTACGGTTCGGCGTCGAAGTGTGCACAACCCAAGTTTTGAAGACGATCCCCGCTTCCTCCGGCGAGTCGAAGCCATGGCGCCGTTCCTGCGCCATGACACGCTCGCCATGGAAATCCCGAAGGCAAACGGAATCAGCTCACTGGTGGCTCAGGTTGTAAAGAACTCTGGCGTCAGTCGAGCATTCGTCTACAGAGCGTGGGCGGAACTTTGCAGGTGGGGATTCGACGCTCGAAGCCTAGCACTGGGCTATGAGCGTTGCGGTGCGCCAGGCGTACGACGCCCATGCGATCCCCCGTCCAAAGGCGTTGCAGGGCGCGCCAAGCCTGGACGAAAAACGACCGCGCAGATCATCGCTCGGGTCCACGGACTAGTCCTAGAACCCGTGCAACCTGGCATGAGCAGTGAATGGACCCGCAAGATCCTAGCTGCTGACTCCCAAATTCCGACGCCCAAGCCAGCTTGGCCGAAGAGATACAACAGGATCACGCTTTCCGCATTCGCAACCAGCGCCGCGGAGCAGAACGGCAAGGTGGTACCTCTACTCGGGCCGGAAGGAAGTTATCCCACAAAGGCCCAGGTTATGCGAGTTATTCGTTCGCGAATGTCGGCGCTAGCCAGGATTCAAGAAAAGACGACTACGCATCACTTCAAGACCGCAAAACGCGGATTGAGTTCGCGCAATTGGTGTGACGTTGCGGGGCCGGGACACACATGGGCCATCGATTCGACTGTAGGCGATATCTACCTACGATCCTCAGTCAATCGTGAATGGGTCATCGGGCGCCCGATTGTGTACGTCGTTGTGGATGTGTGGTCGACAGCGGTAATGGGCTTCTATGTCTGTCTCACGGGACCGAGTTGGGACACCGCCAAAGTGGCACTCTTTAACGCAGCTGCCGACCCCAAGTTGGTCGCTGACCAGTGGGGATACACGCCCTCAGTGGCGCTAAACCCCGCACCGACGCTCCCACACGCACTGCTGTGCGATCGAGGCGAGTATCTCTCTGCAGCCCACAAGAGGACTGCGATTGAGCGCTTACCTATGACGTCTTACACCCCACCCTATCGTGGAGATCTGAAGGGAAGCGTCGAGGTTCTGCACAGAATCGCAAAAGATGCTCAGTTTCTGTTCGTACCCGGCGCCGTGGACTTCAGGCGCAAAGAACTCGAGTTGCGTAAGGTGGATCCGGAGAAAAGCGTATTCACATTGCGCGAATATGTCTGCTATCTCCATGAGGTGTTCACCCACTACAACCTTTCAGCAAATCGAGAGCCGCGACTCGACGCATACATGAGAGCGTCGGCTGTAGACCCAAGTCCAGCAGGTCTATGGCGCTGGGGACATGAGGCGGGGATTGGCTTTCGCCGCTTGACCGATCCATCAGACCTGATCAGGGATCTGCTTCCAGCCGACACTGGCTCCGTCAACCGAGACGCCGTTAAGCTTCTTAAGTGCGACTACACATCACCTGAAGTTCAGGCCCTTGAATGGACGGCGTATGCACGGAATCTAGGCGGTTGGGAGATCTCCGCACACTATTACCCGGGCTCCATGGCACAAATCTGGACACCGCAGCCCAACAGCTCAGAGTTGATGAAGCTAACCATTAGTGATCACACCAAAGCGTCACCAGGTGTATCCGTCGACGAGTGGCTCGATGCCCATGAGTTCCACTGCACGAATCGCAGCAGCCAAGACGACGCTCGAAGCCGGCGTGCGCTCCAGCCTGTCCACAACATGCAAGAGCTGAACAGCAAGGCTCAAGAGCTAACTCGGCGTGCACTAGCAGATAGCAAGCGGCGCGTCCCGAGTATGACCGACGCGCGCACGATTGAAGTAGCGGCTTACCGGGGCACGCCCACTCAACAACCGTGCGAGGAACTGGAAGTCACGAGCCCGGTGGTTGATGACCACATGCAGGCAGTACTGAGCATGCTCAAAGACGACGACTGATTGAAGGGCCCTACTGTGTCACGTGACTGTTCTGACCCCTACGACGGGAACATCCTTGTCTCACCCCTGGGCGAAATACCTTCGAACGAGACCGCACTGAAGGTGCTCACCTATCGTCCAGGGAGGCCAGAGGAGATTGAGCTGATTCCAAGGCATGTTCGCCTGCATCACCTGATGAAGATCCGGGACCTACATATCCCGTCGATGACGGAGCGACAGCTGCTGCAGTCAGTCGACTCCATGGTGCGAGAAGGCTACCGGGTGCGTGACCCGCGTCGCGCAGAGACCTGGACATCGATCGGTGGTGAGCGTCGGCAAGCTATCGACATCCCAGGAGCACTCGGAGCGGCAGTAGAGGGTTTGTCAGGTGTCGGTAAGACACAGGCTTGCCTGCGATCACTAATGAGCTTTCCTTCACAAGTGATACGACACGCGACATTTCCGAAGATGGTTGGCCAGCACCTCCAAGTGGTCTGGCTGTCCGTCGAAGTGCCCGCATCAGGGCGATCGAGTGACTTCGCGCGAGCGCTCATGGCTGCGTGGGATGAAGCAACAGGTAGTAAGCGCTTCGCGTCTTGGCTTCAACGAGACAAGATTACCGATGGGATGCGTGCGCTCGAAGAGTGGCGACAAGTCGCCAATAGTCACTTTCTTGGCGTACTGCATCTCGACGAGGTACAAAACCTGTTCAAGCTCAGCGCACTGAAGCAGCGCAAAGCGCGTCAAGGTAGCGGTTCCAGTCCGGAGATCAGCGTCGTCGAGGACAAGCTCCTGTGCTGGCTACTGCAGTTGACGAACTCGGGGCGCATCCCCCTTCTAGTGAGCGGGACCCCCGATGGCATCGGCGCCCTGAAAAAGCGACTGAGCACGCTCCAACGAATCAATACCTGTGGGTATCACGCCTTGGAGCCGTTCCGAGACCCAAAAGCGCCAATGTTTTCGCAGCTGTTTTTGGCGCAGCTTGGCTTGGCTGGCGCCGCTGGGACCAGCGATTGGCGCGTTGCAGTCCAAGGAGCCGGATCGACTTGCTGCCTATGAGGATCTTGTTCCTGGAGACACAGCCTTCTGGTCGAAGTTTTGGTCATCGACTGCTTGAGTAGGAGCTTGGCTATGCGCCGTCAGTAGATCAGCGGTTAGGCCACAGAGGGTGAATCCTCGGACACAGGTAGCGGAGGTGAACTAGGCTTGGTGCGCGGCCCACGGCGTCGACCACGCGCCGATCGATCGACCTTCTTGAGGGTTTGCATCAGCGGGGCAAGGGCACGCTGCAAGACGTTCAGGCTCGCCCGATCTGCACGTGCAAAGACCTCCATCCGTTCGTCAACCCCATGCGCAGATGTCATCGCGGACACCAGCTGCACCAACTCGTTTGGCCGCACACGGCTCAAGTCCGGCAGGCCAATCGCCAAGAGCCGATCTCTTACCTCGTGATAGGGTCGGCCCAGCGCTCTCGCCACGCTCGCGTGTCTGCCTCGCTCGTCGCTGTAGGACTCCCGCAGCTTTGCCTCCGGCACCATCGGCTGTGTGGAAGGCGCGTACGAACGCCGCAGTGTCGACGGCTTAGCAAGCACCGTATTGATCGCCTCGTCGCACGATTCGAAAAGCGAAGCGAGGATGAGCGCGTAGACCACTGAGGTGATCCCGCAGCGCTTTCCAAGGACAGCAGCATCAATCGGTGCCCAAGGGGTATCAGCAGGCTGCATCGACAGCTCGGGCAATGTCGAGCCTATCCATGCCTCGTCCAGCTGGTCGCGCACGAAGCTGCTGAGAAGCTGCTTTGTTCTCAGGCCTCGGCCCGGGTGCAAGTCCAATGCTTTGGCGCGGTCTCTGATCGCGCGTGCTGCATACACCTCGTCTATCGATTGCGTTCTGACCATGCATTCTGCGCAGATCGCGTGAAAACGACGCACGATGTCGCTGTCGATCACGCGACTTGCCCAGTCCGGGTCAATGGTGAACTCATCGCCCGTATAGGCCGCAGGCGAATTCAGAAACGCATCCGAGTCCTTCGTGTGATTCAGGACAAGGCCATGCTTTGAGCATGTGAACACACCGGGGCGCTGGTGATCACGCCGCCAGTACGCTATCCCATGAAACCCCAGGTCCTCGTCGACACACCTGCGACAGAGGTAGGCCCCTGGGCGCAGCGCACGCATAGCTACGAGCTCCAACAGCTTCGGGTGCGAGGGGCTGCCGTGCTCGGTTCCAGGGTGGAGCTTCGTAAAGGCTCGCTTCAGTGGCAGGATCGTGTGCGCCTGAACAAATCGGGCTGTTTGCATCCCGGCGACGTGCGCGAGCAATTCGACAAAGGGCACGTCGCATACGCGCGTACCGACTGGGAAAAACTGCTGGAGCAAGAGGGGTAGAGCCTCGGCTCGGCTTGACAACCCATTGAAGCGGAGAATGCGGCCTTCATAGCCTGCAGCGAGTTCATCTGGAAGCACTGCAGGGCGAATCAGGCTCATTCGCTCTCCAATCAGTTGGCGGCTGTTGAGCTGGGCGCTTCTCGCAGCGCTGCTAAAGACCGAATCACGGTCGATAGCGCGCGCGCATGAGCAGCGCTTCCGTCCCACGTGACGCGAAGCGCCTCCAGCAGTTCCAGATTGGCCCGCACGGCATCCACGGTCACCCCGACGTCGAACCTTTCAACGTACAGGCAGACCTCTTCGAAAAGACGCGACTCGCGAATCCCGCGCCCGCTCAGGATGCGGCTGACTTGCGACTGGCTCGCTCCGACTGCTTCGGCAATCTGCGCTTGGGTGATCCCTCTCGTTCGGCAGATTTCTGCAGCGCGCCGGGATCGAGCTTCGGGAACCGTGTGCATCATGCATAAAGCATATGCTGGCGCATAAATACATGTCAATATCACATGCGCATTCGCACGCCTGCCGATCGAGGCACACCAGGCTCAATCAATGAGTTTGGCTTCGTCTTGCGAGTCTCCGCGCGTCTTGAGTGCGATATCCAGCGCAGCGCAGGTGCGTGGCAGCCGGTCTAACGCACCGAGCTTGGCCTTGAGATCGGGCACCTGCTGGTAAATCTGCCATAGCCGCACCGGCTTGCCGGGCTGTGCGCGTACCAATGCGAGTGCAGCGACGCGGACCGCCTGGCTCAGCGCTTCGTCGCGTTCGTCCCAGCGCACTGCGCGATTGATCACCGCTCGTACTCGGTCGCTCTCTGAGGGCGTATTTGCCTTCAGCCACGCCCTGTCATTCCGGTACAGCCACGCATAGTCAGCGGGGCACAACATCCGCATCCACTTCACTCCGATTGTCGGCTGCTGCTGGAGCACGGTGCTCCATGCAAGCCGCGCAGCGCGCTGTGCGGACGAGAATCGCGCGTCTTTCCAGGCCCGGTGCAACCCAGGCTCGGTTCGCAACAGGCGAGTCACGGTGACAAGAGACACGCCGTAGCGCTGTGCAATCTCTGACTTGTCTTGTCCGGCAGTGAGATCCGCCATCATTGAAGGGCGCATATCGGGCTTCAGGCGCTTCGGGCGCCGTCGACTTGCGACGCCCATGTCGGCAGCCCAAGCCATCGCAGTCGCCACATCAACGCGTAGCTGGCGGGCAGCCGCCGTGATGGGGCGGCCTGCTTGAACAAGGTCGAGCAGCTCGCGACGTTGGTCTTCCTTTGTCGCCGCAGAAGGTGCGCTCGGCACGCGCTCATCTGCGTCGGCGGCCAAGCCGGCCGGAACCATGCGCAGGTCCGCGAGAAACGATTCGGGGTCGCCATACATCCAGTCAATCGCAACAAGCAGGCGCAGCGGGTGCGTCCCCGTCCGCATCGGTCGCAGGAGCCTGCCGATCTGCTCACTGGCCTCGATGGCATCGGCAGGCAAGGCTCTGAGCTCTGAGATGCTGCGCAGCCTCGCGCAATGGGCGGCGTAACTCGGCGCTGCCTCGCGTAGCCGCAGATGCCCGGCGCGAGTCAGCCAGCCATGTGACAAGGCCTTCGCGCGCAATGCCTCCCGCGTTCTGGCCATGTTGATCTCGCCGTCCAGAACATCCAGCCTTGTCAAACGTTCGACGGTTCGGCCCAGACGAGTCAATGCATCTTGGTCGTGATCAGTGGGTAGATCAGTGGGCGGCCCCAGCTGGGCTGTCGTCGGCACGTGCCAAAGGAATCGCTCAACGCCATTCGACTTCACGCCGGAAACGCAGAGGATCTCTCCATGCGTTGAGCACACCCACATGCCCGGCCACTGCTGCGTCGTATGCCAATAGGTCCAGCCGTGTGTGGCGATGTCATCCAATATGCACTTCGGGCAAGCCTTGAGCGGGTGGTTGGCTCGAAACCGGCTGGTGAGTAGGCCCAAGGCGAACTTCAGGTGTGCCACGGTTGGCCCAGACATGCGTTCGATAGCTGTATCGAGGCTGGTCTGGTCAAGAAATGGACGATAGAAGCTGAGCATCGTCCGCGTACGAGCCAGCTCGTTCGCACTGCCGTAGCACGCCTCGGTGCGACGCACGAAATGCGCCAGCGAGTTGGGCAGGTCATGCTGTGTCCCTGACCGTTGCCCACCGAAAAGGATGTGAGCGGACGCACCTGGGTCTGTGTGCCCCCAAAACCTGTGTAAACGGCTAACAAGACTAAAGAGCGTCTCTTCAGGCAGCCACTGCAACAGCGGGGGTGAATCAGGTCGCACGGCAGCGCATCCTCACTGGCACACAGGCGCTCAGCGCCCGTTGCTGCAGCGGTATCAACCGCGCAGCCGATCGCTAGTTGAACGCATTTTCGATCTTGAAGCTGCGCTGGATGCGACAAAAAGCGGCGCAGCTCATTCTCCAGGCGCGCGAGGCGCCATCGCATTTCATTGACCGTGAGGGCCAGTATCTGTGAAGGCGCCAGTATCACCTTTCCGTTGCCGAGGTCGACGAGCAGCCGCGGATACTGCTCAGTCACCGTCAACTGGCGCTGCAGGTGCAGCCGGAGTCGTCAAGGAAAAGTGCGCGGACGTCATGCACGAAATGGTGCATCTGGTCGAGCCCAGCCACAGAGAAAGGCTCGTTGCGATATTGGACCTCCACTGGCGGCGGTGGCGTGACTCAACGTCGGAGCCAAACGTACTGCCGCTTGGCTCTTCGGTCGTTACGGTGTGATTTAGTGGAACGGCAGGAAGAGACTGCTCAGAGTCACTCGCATACGCCGCCCGAGCGACCGGTGCGATCAATAGCGGCCGTCCGACGGGAGATCGCTCGCATGACCCCATTGCGTCCGGTACCACTTACTTCGAGAGTTGTGATCGCCGAGTCGGTGCTGAGCGGCCACTCCGGCCCTGGCCTGATTCGGCGTCCTAAGGAATCTCCAGAACTTCTTCCTCGGCAAACCAACCGCTTTCGTGCCGCGCAAACTTCAGCGCTTCGGTCGGGTTCTCAGCCCACAAGACAAGCGCCAGCGATTCACGGGCTCGGCTGCAGGTGACGTACAACAGTCGAAGGCTCCGGTCTATGGTCGTCTCTTTGCCGGCTTGGACGTTGTCCAAATCACGCTCTCCCAGTTCGGTCGCGCCAAACAGCTTGTCGTACGAGATCTGGTTGCCATCTGACTCGTCGTCATCCATGACCACCATGACGTGCGTGAACTCCGACCCCTTGACCACCTGGTGCGTGGCGAGCTCGGAGTTGCCGGCCAAGTAACGCCGGTACCGCTCCAGTTCGGCCCATGGCGCATTGAACAACGCGCACCACCCCCTTCGCTGTCGCGCATCGTCAGTCTCGGTTCCCCGGCGCGGAATCGGCGCAGCCGGTGGTGGCGTCTTGTCGGCAAGTTGCTGCAGCAGCCGAGCGTCCACCTTGAACACCTGCGCCTTGATGATGGGCGCAATGACCTCGTCGACGGTAGCACCTGACTTGATGGTCGCCACGCCGAACGCGACGACGGCACCATATATTTCCTCGGTCCGCGCGATCCGCTGATTGGCATCGACCGGCAACTGCTCAAGGCAGCCGGCGCGCCGTAGCACTTCGGTGGCCGCGAAGTCGTTGACGGACCCGTCTGCGGCGACACAGGCCGCGAGCTGCGCGAGATCGTGAAGCACCAGCCGAGCGGCCGAAGGCCCCGTGTTGTCACCCCTGCCTGACGGTGCGGCGGCGTTTGGGTCGATGAGCGTCATCGCCTTGTAGACATTCAAGAAGTCGCCGCGCGCCGCAACGAGTTTGTGCTCCAGTGCGAGCGACTGGAAGCCGCCGGGTGTCGCCCATGCGTTGCTCTTGGCCGCCTGCTGCATCTGCGATGCAACCCACGCTTCCTTCTGGCGCTTTTCTGGTGTCGAGAGGGATGTGCCCCCGATAAACAGGCGCACCGTGCCCCCGGTCTTCTCGGTGCGGTGATGCTGTTCGACGCCTGAGGCGGGTTGGGTACGGCCCGCCAGCTTCGCCGCCCATATCTTGTTAATGAGCTGAACAACTCGCTGCTGGCTGCGGTGGTTCATTTTCAGTTCTGGCTTGGCCCAACCGGAGGGCACGAAGCTGGGCAGGTCGGGATGACCGGCCACGTAGATGCGCTGGCGGTGGTCCCCGAGGAGGCCGAGCGTGAGGCCGCTGCCCCTGGGCTCCGCCAGTTTCATTAGCGCGTCCAGCACCGACTTCATCGTGTCCTGGGACTCGTCGATCAGGATGATGGGGTGGCGGTCTTGCAGGATAGTTCGCAGCGTCGGCCTGTTCGACAGCAGCCAAGCCGTGGCATCCAGCACTTGGTCGTGCTGCATGGCACCTTCACCATAGGTGTCTTTGTCGGGGTGGTAGATGAATGTCGGCACGCCCTTCAGGATTTCTATTTCCCCTTCAATCTTCGCAAACTTCCTGCGGTCTGTTTCGCTGATGCCCCTCGCCTTATCCGCCGCCTTGGATTTGGCCTCTTCGAGCTGCACCGCCTTGTTGGCAATGAGCGCCTCGCGGATGTCTTCGTCAAAGCCGCCGATGAGTTCCCAGCAAAACGAGTGGATAGTCGAGACGGCGACCAGGTCGTTGCTGCCCAGTCGGCCGCTGATGACGGCGACGGCGTTCTTGGTATACGTGACGACTCGGATCGACCGACCGTAGAGGCGCAGGCGGCTGGCCAGCCTTCCACCGCTCTCGTGCGGCACGACGCCGGTCACCCGGCGTAGCACTTCGACCAGCGTGCGTGTCTTGCCCGAGCCGGCTCCAGCGAAAAGGAAGAAGCTCCGCGGCGGCTGCTCCGTCAGGTATCCGCAGATTTCCTCGGCAACGCCGGCGTCGCGGTCGTTGCCGTCATGGACGACGGCACCAGTCATGGCGTCACGCCTTCGGCGGGATCGAGTTCATCCTGCAGCCAAGTGAGGGCGTTGGCGATGTACTGAGGGCACATGACGTCGTCACCAGCCGCGATGCGCTCAAAGATGCTGGCCGCGAAATCGCCCTTGCTGAACGAATCGCGCATCAGTGTGTGCAGGCCCTTCAGTAGGTCCGCGTGGGTGGAAGCGCCTGCCACGACCTCGGCGGCTTCGGCCAGTGCGCCGGTAGGTGGCCTGACCTTCTTTTCCTTATCTCCTTCCTCCGCCTTTTCGTGGCTGCCAGCTTTGGCAGCCTCGGCCTCTTCAGCCAACTTGTGCAGCCGCTTGAACCAATCGATATTGGTCAGGATCAGCGAGTCCTCGAAGGTCGTCGGCCATTGGCCGCCCGCCTCGGCAACCGGCAGTTGCCATGCGAACCGCACCTTGCAGTCCGGGCCTCCGGTCCAGATGAGTTGTGCAGGAGTTGGCGCCTTGAAGTCGTCAACGTGCTGCAGTTGGGGATGCCATTCGCGCAGCGTGGCGTTGCCGCACCTAAGCCCAGCCTGGCCGGCATTTGCCGTGGCCATCCAGCGCATCTTGCCTTTGGGGCCGGCCTTCTTCTCGGTCGGATCGAGGTCGGTGATGATGACGGTGGGAATCCGGAGCTTTTCGACCAGGGGCTTCAGCCTGTGGGCGTGGCTGCCGCCGATGTCCAGGAACGAGACGTAGCGGCTGTTTAACCTCTCGTACTTCAACTCCATGAAGAGCGGCACGAGCATGCGCTCTGCGACGCCCTCCACGAACAGGGCCGCGTTGGCAAACAGCAGATCGGTGTGCTGCACGCGGAAGTAGCGCTCCGCGAACTGGCGCGTCTCTTCGTCGTCGCCGAACACCTCGCCCAGGTCGACGACCTCGGTGCTCGGCGTCGGATGGGACGTCGAGGGCGGGATCCGCCGCACGTACCGGAGTCGGTCGAAGTCCTCGGCGTGCGCGAGATGGCTGGAATGCGTGCTAATCAGCAACTGGCTTTGCAGCGCGCTCGCATCCTTGTCGGTCGGGCTTATGAGTTTGTACGCCTTGTCCGGAAAGATGCGCTGCACTTGGACGTGCAGATGCGCCTCGGGCTCCTCGATCATGACGAGGTGGACCGGCGGCGGCGAGCCCTTCTCGGGGTTCATGCGCGCGGTCTTGAACGACACAAGTTGGTAGCTCAGCGACTGGAGGTTCTGGTAGCCCAGGCCGATCGAGAACTCCGGCAGCATGTCCTCCCCGCTCCCGGCCTTCATGCTGTACTGCACTGCGGTGCTGTGGTCGAGGAGGTCGGCAGTTTGGATGCGCGTCCTGAACCGGATTTCCTGGGGATCGTGAAGACCCGGGTAGCCCAAGAGCTTCACCTCGGCCACGGAGGGCGCCAAGGCGTCGTGAATCTTCTGGTCCAGGTCTTTTTGCGCGTTGGCGACCGCTTGGATTAGATCGGCGCGTTGCCCATGCCCAGTCACGGCGACGTTGAGATGGTGGCGCGCGAACTTCAGAAGTTGGTTCGAAAACAGGCCTACGGGATGTGATGATGACGTGGACTTGGAGTCGGCCTCTTCTGAGCCAAGGCCCCGCTGGGCGGCGACGAAGTCGACGCGGATCAGCTTGGCCAGATGCTTTCGGTCGGCTGGCTGCGCGACAGCCGCGAGGGCTTGCGTTTGGTAGGTCTTGATCCCCTGGATGGGATTGTTTTCGGCATCAAGGCTGTACGGCCTGACCTGGCCCAGCTTTCGGGGCTCGCGCAGCCAGTAGTCGAGCAGGTCGATCGGCCAGGCCAGCGACTCGCTGCTCATGCCCTTCACAGGTTGGCGCGCCAGGTTGTAGGCCCAGGCTAGCTCCTGAAGCGACGCGACATCGCTGGCCGGCTCCAGGCGCAGCCGGACTCCAACAGCGCCACCTTTCCAGACCAGCTTGGACAAGAAGGGTTGGACGTAGTGGTACATCCCGGCCTCGGCGTCAAACCACAGATCCAGCGTGGGCATCGCTGCCAACAGCGTCGCGAGCTGGTCTTCCCAGTCTTCGCCCGCCGCCTTTGCGGCGGTCGCTGGATTCTCCGACAAAGCTTCCCACTTGACGCCCAGCGCACGCAGCGCGGGCCACTCCGACAGGCTGATGTCGAACGCGCCAAAGGGGGAGGATTCCGCCAGGAAGTGTCGGAGCGCGGTGAGGATGGCGGTTTTGCCGCTGTTGTTAGCGCCCACCAGAATTGTCGTCCGCGGATCCAGGTCCAACTGGACC
>JAIXTA010000017.1 GCA_027484405.1 Burkholderiales bacterium
ACGCCACGCTTGCGCTGGCGCCGTTGTTACCCAGGTTGGTCTCGTTGCTCGCGCTCGTGCTGCCACTCACGCCCACGCTCACCGGGACGGTGTCGGTCCCCCCGGCCGTCCCAGGCATCTGGACAATAAGCGGGCAGGTGATGGTGCCGCCGGGCTGCAGATTAGTCAGTGAGCTGCCGACAGACGCCACGCATGCACCTGTGGAGACGAACGCCCCAGCAGGTGTACCTGGCGCAGCGCTACATGTGGGATTGATCGCAGCCGACGTCCCGACGTTGGTACATACGAGACTGGGAACGAACAGGGCACCAGGAGATGCGATGCCGGGCAACCCGATGATGCTCACAGTCATGTCGGCCGCGGAAACCGTCAACGTGGCATTAACCGAGTTATTCAAGTTGCCGGACAACGATCCCACGTTGCTGGCCGCATTCACGTAGGTGCCTGCGGCGGCCGCGACTACCTGCACGGCGACAGTGCACGAGGCAGTGCCGCTGGCAAGTGCGCCACCACTGAATGTCACGCTGGTTGCGCCTGAGGCAGCCATCACCGTGCCGCCACACTGATTCGCTACCGTGGTTCCAGTCACCACCACACCTGTTGGCAGGGTGTCGGCAAATGCCAAGCCGATCTGCTCGGGATTACCCGCACCATTCGTGATCGTGAATGTCAGCGTGCTGGGCTGATTGATGGTGACCGAAGCAGGCGAAAAGGTCTTGGTGAGGGTTGCCCGACGAACGGGATCGGTATCGCTCGCCTCAACGAAAGTCGCGCCCGCTGGAGTTGTGACGTCCGTTGGCAGTGTGACGCGTGCCGTGTTGGTCACGCTGGTCTGTGCAGACGCAGCAGATGCGAGCATGAACGCAGCCGCAAGCGAGACCGCCGAAGGCGAGAACCGTTTGAACAAGGAACTGAAAGTCATCATCATTTCTCGGTCACAGCCCGCTAGCGGTGACCGTGCAGGTCAGGCTCAGCGTGAGTTGTCCGCCATTGCGCAGGGTCGGGATCTGCACCCCGCCTCCTGCCGCGGTGTTCTGCAGATTGGCCACCGACAGCTGGCCGGCCCCGGTGCCCACCGCCGGACAGACGGCGTTGGTGTTGTTGGCCGTGCAGCTCACGGCCGTGCAGCTCAGCCCGGCCACTGCGGCATCGGTGATTCGCGCACCGGAGGCATCCGAGGGACCGTTGTTGGTCACCACGATGCTGTAGACGTTGGTCGCGCCTGGCGAGGTGACGCTCTTGCCATCGTCCTTGCTGACGCTCAGATTGGCGCGCCCCTCGATGCGTACGTCTTCGGCCGTGCTGCTGGCCGCGGCATAGTTGCTGCCGCCCACGGTGCCGCCGATGGCGTAGCTGCCACCAGGGGTGACGGTCTGGGTGGCACTGATCCGGGTGGGGTCGAGGTAAGTGACGCTGGCCGGGTTCTGGTACAGGCCCAGCGCAGCACTGTTCAGATTGATCGGGAAGCTGATGCTCAGGCTGCTGCCCCCGGGCAGGGTGAAGCTGCCAAAGCTCAAGGGGCTGGCAGCGGTGCCGCTGCCGCTGCCGTTGATGGGACTCGCCGCCGGGCTGGCGCCACCACTGACGCTGACGGTCGCATTGCCAGTCGGACTGCCGGCGCTGTAGGTGAACGGCACCGGCAGCACATCCAGCACGTTGACCCCGCTGGCATCGCCCAGATTGGCCGCATTGCTCACGGTGATCGTGTAGCTCGCCGTACTGTCCTGACCCGACACCCTCACCGCAGTGCTCGTGCTCTTGCTCACCGTCAGCGCAGGCAGGCACGCGGCCGGGCCGGCGATGTCGGCATTCGAGAAGACAATGCTTGACACACCGCCATTGCCCGACACGGAGCCGTAGGTGTTGGACAGGCCTGCAACGGGGACATTTACGCCCGCCGCGCCGCCAGCCACGTTCACGAAGCCGCTGATGCTCGATCCTGAGCTCACAAGGACTGCACCGCCGCCGCCACCGCCACCCGGGACCTGGGTCTCATTGGAACGAAGCGGTGCACCCGAGTTGCCGCCCGCACCGCCTGATACATCGACCGACAACGGGATGGACGCGGAGGTCGTCAGCAGGGCCACGGTTCCGCCGGCGCCACCGCCGCCTGCACCGTCACGCCCCGCCGGCAGACCTGCCTGCCCTCGGGCACGGATGGAACCGCCGCCAGTCAGGGTGCCTGCACGGATGAATACGATGCCCCCGCCATTGCCGCCCGCGGCCTGGGCCACTGTGGTGTTGTCAGAGCTGTTGTTCGTGTCACCGGCACCACCGCCACCACCCATGATCAGACGCGTCGCAGCGGGGCTCAGTGGTGCGCCGCCAAAGCCACCCACATCCCGCGCACCATCTCCGTCACACGCAAAGTAGGTCGTAGCGCCGCTCGTGAGCGTGGTGCATGTGCCGGAGGCCGTGGTGCGGTAGACCGCGTATGAGCGCCCACCCTTGCCGCCAGCACCCGCGTTGGCACCGCCGCCGCCGCCGGCGTTGTGCTGCGTTCCGCCGCCACCTGCGTTGCCCGGCGCACCACGTGCTGTATCAAGCGCGTTCGGATAGCCGGAGCCGAGAATGCCCAGTGAGGCACTCAAGTCACGCCCCGACCATGGAGTGATACTGACATCGCGAACCACTCTCGGCGTACCGGCAATGCCTTCACCCTTGTAGGCGCCAAACGAAGGGCTCGCCGTCGCGGCAGCAAAGCTGGTGATGTTCTGGCCGGTACGCGAGCCATTGTTCACCGAGCCACCTCCGCGAAAGCCCACGCCATCCGCATCAATCACGCCGGAGAGATTCAGATTGCCCGCGGCATCGACCACCATCACGCCGCCGGTGATACCGTCCCAGACCGGTACACCCACAGTGCCGGTGATGCTTGTGCTGGCGTGCTGGGGAACTCGAAGTACCTGAAAGCTTTGCCGGCCCGATGTACTCGTCGCCTCAGCACTCGCGTAGCTGTTTCGCAGCCCCGCCGTGAGCGTCAGACTTGAGCCCGTGACGCTCGCAACTCGCGCAAACTCATAGCGCCCTGATGAACGCACGTCGGTCAAGCCGCTTGCGGGTAGGCCAGCAAGGCCATCGCCGTAGCCGTCGCTGTCCGTGTTGTTGATCAGCGCGCCCTGCATCTGAATGATGAAGACGAGGTCGCCAGCGCTGATCGGTGTGGTCGCCGCATTGGCATCAGCACGAATCGTGCCGATGGTGAGGCTGGACGAGCCGACCGATGCCGTCCCCACGCCGGGGAAGTAGCTGTTGCGCGAGAAGGTCGTCCCGTCGCGTCCGGGTACAGCACACACCTGCGCCCACGCCGCATTCACAAGCACGAAGACTGTCAGACACGCGGCAAATGCCTGGATGGCACGTCGTGATCTGCGTATGCGAAGTAGGTTCATCATTTCTCGGTCACAGCCCGCTAGCGGTGACCGTGCAGGTCAGGCTCAGCGTGAGTTGTCCGCCATTGCGCAGGG
>JAIXTA010000007.1 GCA_027484405.1 Burkholderiales bacterium
ATCTTGGCGATCATGCCCGGCTTGTGCTTGTAGGCCGCAGCCGCCACATTGCACAGCTGGCGGGCCATTTCCATGTCGGTGCGGTTCTTCGGGAAGCTCACGGCCACGTAGTCCGCCTGCAGGGCCATGGCGGTCTTGATGTCCTCCATGTCCTTGGCGGTGAGCGCCGGCGCGGTCAGGCCACCGCCCTGCTTGATGATGCCCTTGTTGTTGGACAGCTCGCCGCCGATAACCACCGTGGTGTGGATCGCCTCGCCGCGCACTTCATCGACCTTCAGGACGATCAGCCCGTCGTTGAGCAGCAGGATGTCGCCAGCCTTCACGTCGCGCGGCAGGTCCTTGTAGTCCAGGCCCACAGCCTGCTCGTCGCCGAGCTCGGTGCGCGAGCCATCGAGCACAAAGCGCGCGCCCTGCTCCAGATGCACGCGCCCCTCGGCAAACTTGCCGACGCGGATCTTGGGGCCTTGCAGGTCGGCCATGATGGCCACTTCCTTGCCGACCTTGGCCGAGACCTCGCGCACCAGCTGCGCGCGGGCAATGTGATCCTCGGCCTTGCCGTGCGAGAAATTCAGGCGCACCACATCCACGCCGGCGCGGATCATGCGTTCGAGAACAGCGGGGTCGGAACTGGCCGGGCCTAGGGTGGCCACAATCTTGGTGTCGCGGGTGCTCATGGATGCTTCATTCAGTCAGACCCGCGAGTATGCGAGCCGCCCGCGCGCTGCGGCAACCCTTATCGGACTACAGCGGCGATGTAGGCAACGCTGGGGCGAACACGAGACAGGCCTTGAGCCACAGATGGCCACAGACAAACACAGAGGGTCCTTGGTTGAGTCCGTGCTCGGCGGCTCGCGGCGTCCGAAGTGCTTGCTACACACTTAAAGGCGACGACTCAAAGCGGGGGGGGCAAAAGACACGCCTAGAGCCAGAGAGGGCCACAGATGAACACAGATGGTCCGTCATTGATTCCGCGCTCGGCGGCTCGCTGTGTCCGAGTGCGGGCGCAACATGCTCGAAAGCGACGTATCAGTGCGGGAGACCGGTTTTCATCGGTGTTCATCTGTGGCCATCTGTGGCCCCAAAGAAATGCGCCCCGAAAGCCGGCAAGCCTCGGGGCGTTGCGTGACGCACGCGGCTTCAGCCCTTGGCGCGCGCCTGCAGCGCCGCCACGGCGGGCAGGGTCTTGCCTTCGAGGAATTCGAGGAAGGCGCCGCCGGCGGTGGAGATGTAGCTCACCTGGTCGGCAACGCCGAACTTGTTGATGGCCGCGATCGTGTCGCCGCCGCCGGCAATGCTGAAGGCGCTCGACTCGGCAATCGCGCGCGCCAGGCCCTCGGTGCCCTTGGCAAAGGCGTCGAACTCGAACACGCCCACCGGGCCGTTCCAGACGATGGTGCCGGCGGTCTTGAGCAGCGCGGCCAGCGCGGCGGTGGTCTGCGGGCCGATGTCGAGGATCATGTCGCCCTCGGCCACCTCCTGGGCGGCCTTGGTGGTGGCCGGTGCATCGGCGGCGAAGTTCGGGGCCACGACCACGTCGGTCGGGATGGGCACGACCGCGCCGCGGCTTGCCATCAGGTCGATGATGGCGCGGGCTTCAGCCAGCAGCTCGTGCTCGCACAGGCTCTTGCCCACCGGCAGGCCCTGGGCGGCCATGAAGGTGTTGGCAATGCCGCCGCCGACGATGAGCTGGTCCACCTTCTCAGCCAGGCTCTTGAGGATGGTGAGCTTGGTGGAGACCTTGCTGCCGGCCACGATCGCCACCAGCGGGCGCTTGGGTGCGGCCAGAGCCTTCGTCAGCGCCTCGATCTCGGCGGCCATGAGCGGGCCGGCCACAGCCACTGGCGCAAAGCGGGCGATCCCGTGCGTCGTGGCCTCGGCGCGGTGTGCGGTGCCGAAGGCGTCGTTCACGTATACGTCGCACAGCGCGGCCATCTTGCGGGCAAGCTCTTCGCTGTCCTTCTTCTCACCCTTGTTGACGCGGCAGTTCTCCAGCAACACCACCTCGCCGGCGGCCACGGTGAAGCCGCCGTCCACCCAGTTCTGCACCAGACGCACGGGCTGACCCAGCAGCTCGGACAGGCGTGCGGCGATCGGCGCGAGCGAGTCTTCCGGCTTGAACTCGCCCTCGGTCGGGCGGCCGAGGTGGCTCGTCACCATCACGGCGGCGCCGGCCTTGGCCGCCTGCTGGATGGCGGGGACACTCGCACGGATGCGGGTGTCGTCGGTGATCTTGCCGGCATCGTCCTGCGGCACGTTCAGGTCACTGCGGATGAACACGCGCTTGCCGGCAAGCGCCACGTCGTTCAGGGTGAGTACGGTTTTCGTCATCGTCGGATGCTTCGATCAGGAATGCTGGATTGAGGATTCATGCGCTTCTTCAGACCAAAATGGCTGAAGAACGGCTTCCCACAAGCGGAAAGCCCTGTCAGTTCGGCCGCAAAAAAGCCTCCGCGGCAGGCTTGAACCGGGAGGCTTCCTGGCTGGGCGGGTCGACTCAAGCGCCGCTTACTTCGCCATTCACTTGGCCATCACGCGGACCATCTCCAGCACCTTGTTGGAGTAGCCCCACTCGTTGTCGTACCAGCTCACCACCTTGATGAAGGTGTCGTCGAGTGCGATGCCGGCGTCGGCATCAAACACGCTGGTGCAGGGCTCGCCGCGGAAGTCGGTGGCCACCACCTTGTCCTCGGTGTAGCCCATCACGCCCTTCATGGCGCCAGTGCTGGCGGCCTTCA
>JAIXTA010000020.1 GCA_027484405.1 Burkholderiales bacterium
CTGCGCGCTTTCCTGAAGGCCAAGGGCATCCCCGAGTCGGACATCATGGAGGAGTACACCCCCTTCGGCCACAGCGACTACAAGACCATCATCGGCAAGATCAAGAAGTTCGCCAGCGAAGGCAAGAAGACGGCGGTGGTGTCCACCATCAACGGCGACTCCAACGTGCCCTTCTACAAGGAACTCGGCAACCAGGGCCTGAAGGCGACCGACGTGCCCGTGGTGGCCTTCTCGGTCGGTGAAGAAGAACTGCGCGGCGTGGACACCAAGCCGCTGGTGGGTCACCTCGCCGCCTGGAACTACTTCATGAGCCTGAAGAACCCGGCCAATGCCGAGTTCACCAAGAAGTGGGCCGCCTACGCCAAGGCCAAGAACCTGCCCGGCCACAAGGACAAGCCCCTGACCAACGACCCCATGGAAGCCACCTACATCGGCGTGTACATGTGGAAGCAGGCGGTCGAGAAGGCCAAGAGCACCGATGTGGACAAGGTCATTGCCGCCATGGCCGGCCAGACCTTCAAGGCGCCCAGCGGCTTCACGGCCAAGATGGACGAGCGCAACCACCACCTGCACAAGCCGGTGTTCATTGGCGAGATCAAGGCCGACGGCCAGTTCAACGTGGTCTGGAAGACGCCCGGCCCGGTGCGAGCCAACCCCTGGAGCCCCTTCATTCCGGGCAACGACAAGAAGAAGGACGTGCCGGATGGCAAGACCAAGATCTGATCGTCGTCTGATCTGATCCCCCGCCCTCGCGTCGGACCTTCGCGGGTCCGACGCGAGCGGCACGGCCCGTCCAAACACTCTGCCTGCGCACCGGTGCGTCCGATGCCGGAGAAATTGATGCTCCCAACGCCGCGCCGCGTTGATGGGTGGCTGCTGTTGCGTGCCGCCCTCCTCAGCTTGATCGGTCTGCTGGTGTTCCTGCCCTTCGTCGTGATGGCGCAGCCCGCTGCAGCACCGGCCACCCTGCCCGCGCCAGTGATCGCCCAGCTCACCTCGGACGACAGCGATCTGCGCGTCCAGGGCATCCGTGCACTGGCCCAGCTGCCCGAAGCCACGGCGCGACCGGTGCTGATCGCGCTGGAGGCCGGCCAATTGCGCGTGGCCGGCACTCGGCTGCTGCTGGACGATGGGTCGCAAGTGCTTGACCTTGCCACCGGCACCAAGACCCCGCTGCCGGAGGACGCCGGCGAGATCACGGTCAACAATCGCCTGCGCCGCGAGCTGAGTACTGCGTTGGCCCTGCTGGATCTGGCCTCGCCCGATGCTGCAACACGCCGGACCGCGGCCACCAAGGTGCTGGCCGATGCCGAGATCGAAAGCCTGCCCCTGATCGAACGCGCCCTGGCGGCAGAGCGCGACCCCGAGATTCGCGAGACCTTGCAGATGGGCCGCGCCGAGCTGATGCTCAAGAGCCCGGACGCCATCCAGCGGCGCGAGGCGGTCGAGCTGCTCGCCGCCAGCAGCCGGCCGGAGATCCGCGCCGCCCTGGCCGCCATGCTCGAGAGCCCCGGTGGCACACCCAACGAGCCGGACAGCGCAGTACGCGCCGCGGCGCAGACCTCGCTGGCGTCCATTGAGCGGCGCCTTGCAATCGGCAACGCGGTGGCCACGCTCTTTACCGGTGTGAGCCTGGGCAGTGTGCTGCTGCTGGTGGCCCTGGGCCTGGCGATCACCTACGGGTTGATCGGCGTGATCAACATGGCGCACGGCGAGCTGATGATGATCGGCGCCTATGCCACCTATGTGGTGCAGGTCCAGGTGCGCCAATGGGCGCCGGAGTACTTTGCCTGGTATCCAGTGATCGCGCTGCCGGTGGCCTTTCTGAGCGCGGCCCTGGTGGGCGTGCTGCTGGAACGCACGGTGATCCGCTTCCTGTACGGCCGGCCGCTGGAGACCCTGCTGGCCACCTGGGGCATCAGCCTGATCCTGATCCAGGCCATGCGCACGATCTTCGGCGCGCAGAACGTCGGCCTGGAGAACCCGGCCTGGCTGTCCGGCGGCTTTGCGCTGCTGCCGGGCATCGTGCTGCCCTACAACCGCATTGCCATCATCCTGTTCGCCGTGCTGGTACTGGTCAGCACCTGGCTGATCCTGACGCGCACACGCCTGGGCCTGTTCATCCGCAGCGTGACGCAGAACCGGCCCATGGCCAGCTGCTGCGGTGTGCCTACGGCGCGCGTGGACATGATGGCCTTTGGCCTCGGGTCCGGCATTGCCGGCCTGGGCGGCGTGGCGCTCTCGCAGATCGGCAACGTGGGGCCGGATCTCGGCCAGACCTACATCATCGATGCCTTCATGGTGGTGGTGCTGGGCGGTGTGGGGCAGCTGGCCGGCGCGGTCTCGGCCGCCATGGGCCTGGGGCTGCTGTCCAAGCTGCTTGAAGGGCAGATCGGCGCGGTGCTTGCCAAGATCGTGATCCTGGTGGGCATCATCCTCTTCATCCAGCGCCGGCCGCAGGGCCTGTTTGCGCTGCGCGGCCGGTTTGTCGACTCATGAGCAGCGCCGCACCGCTTTCCGCACCCGGCCCGGTCAGCCTGCGCCTGATCGGCAGCGACGCCGCCAGCCAGCGCCGCGCCCTGGGGGTGATGCTGGCCGTGGCCGGCCTGCTGCTGCTCCTGCCGCTGGCCCATGTGCTGTTTCCCGAGGGGCATGCGCTGCATGTCTCGGCCTATACGCTCAAGCTGGTCGGCCGCATTCTCTGCTACGCGCTGGTCGCCCTGGCCATGGACCTGATCTGGGGCTACACGGGCATCCTGAGCCTGGGTCAGGGCCTGTTCTTTGCGCTCGGCGGCTACGGCATGGGCATGTACCTCATGCGCCAGATCGGCCGTGACGGGGTCTACAAGAGCGATCTGCCGGACTTCATGGTGTTTCTGGACTGGAAGGAGCTGCCCTGGTTCTGGGCGCTGTCCGACAGCTTCATCGCGCAGATGCTGCTGGTGATTCTGGTGCCGGGGCTACTGGCCTTCGTGTTCGGCTACTTCGCCTTCCGCTCGCGCATCAAGGGCGTGTACTTCTCGATCATCACGCAGGCTTTGACCTATGCCGCCATGCTGCTGTTCTTCCGCAACGAGACCGGCTTCGGCGGCAACAACGGCTTCACGGATTTCAAGCGCATCCTCGGCTTCGATCTGACCGCGCCGGGCACGCGTGCCGTGCTCTTTGCGCTCACCGTGCTCGTCCTTCTGGCCGCACTGCTGGCCTCGCGCGCACTGATGGCCAGCAAGTTCGGCCGCATCCTGCAGGCCGTGCGCGATGCCGAAAGCCGCGTCATGTTCTGCGGCTACAACCCGCTGTACTACAAGCTCACCATCTGGGTGATCGCCGCGGTGCTCTCGGCCGTTGCCGGTGCGCTCTATGTGCCGCAGATCGGCATCATCAACCCCAGCGAGATGTCGCCGGCCAACTCGATCGAGATCGCCATCTGGGCGGCGGTGGGCGGGCGCGGCACCCTGGTCGGCCCGATCATCGGCGCCGCCACCGTGAACGGCTTCAAGAGCTGGTTCACCATGGCCTTTCCGGAGCTCTGGCTGTTCGCACTCGGTGCGCTGTTCGTGCTGGCCACGCTCTTTCTGCCGCGCGGCATTGTGGGCGCAGTGGCGCAGTGGCGGGCCGCGCGTCGGTCCACAGGGGGCAGGCCATGACACCGGCTGCAGTGGGCCTGGGCGCCAGCGACGGCGGCAGCACCCTGGCTGCCGGGCGTCTGGTGCCCGAGGGCGTGGACACCTCGCACGGGGTGATCCTGTATCTCGACGCGATCGAGGTCAGCTTCGACGGCTTCAAGGCCCTCAACCAGCTCAGCCTGACGCTCGCACCCGGCGAGCTGCGCTGCATCATCGGCCCCAATGGCGCGGGCAAGACCACGATGATGGACGTCATCACGGGCAAGACCCGGCCCGACGCCGGCAGCGCCTTCTTCGGCCAGACCATCGACCTCACCCGCCTGTCGGAGCCGGAGATCGCCACCGCCGGCATCGGCCGCAAGTTCCAGAAGCCGACCGTCTTCGAGATGCTCGATGTCTTCACCAACATCGAACTCGCGCTCAAGGCGCCGCGCAGCGTCTGGGCCAGCCTGCGTGCGCGCCTGAGTGGCGAGACACGCGACCGCATCGACGGCCTGCTCGCGCAGATCGGCCTGCTTGAAGACCGCCACGTGCCGGCGGGCACCCTGTCGCACGGCAAGAAGCAGTGGCTGGAGATCGGCATGCTGCTCGCACAGGACCCGCAGCTGCTGCTGCTCGACGAACCCGTGGCCGGCATGACCGATGCCGAGACCGAGCGCACGGCGGAGCTGTTCCGCTCGCTGGCCGGCAAG
>JAIXTA010000026.1 GCA_027484405.1 Burkholderiales bacterium
AGGCCGTCGATGCCGCCGAGGTCGATGAACGCACCGTAGTCGGTGATGTTCTTGACCACGCCCTTGACGATGGAGCCTTCGCGCAGGGTTTCCATCAGCTTGGCGCGCTCTTCGCCCATCGTGGCCTCGACCACGGCACGGCGGCTCAGCACCACGTTGTTGCGCTTGCGGTCCAGCTTGATGACCTTGAACTCGAGGGTCTTGCCCTCGTAGGGGGTCGTGTCCTTGACCGGACGGGTGTCGACCAGCGAACCCGGCAGGAAGGCGCGGATGCCGTTGGTCATGACGGTCAGGCCGCCCTTGACCTTGCCGGTCACGGTGCCGGAGACCAGGTCGCCGGAATCCAGCGCGCGCTCCAGGCTGACCCATGCGGCCAGGCGCTTGGCGCGGTCACGCGACAGGATCGTGTCGCCGTAGCCGTTTTCCAGTGCATCGATGGCCACGGTGACGAAGTCGCCGATTGCCACTTCGACTTCGCCCTGGTCATTGAAGAATTCTTCGACGGGGATGAAGGCTTCAGACTTCAGGCCTGCGTTCACGACCACGAAATTCTGGTCGAGACGGACCACCTCGGCGGTGACCACTTCACCGGCGCGCATGTCGGCGCGCTTGAGGGATTCTTCAAACAGGGCGGCAAAGGATTCGCCGCCAGTGGCAACTTGAGCTTCAGACATTGGGGAACTTTCAATCTCGCCGCGTCCGGTCAGAAGTGGACTGGCGGCGGTGTTGATCAACACGGCCAACGGGCGTCGGCCGCACCATCTTCCGCAAATCGGCAAAAGCGTTCGCGGAAGCCCTCCAGTATAGCCGGAAAGCGCTTTGTTTTCAGGGAGTTAGCTCGCCCCGGCCGGCCGGCGCCGGCGCGCGGGCGCAACAGCCGACGGGCGTTGCGCATCAGGCAACAGGCGCTGCGGCCAGCCAGTCCTGCATGAGGGCGGTCTCGCGGCTTTCGATGACGTCCAGAAAGGCCTTGGGCGAGGGCAGCTTCTTGAACGCCACCAGCCCCTGCACGAGAAAGGTGTGCAAGCGCTGCAGCCCGGCAGCCTTGGCCGGCAGCTCCATCATCTTCACGGTGGGCATGATCAGCGGCAGCTTGACCGCCTGGGCCAGCAGCTCGCCGCAGCGGCGTGTCAGCTCGATCTGCCTCTGGCGATCCGCGGGCCGGCCGAGCGTGGCGTAGGCCCGGGCGTAGGTCGTCTCGCTCAGAGGCAGGCGCGCGCGCTCCAGGGTCCGGGTCAGGGCCACATCCAGCTCGGCAGACAGCAGGTCCAGACTCACGGCGTCGCCAATGGCCTGCAGAGCTACTTCGGGCAGCAACTTGGCGAGCGTGGGCACGATGCGCTGCACGTCGGCGTCGCGCTGCGCCGCCTGTTCGGCCGGGCAGTAGAGCTGCTCCAGGAAGAAGCGGCCGGCCGGCTCGGTGGCCGCATCGGCCAGCTGATCGGCGTAGGTCCGCGCCAGACGGGCACGCTGCCAGCTCTGCAGTTGCGTCAGCGATGCAGCCAGCTCGCCCTCGGCCACACGCAGCTGCTGCAGCGCAGCAAGCTCCTTCAGCAGACGGGTTTGCCACTCGGCGCGCCAGGCTTTGCTCATGGCGTGCAGTGTATTCAAGCGCCCTGCCGGCGATGCCGCGCCGCGGCGCGAAATGCACCGATCTTTGCTGCAGCGCATAGTGACGCGCCTCTAGGAAAGCGTCTGCGGTGCCTCCGCACGCCCTGCAAGAATCGGGCGCATGAATCGCAGACGTTTTCTGGTGGTGGGCGCTGGCGGCGCTGCACTGCTGGCCGCCGGGGGCTGGTGGTGGAGCACCCAGAACGGCCTACCCAAACGCGCCGCGCTGCAGACGCCCGCAGCGCGCGCCCTGATCAGCGCCCTCATTCCGGCCGTGATCGGCCAGCCGGGCGGCAAGCCGCTCGCGAGCGCGGAACTGGCCGCCGCCACGGACCGCATGCTCGCCACCATGGCCGGCCTGCCGCTGCCGGTGCAGGATGAGATCGGCGAACTCTTCGGCCTGCTGGACAACGCGGCTTTCCGCCGCCTGGCTGCGGGCGTTACCACGCCCTGGGAACAGGCGACGCCCGAGGCGCTTGCGCAGTTTCTGCAGAGCTGGCGCACGCATTCCCTGAGCCTGCTGCAGGTCGGCTATCACGCCCTGCATGATCTCGCGGCCGGCAGCTTCTATGCCGACCCGTCCACCTGGGGCCCCACGGGCTACCCCGGTCCGCACATCCAATTCTCTTGAACACAGCCATGGTGCAGTTGCCTGATCCGATCCGCGAGGGTCTTGAACGCGGCTGGAAGGTCGTGAACGCGCCGGCCGCCCAGCCGGATGTGCAGTGTGATGTGCTCATCATCGGCACCGGGGCCGGGGGCGGCATTGCCGCCGAGCTGATGAGCAAGGCCGGGCTGGACGTGGTGCTGCTCGAGGAAGGCATGCTCAAGAGCAGCCGCGACTTCAAGATGCGCGAGGCCGATGCCTATCCGCAGCTCTATCAGGAGTCTGCCGCGCGCAAGACCAAGGACAAGGGCGTCAACATCCTGCAGGGGCGCACGGTGGGCGGCTCCACCACGGTCAACTGGACCAGCAGCTTCCGCACGCCGCACCCCACCCTGGCCTACTGGACCGAGAAGTTCGGCCTTTCGGACTACACGCCCGAGAAGCTCGTACCGTTCTTCCTGGAGGCCGAGCAGCGCCTGAACGTGAGCGCCTGGCTCACGCCTCCCAACGAGAACAACGACCTGCTGCGCCGCGGCGCGGCCAAGCTCGGCATTCCGGCGGCTGCCATCCTGCGCAATGTGCGCAACTGCTGGAACCTCGGCTACTGCGGCATGGGCTGTCCGACCAATGCCAAGCAGTCCATGCTCGTGAGCACCATCCCCGTGGCCATGGACCGCGGCGCGCGCCTGTTCACACGCTGTCAGGCGCAGCGGCTGGAACTTGTCGATGGCAAGGTGCGCAGCGTTCTGGTGCAGCCGCTGGACGCGCCGGGCCTGGCACCTGCCGGCCAGCCCTTTCGCATCAGCGCAAAGCACGTGATTCTTTCGGGTGGTGCAATCAACAGCCCGGCGCTGCTGCTGCGCTCCAAGGCGCCGGACCCGCACGGCACGCTCGGCCGCCGCACCTTCCTGCACCCCGTGGTCATCTCCTCTGCGCTGATGGAGCAGAAGGTCGAAGGCTTCATGGGTGCGCCGCAGACCATCTACACCGACCACTTCCTGGATACCCAGCCGATCGACGGCCCGATGGGCTTCAAGCTCGAGGCCCCGCCCCTGCATCCGGTGCTGTTTGCCTCCACCGTGCACGGCTTTGGCACCATGCACTCAGAGATCATGGGCAAGTTCGACCGCACCCATGCGCTGCTGGCACTGCTGCGCGACGGCTTCCATCCGGACAGCCCGGGTGGCCGCGTGGAACTGCGCGCCGACGGCAGCCCGGTGCTGGACTATCCGCTGAACGACTACTTCTTCGACGGTGCGCGCCGCGCCTTTCTCGCCATGGCCGAGATCCAGTTCGCCGCCGGGGCCAAGACCGTCTACCCGGTGCACGAGACGGCGGCCGGCTACAGCAGCTGGTTGCAGGCCAAGGCCGCCATCGAGCGCCTGCCGATGAAGCCGCTGCTCACGCGCGTGGTCTCGGCCCACGTCATGGGCGGCTGCGGTCTGGCGGCCGATGCCAGGCGTGGCGTGGCGCGGCCCGACGGACGGCACTGGCAGATCGAGAACCTGTCGATCTTCGATGGCTCGCTGTTCCCGACCTCGATCGGCGCCAACCCGCAGCTCTCCATCTACGGCATCGTCACCAAGCTGGGTGAGGCGCTGGCCGAGCAGTTGAGCGGCAAGAAGGTGTCGCTCGTGTAGCGCAGCTGGGCGGAGAGAAAACCCGCTTGGGCCACAGATGGACACAGATGAACACCGATGAAAGCCCAGTCGGTCATCTCGATGCGTGGCCCTCAGATCGGTTCATCCGTGTCCATCTGTGGCTCAATCGTGCGGCCGCCAGGCGGTGCGCAAACCTCTTGGGCCACAGATAAACACAGATGAACACCGATAAAGGCTAAGCCAGTCGGCACCTAAGCGGGCCATCGGATCAGTTCATCTGTGTGCGTCTGTGGCTATCTGTGGCTCAATAGATCTTTCTCCAACCCGCATCCATCGTGCTTCCGGCATCGTCCGCTCCCACCCTGACACGCACCCCGGCCGGCCTCGCACCCAGCGCGTGGCTGCGCCTGACGATCCTCGGCTACATCGGTGCGGCCGCGCTGCTGGCCGGCTGGATCTGGGATGGCGCCGCCGCGCTGCTGGCCTGGGGCCTGTTGCTCGCGGCCTGGCTGCCGATCCATCTGGGCATCAATGCCGCCGGCCTGTGGCTGGCGGGGTCCAGCGAGCCGCTCGGGCTGCAGGGCTTCTGGCGCTGCGCGCTGGGCGAGTGGCGCAGCTCGACGCGCATGTTCCTGATCGAGCAGCCCTGGCTGAACGGGCGCACCCAGCCGCAGCCGGCACGCCTGGCGCCGGGCAGTGTGCCGGTGCTGCTGCTGCACGGCTACTTCTGCACCGAGGCGCTGTGGTTCAGGTTGCAGCAGCAGCTGGCGGCGCAGGGCATCGTGAGCCGGGCGATCAGCCTGCGCCCGGCACTGGTCTCGATCGATGATCTGGTGCCGCAGGTGGCGGCCGCCGTGGACGCACTGCGGGCCGAAACCGGTGCGACGCAGGTGGCCCTCGTCGGGCACAGCATGGGCGGGCTGGTGGCGCGGGCCTATCTGCGCGCGCATGGCGCGGCCGCGGTGGCGCAGCTCATCACGATCGGCTCGCCGCACCATGGCACCAAGCACGCACGGCTGGGCCTGGGGCGCAATGCGCGGCAGATGGAACGGAACAACGCCTGGCTGGCCGGGCTGGCGGCGCACGAGGGCGCACACCCGCTGCCGCCCACCACGGTCATCCTGTCCCGGCACGACAACGTGGTGGCGCCGCAGGACGACCAGACCCTGCCCGGCGCCGAGACCCTGCGCTTCTCACGCCTCGGTCACCTGGCGCTGCTGGACGATGCGCGCGTACAAGCCACACTGCAACTGCTGCTCAGCCCGTCGGCACCCACACATAAATAGATTATTTTCGGACAAATGAACGAGCAGAAGACCATTGCCGGCTTCTCGCTTGTCTGATGCGCCTTCTGGCCAGGAATCTGATCGAAGAGAACCTATATTTAGATCACTTTCGGCCAAAAATGGAACAATCCGGCACAAAATCGCCCTGAATCCGGCAGGAGCACCGATGGCCCCGGCCTACAGCGCCTGCGAGACGTCGGCCCAGAGGTCTTCCACGTACTCCAGGCCCACCGACAGGCGCACCAGCCCGTCGCGGATGCCGGCAGCGTCACGCGCCTCCTGCGTCAGGCGCGCATGGGTCGTGGTGGCCGGGTGGGTAATGGTGGTGCGTGTGTCGCCCAGATTGCCGGTGATCGAGCAGATCTTCACCGCATCAATCACCCGCCAGGCATGCTCGCGCCCGCCGGTGACCTCGAAGCTCAGCAGCGCGCCGCCACTGCCGTTCTGCATGCGCATGGCCAGGGCGTGCTGCGGGTGGCTGGGCAGGCCGGGGTAGTTCACGCGCTTCACGCCCGGGTGGGCAGCCAGGCGTTCGGCCAGCAGCTGCGCGCTGCGGCTCTGCTTTTCCATGCGGGCAGACAGGGTCTCCATGCTCTTGAGCAGCAGCCAGGCATTGAAGGCCGAGAGCGCCGGGCCGGCCGTGCGCATGTAGGGGATGAACTTCTCCTCGATCAGCTGCTTGCGCGCAAGGATCGCGCCGGCCAGCACCCGGCCCTGCCCTTCGAGGAACTTGGTGGCCGAGTGCAGCACGATGCTCGCGCCGAATTCCGCCGGCCGCTGCAGCGCGGGCGTGCAGAAGCAGTTGTCGACAATCAGCTCGGCACCCACGCTCTTAGCAATCTCGGCCAGCGCGGCCACGTCCGCCACTTCCAGCAGCGGGTTGGACGGCGTCTCCACATACAGAAACCGGGTCTTGGGCGTAACGGCGGCGCGCCATGCATCCAGATCGTTCTGGCCGACGAAGGTGGTGCTCACGCCGAAGCGTGCCATCAGCTGCGAAAACAGGTTGTAGGTCGAGCCGAACAGGCTGCGGCTGGACACGATGTGATCGCCCTGCGAGCACAGGGCCATGGCGCAGGCGAGGATGGCGCTCATGCCGGTAGCCGTGGCCACACCGGCTTCCATGCGCTCCATGGCGGCCAGGCGCTGCTCGAACATGGCCACGGTCGGGTTGGTGAAGCGCGAGTACACAGGGCCCGGCTCCTCGCCCTTGAAGCGGGCGGCGGCCTGGGCGGCGTTCTCGTAGGTGAAGCTGCTCGTGAGAAACAGCGCCTCGGAGTGCTCGCCAAACTGCGAGCGCTGCGTGGCAGCGCGCACCGCAATCGTGTCGGGGTGCCAGGCGGACGGATCAGCCGGCTTGATGGGTTCAGTCATGGAGGTGCGCCCTTCCCTGCGCGGGCCGCCGTGGCACGGCACCGGGGCACTCAGGCCTTGCGGGCGCGCTCGATCTCGGCGGCAATCTCGCTCAATTCCACCACATGCACCCCGGGCGCGAGGCCCACCAGGCGCTGGGCTGCCCACTTTGCCAGCGCAGCCGAGGTCACGGGCGCATGCTGCGGCTGCATCATGCGGAACTGGCGCAGATAGCTGGCCACCAGCCGCCTGAATGCATTCGCGCCGGCGGGCGCCGCGTCGCGCTCCGGCCGGATCAGCAGCAGGCTCACCAGCGGCAAGCGGGCCAGGGCCAGATCCAGTTCACTCTCCAGCTGACCGCGGATGGCCGCCGGCCGATGCGCCCAGCCCGCCACAGGAATGATGAGCGCAAGGCGCTGCACGCCGGCCTCGATCAGGCGCTGTGCGTGGTCCAGCACCTCGTCCGGGCTCAGGGGCAGATAGACGCGGTCGCGGCCGTTGGCCACGCGCTGGGTCGGGTCCTCGCGGGTGGCGGCGTCGCTCACCACCAGCACGGCATCGGTCGGCGCGGCGTCGAGCCAGTGGTCCGTGGTGACCGGGCGGATCTTGTCTTCGGTGCTCGGCAGCTCGGTGGTCACCGCCACCGCCACCTGCGCAAATTCCGTGCGCGCCAGCAGCGCATGCAGTACGGCATCGCCGAGCAGACCCTTGGCGCCCACCAGTGCCACCACGCGCCGCGTGCCGGCTGAGGCCGGCTGCAGGCGATGGTGGGCGGCGAGTGCGTCCTGCAGCAGGCTCATCGCTCAGGCCTGCCGGTCTGCACGCTCAGTCCCCACCGCCGGCGTAGCCGACGTTGTGCATCAGGCCGCCGCCCTTCTCGGCCTTGGGCGTGTTGCGCGAGGCCTCGAGGCGGTCCAGATAGGCCATGTCGATGTCGCCGGTGATGTACTGCCCGTCGAAGCAGCTGGCGTCGAACTGGGTGATCTTCGGGTTCAGGCCGGTGAGCACGGCCTTGAGGTCCGACAGGTCCTGATAGACCAGCGCGTCGGCGCCGATCTCGCGGGCCACTTCCTCGTCGGTGCGGGTGGAGGCGATCAGTTCGCTGCGCGTGGGCATGTCGATGCCGTACACGTTCGGGAAACGCACGGGCGGCGCGGCGCTGGCAAAGAACACCTTCTTCGCGCCGGACTCGCGCGCCATGTCCACGATCTCGCGGCTGGTGGTGCCGCGCACGATGGAGTCATCGACCAGCAGCACGTTCTTGCCGGCGAATTCCTCGCGGATGGCATTGAGCTTCTGGCGCACGCTGCGCTTGCGCGTGTTCTGCCCCGGCATGATGAACGTGCGGCCGATGTAGCGGTTCTTGATGAAGCCTTCGCGGAAGGGCAGGTTCAGCTTCATGGCCAGCTGCATGGCACTCGGGCGGGACGAATCCGGGATCGGCATGACCACGTCGATCTCGCTCACATCCAGGGTGCGCGCCACCTTGGCAGCGAGCGTTTCGCCCATCTTCAGGCGGCTCTCGTAGACCGAGATGCCGTTCATGGTGCTGTCGGGCCGGGCGAAGTAGATGTACTCGAACACGCAGGGCGCGAGGATCGGGTTCTCGGCGCACTGGGCGAACTTGATGTTGTTATCCAGATCGATGGTCACGCACTCGCCGGGCTCGACATCGCGCAGCACGTGGTAGCCCATGGCTTCGAGCGTCACGCTCTCGCTGGCCACCATGTATTCGCGGCCGTCCGGCGTGTCGACCTGGCCGATGGTCAGCGGGCGGATGCCATAGGGGTCGCGGAAGGCGACCAGCCCGAAGCCGGCAATGGTGGCCACCACGGCGTAGCTGCCCTTGACGCGCTTGTGCAGGGCCCGCACGGCGGCAAAGATGCTGTGCTCGTCCAGGCTCAGGCCGCGAGCGGCATTGCCCAGCTCATTGGCAAATACGTTGAGCAGCACTTCGGAGTCGCTGCCGGTGTTGATGTGCCGGCGGTCGATGCGGAACATCTCCTCGCCCAGCTGCTCGGCATTGGTCAGGTTGCCGTTGTGCGCCAGCGCAATGCCAAAGGGCGCATTGACGTAGAAGGGCTGGGCTTCTTCCTCGCTGGAGGCCGAGCCGGCCGTGGGGTAGCGGCACTGGCCAATGCCCATGTGCCCCGGCAGGGCGCGCATGTTGCGCGTGCGGAACACGTCCCGCACCAGGCCGTTGCCCTTGTACATGGAGAAGGCGTTGCCCTGCAGGGTCGCAATCCCTGCGGCGTCTTGGCCCCGGTGCTGCAGCAGCAGCAAGGAGTCATAGAGCAACTGGTTGACCGGGCTTTTGGCCACTGCACCGACGATGCCACACATGAGAGCGATCCCCTTGGGTTGGTGTACCCGCTAGAACTTGATGTATTTCGCCATTTCAGCCGGTAAGGCCGGCTTGATGGTCTGAATAGAGAGAACAATCCACGGCGTGGTGTAGGCCTGCTTCCAGGCCGGGTCCTCGGGCAGGCGGGTGAGGCCCGCCACCACGGCCAGCGCCATCACGATCACGCAACCGCGCGCCAGGCCAAACAGGCCGCCCAGGCCGCGGTCGGCCAGCTTCAGCCCCGCCGCCGTGATGGCCTTGTCCACCAGCCAGATCAGCACCGAGCCGATCAGGCGCGTGCCTACCAGCACCAGGATGAAGCCCAGGGCGATGCGCCAGATCGGGCCTTCCACACTCGCCGGCAGCCAGTCTGCTGCCGTGGTGGCAAAGGCCAGCGCAAGCACGAAGCTCGCCACCCAGGCCACCAGGCTCAGGATCTCGCGCATCAGGCCGCGGATCACGCTGATGATGACCGAGGCCAGCAGGATGAACAGGACGACGGCGTCCACCAGCGTGAACTTCATCTGGGGTGTCCGGGGGCGGGGCGCGGTGTCACGAGGGAATGGGGGCGGTGGGCGCGATCAGTGGGCACGTTCAATTCGCAACGCGCGGGCTCAGGCCCTCGAGGCTGAGCTTGGCGATCGCCTTCTTGGCGGCCTCTTCACTGGCCACGTTGAAGCGCACGCGGGTGATCTCGCCCTTGGCCGTGGTCACAGTCTCGCGGTAGGGCACAAAACCGGCCTTGCGCACCTGCACCTCGACCGCCTTGATCTTGTCCTCGGTCTGGAAGGCGCCGGCTTGAACAATGACCTTGCCGGCGGCGGGCTTGGTGTCGCTCTTGGCTTCCGTCTTGGCCGCGGCTTTCGGTTCCGCTTTAGGTTCCTGCTTGGGCTCGAGTTTGGCTTCTGCCTTGGCCGGGGCCTTCTCAGCGGCCTTCTCGGCGGGCTTCTCAGCGGCCTTCTCTGCAGGCTTGGCGGCGGGTGCCTCAGGCTTGGCCGCAGCTGGTTCGACCTTGGCGGGTGCAGCGGCCGGCTTGGCCGGCGCAGCCTCGGTCTTGGGCGTGACGGCCTCGGCCTTGGGCGCTGCGGCTTCGATCTTCGGCGCGCTCACCCCAGGCGCGGCGTCGGCCTTGGGGGCCTCGGGCACGGCCGCGGCAGTGGCGTCGGCCGGTGCGGCGGGCGCCTTGCCGGCGTCCGCCTTCGTACCTTCAGCCTGCATGGGCGGGGTGTAGCTGCTGGTCTTGGGCGGGATCTGGATGTTGACGTCGTCGGCCCAGGGTTTGGGCTTGGTGTCCAGCACCAGGGGCACGGCCACGGCGGCGGTGAGGGCCAGCACCACGGCGCCGATCAGGCGGCGGCGGGCGCGTTGCTTGAGCGCGGCAGCCGGATCGGCCGGTGAAAGGTTGCCTGCGGACGAGCCCGCGGCGGATGCATCGGCAGAACGTTTGAACAGAGCCATCAGGGACCGCAGGTTCGGGGGTGGACCACCCGAGCCGCGGCGCCTTGCACCCCGGCTCAGGCCCGCTTCAGGGCGGTGAGTGCAGCACCCACCGTGTAGAAGGAACCAAAGACCACGATTCTATCGTTCTCACTCGCGCCAGCCTGGGCGGCAGCCAGGGCCGCTGCCGGATCGGCAAAGGTCTCGATGCGGCAGTCCTTCCCTGCCACGATGCCGGCGGCGGCGAGCTTGTCGGCGAGCTGCGCCGCCGTGGCGGCGCGCGGCGTGGGCAGGTCGGTGAGCATCCAGTGGTCGATGCGGCCCTTGAGCTTCTCGATCACCCCGTCCACGTCCTTGTCGGCCATCGAGCCGAACACCGCCCAGGTGTAGGGAAAGAAGCCCATGTTGTCGAGGTTGGCGGCCAGCACGCCGCTGGCGTGCGGGTTGTGCGCCACGTCCAGAATGATGGCCGGCTTGCCCGGCAGCACCTGGAAGCGCCCGGGCAGCTCGGCCGTGAGCAGGCCCATGCGCACGGCGCTTTGCATCACCGGCAGGCGCTCGCTCAGCGCCTCCAGCGCGGCCAGTGCGGCACTGGCGTTGAGCAACTGGTTGGCGCCGCGCAGGCCGGGGTAGGCCATGGCGTTGCGCCGCGTGCCGCGCCCGGCCCAGTTCCACTGGTTCTTGTCGCCGGAATAGTTGAAGTCCCGCCCAAACAACCAGAGGTCCGCGCCGATTCTGTCCGCGTACTCCACCAGGCGCTGCGGCGGCACCGGGTCGCCGCAGATGGCCGTGCGGCCGGCGCGGTAGATGTGCGCTTTTTCCCAGCCGATGTGCTCGCGCGTGGGGCCGAGGTACTCCATGTGATCCAGATCCACGCTGGTGACAATGGCCACGTCCGCATCGATCAGGTTCACGGCATCCAGCCGCCCGCCCATGCCCACTTCCAGCACCACGGCGTCCGGCTTGCAGTCCATGAACCATAGAAAGCAGGCGAGCGTCGTGTATTCAAAGTAAGTGAGGCTCACCTCGCCCTTGGCCGCATCCGTGCGCGCCGCCTCGATGCGCTCGAAGGCCGCCACCAGCGCCTCGTCCGGCACGAACTCCTGCGCAAAGCGCGCCCGTTCGTTGAAGCGCACCAGATGCGGCGAGGTGTAGAGCGCCACCCGGAACCCGGCCTGGGTGAGGATGGACTCCAGAAACGTGCAGGTCGAGCCCTTGCCGTTGGTGCCGCCCACGGTAATGACGGGGCAGTCGAAGCGGATCTCCAGGCGCTGCGCCACCTCGCGCACGCGCTCCAGTGTCATGTCGATGGTCTTGGGGTGCAGGCGCTCGATGCGCGAGAGCCAGTCTGCCAGCGCGGGGGATTCGTTCATGGCGCGGGAGTTTAAGAGCGTGCTGCGGCGTCAGAGGGCCGCATGCTTGAATCCGCATGTTCCACGCGGGTTTTCAAGGGGTATGGCTGGAGACGCTCGCTGGGTGCTGAGAGCGGGGTTTCGGCGAGCACTGCTCGCCGCCGCCCGAAGAGGGAGCGCTTGCAAGCGCTAGCCCCCTGCGCCTCAAACCGGTTGTTTGGCGCGGGTTTTCAGGCGGATGCCTTCAAGAACCGCATGGGACAAGCGAAAACGGGCAGCCTGCTGTCGCACACTGCCCGTTCGGCACCTGCCGATGAATCGGGTACTGCGTGCGTATCAAGCCACCGCTTCTGCCGCCTGACGCGTCAGCAGCGCGAGCAACTGGGCGATCTCGGTGCGCATTTCGCGGCGGTCGACGATCATGTCGATGGCGCCCTTCTCGAGCAGGAACTCGGCGCGCTGGAAGCCTTCGGGCAGCTTTTCGCGCACGGTCTGTTCGATCACGCG
>JAIXTA010000008.1 GCA_027484405.1 Burkholderiales bacterium
ATCGAGCCGCCGGTATCCGAGCCGAACACCAGACGGCGGTACATCACGTCCTTGTTGATCGGACTGCGGAACTCGATCCAGACCGGCGCCCCGAGCGGAATCGAGCGAGGGTCGATGGCAATTGATCGCAACGGCACCACTGGCGTGCCTGTCGCGCCGGCGGGCCCGACCGTGACATCGGTCACGTTTTCCCACCGAAAGAAGATCACCTGGGCGTTGCTGTTCGACATCTGCTTCACACGATCCGGCGGCGCCGTCCGCGCCCAGCGGCTGATCTCTTCCATGGAGCTGATGTTCGGCAGGCCGTTGGCCCGGAACCACTGGGAGTACGGCGTGCGTGGATGGCCGTTGTGGTCGGCATAGGACAGGCGGATTGCCGAGCCATCGGGCAACATCACCCGGCCCGAGCCCTGCACTTCGATCAGCAGCACGTCCATGGGGTCGTCCACCCAGACAATCTCACGGCCGGACATGGACTGCTGACCGCTGGGCGAATAGATCTCCTCGCGCGTGAAATAAGGCACCACCTTCTCGCCCACCTTTCGGCCACGCGCGCCGGCATTGCCCGCCGTCACCACCACCAGGTCCGAAGGTCGGTTGTACAGCGCATGCACATAGGGGTTGCGCTTGATCCGTGAGCCTCTCAGCACGGGCTCGTAGTAGCCGGTGATCATGCCGGTGGCGCGTCCATCGTCCGTTTCGATGCGGTAGGGCTGCAACTCCTGCAACAGTGCTCGCAGGCCGGCCTGGTCCGTCGGGGCGAGCCTGGCAAGCCGGTCGCACAGTGGCGCCCATTGGGCCTGCTTGCGGTTGCGGAAGTACTGGCAGCTGAAGCGAAAGGTCTTGTGCACGTCGTCAAGCGGATCGACCGAGAACTCGGTCAGCTCGCTGAAATCCACCGGCACCAGCCGACCGACCTCGGTATCGATGATGGGGAGGCTCGGCCGAGGCGGCGCGACGACCGGCGCCGGAGCAGGTACGGCCACGGGCGCCGGTGGCGGCGCCTTGGGCGGCGGCGATGAACATGCGGCGAGCAGCACAGCACCAACCAGAGTTGCCGCAGTGCGGCCGGGAGCAAACCAACGCTTCATGAAACCACCTGGAATTCGAGCGCGCGCGCCGCTCAACGGCCCGAGCGCGGCAGGATGACAGTGCGCTGCCGATCGTCGTCACCGCCTGGCGGCACACGCAGAATCACCGTGCTGTCTGCATCTAGAAAAGAGGGCTGCGCCACACGGCAGCGCGCAAGCAATGCGGTGTAGTTGTCATGGCCCGGCTGGATGCTGCCCAGGAGCTGGCTTTCAAGAACAGCAAGCGTGCTGGCCACGGTGGTTCCGGCCTGCACCCCTTCGCACACCACCCGCTCGTCGAGTGCCTCCCAGAATCCGTCGGTGCACAGCATCAGGCTTTCACCACCGGTCAGCGGCGCTGTCAGCTCGTATACATAGGGCTCCGGAGCATCCTCCATGCCGAGCGAGGCAAACAGCACGTTGCCGCCACGAGGACGCTCGCGACGGTCCGCGGTCAGCATGCCGGCGTCAATCATCTGCTGCGCAATGCTGTGGTCCCGCGTGCGCAGCTGGACTGCACCACGGGCAAGCACGTAGCCGCGCGAGTCTCCGACATTGCCCAGCAGCACTCGCCCCGTCGCCAGCTCGCACAGGGCCAGAACGAGGGTGGCCCGCATGTCTGGGTACTGGGGAAATTTCTGCTGCCCGCTCTGCACCACGCGATGTGCCAGCTCGATCAGCCGCGCCACGGTCTCCGGCAGAAACGCCGGCTCATGCGCATGCTGGTCGAGCACGGCACGCACAGCAAGCTCAGACGCGATGTGCCCGCCGCCGTGCCCGCCTGCGCCATCCGACACCACCAGACACAGAATGCCGCCAGCCACACGGTGGCCCTGGCAATCCTCCTGGTAGCTTCGGCCCCCCTGACCGCTGAGCGCCTGGATTTCGAACTCGAGCATGTCCGCCTTCTTGTTGTGCTGCTAGGTGCGCGGATCCTGCTTGCGCAGCAGGTCCACCTGTTCTTCATAGGCTTCGGTGAACGCGCGACCGAAGAGCTTGTGGAAATCGTCGCCTGCTTCCTCGGCGATGTCTCGATACATCTCGACATACAGGTCCCAGAGCTTGGCCTTTCGCGCAGCTGGAATCAGGGAATCGAGCATGCTCTTCTGCGTCAGGCGCTTTTCAAGCTGCTCCGGCGTAAAGCGGCCGAGCACGCCCTCGAGCGCGGCGCGCATTCCGGCCATGACCCCCACTTGGTGCGAGCGCAGATCGTTGTACGAATCACGCATCGCCTCCACGGGCGGCATGAAGGCGCGATTGGGCTTCTCGGCCAGCAGGAAGGGCATTGCGCTGGCCACATCGGGCGAGAACTTGAGCGGGTTGTTGGCCCGTTCCATGATCACCGTCGCCTGGGCCTTGACCTCGCGCTTGGAAAGCGCGCGTGCCGCGAGCAGCTCGATCGTGCCCTGTGTCGTCTCGCGCAGAAGCTGGCCGATGCGGAACATCAGATCTTCAGTCAGCCCCTGGGACACATCCACCGGGCAGTCCAGACCACGCAGCAGCGCCAGCAGCAACGCATCCTGGCCGGCAGCCTGTCCCCCGGCAGGCCCACCCGACACCATGGCGGGTCGCGCAGGTGCGACTGCCGGCATCGCGGGCTGCAGGGCAGGGGCCTGCGCAGAGGGGTTCAGCTTGAATGAGCCAGTTGCCAGCATGTTCGGCGCCGGGGCGCGCGCCGCTGCCAGCACATCGTCCATGGCCTGTCGCGAAGCGGCATCCACCGCAGGCGGCGCGCCCGCCGCCTTGGGCAGTGCGAACAGCGAGTTCACCTCGGGCGTGTGGTTGGATGTCGCTGGCCCCGCCCCCTGCGGCGCTGCCTGACCGCCGAACATCGCCAAGGGATCGACACTGCCTGCCACCCCAGTCGCACCCTGTACGGGCGCCGGTGCACCCAGGACGGCCAACGGATCGACCTTGCCGGATGAACCGCCAAGGCCGAAGAGCGAATCGATCGAGCTGGCGGAGTCGCCGGGCGTGCCGATGTTCAGGTCGGCGCCCAGACTTCCCATTGAAGACGGTGTCGGTGCGGGCTTGCTGGCGGGCGGCGCGCCGAAGATATCGAAATCGTCCGGAATCCCGCCTGCGGGAAGACCTGCACCCGCAGGGGGTGGCATCGAGGCTGCACCGGGTGACCCAAAGCCTGCCAGCGGATCGGCGAATGCGCCTGCGGCGGGCGCAGGTGCAGCTCCGCCGAGCCCTGCGAAGATGTCAAAGCCCCCCGCCGGAGCCGGCGCAGCGCCGGGTGCTGGCATGAAGGCCGCAGGCGATGCAGCTACCGGCGCTGAACCAAGCGGCTTCGGCGCAATGAGGCTGGCAAACGGGTCGAATGAATCACCCGCTGTCGGAATACCCGCAGCGATCGGCGCGTGCACGGGCGCAGCAGCAACCGGTGCAGGCGATTGCGGCGGGGCGATGAAAGCAGGCGGAGCCGGTGGGGGCGGCATGAACGCCGGCATAGAAGCCGGTGGAGGTGGCACAAACGCCGGCATAGAAGCCGGCGCGGGCGGGATGAATGCGGCAGGCGCAGGTGCAGGAGGCACAAAGGGTGCCGCCGCCGGTACAGGCGCCGGGCGCGGGGCCGCTGCCTTGGCAGCCCGCGGGGGCGCCATCCGTGTGCGTTCGTCCATGGGCATCTGCGCGCCGACCACTTCCACCTGCAGCGTGTAGGGGCCCATGATGAGCGTGTCACCGTGCTTGAGCGGGGCAGACCGGCCCGGGCCCATCGGCTCGCCGTTCAACGTGCTCGGGTTCGAGCCTTGCTCGGCGAATACGAACTGACCTGCCGCGAACGCGATGGTGGCCTGCTGCCGGGAGATGGTGCGCCCTTCATCCGGCAACACCAGCGTGACGCCAGGATTGCGCCCGATCGTCCCGCCCTGCGGGCCAAACGTCGCGGTCATGGGCGAAGGGGGAGGACCGCCATCTATCGCAATCACCCGAAGTGTCAGCATCTCTACTCCTTGGCTTGCCCGATGTTCACTGCATCGCGCAGAGGCCTGACGATCTCACTGAACAGCGCACAAACTTACCGCGCACCGGTCTCGCACGGGAATCCATGCTGCGCCAAGCCATCACCGGCTTCATCTTCAACGGAGCGGCGCTGTGCTGGCTGCAACGCTGCGTGCCAAGCTCTTGTCCACCGCCTTCTCGCCCGACGTATCAACCGACTTGCCACCCGGCTTGTCTGCCGGCTTGTCGGCTCCACGCTCCGGAAGCTTCTCAACCTGACGCTCCGGTCCGGACTCCGGCACCGCAGCGCGCAATTGCTGCAGACGGGTGAGCGTGAGCTCACGCTCCACGCGACCTGAGCGCAGAAAGACGCTGCGCCCCGTGGCACCAACCAGCAGGGTCTGGCCCGCCTGCACGCGCTCGCCTGCGGCCAGCGCGTGTGCCACAGCGGCTGCATCCTTGCCCAGCGCGAACAGACGCAATTCGAGCAGATCGCGCGCCCCCGAACCCGCAATATCTGCGGCAGCATCAATCATGTAGGGCAGTTCCAGCACTTGCGCACGCCCGGCAGCCGTGTCGTCCCGCAACTCGAACAACCCGGATGTGCCGTACAAGGGCACGTCCACGGGCAAGCTGCGCAGGATATCGAGTGCCAGTTCGTTGCCTGTGGCCAAAACCACAGCCCGCCCGCCTCTGGATGTGCCAGTAGTCGCGCTCAGCCACGCGCTCACGCCTGCACTGCCTTCGGCAACATTCGGCCGAGCGTTGGTCCCCAGTTCGACGGTCCACTGGTCCAGGAACGCGGCGCCGACGCGTTGATCGAGCGGCCGTTTGCCCTGTACGAGCAACACGTCTCGGATCTGGCGACCCGCCAGGAGCTTTGCAATCTGCCGCCCTTCCTCGGCCAGCGACAGCCCGAACTGCACCAGATTGACCACGCTGGCGTGGTCGTCGAACACATTCAGGGCGACCGTCGGTACCGGCAAGAGATCGATGTCCGCAAAACCCGCCATTTCACGGCGCGTCAGCGGTCCGATCACGGCACGTGCACCGCTGCGTACTGCGCGTTGGTAGGCAGACATTGCGCCGTTGGCGGATCCGTCCGTCGGGTAGACGCGGATCGGCAGCGCTGCCGCGCCTGCAGGCGCCTGGCGGGCGCCTGCCACCACACTCTTGGCCAGAACGCCGAAATCAGCAGAGTTCAGCGGCAGCACCGCCGCGATGTGTGCCGTACCTGCCTGGGCATCCGAGCGTCGCAGCAGCTTGGGGTCGAGAATCACAACACGGGGGTACTGTTTGGCCCATGCGTCCAGCGCGGCGCCCTGCTTGGCTGCTGGGGGCTCCACCTGCCAGGCCAGGGCGAGATCGACCCAGGCACGACCATCTTCCGGTCCGGCGGCGAGGAGGGCATGCGCGCGAAGCGCGCGCAGCTCTGTCGCTGGAATGCGCTCGAGCGCCTGCCACAGCCGCGCCTGGTTGGCTTGGGCGTCAACCCAGGGCTCGATCAAACCGATCAACTGCGTTCGCGCCCAGATGCGCTGTGCGAGACTCTCCCGGACCAACACCACGCTCTGCGGCGCAGCCGTCCCCGCGAATGATGCGGTGGAAGACGCGCCGGCGGGACCCGTTGCAGCCGGTCCGGAGGATGCAGCGTTTGCCGACGCCAATGTTCCTGCCACCGCCGATACGCCAGGGCGCGCAGGAGTGCGCGCGGCTTGCAGCGCGACGCAGCGCGGCGGCTTGCAGCGCGCACGGGTGAAGGCGAGCGCCTCCGGCCACGCTTGCACGTCAATGTCAGCCATGCGATCCAGCGCGTCCGCGAGGGCGCGCAGGTAGGGCTCGCGCGCAAGTTCGCTCACCTGTGCCGGATCGATGGCGCGCAAGAGCCCGTAGGCCGTCAGGGCTTCGCCGCGCTGAAGACGAAGCTGCGCATCAAGCACGATGGGCAGGTGGCCCGCCGTCTCTCGCATGCCCTCCCAGGCCGTCTGCGCAAGCTGGGGGCTGTTGGCGCTCAGAAACCCTTGCGCGGCCTCGAACAGGAGCGCCTGTCGATCTGCGCCCGCAGCGGATCGGGCGAGCAATGCCCGCAGCTCCGCGGCCTCCTTTGCACGGCCGAGCTCATCGAGCTGTTCGGCACGCCCGAGGGACGGCGGCTTGGGTACCGCTGCGGGTACCACCTGCGCAGGTGCCGCGACTGGCGTAGGCGCACTTGCACAACCCGCCAGCAGAGCGACCAGAATCGCACTGAGGAGGTAGACGCTGTTGCGACCGGCGCGCGGTTCCATGGAGCAGTGCGGCTGAAGGGTTGGCGGGCAAGCGGTACGACCTCAGCGTGGCAAGGTCGTAACCACTCGCGTCAGCGCTTGACGGCTGCCTTGGCCGCCTTGAACTCAGGCCCCCAGATCGGGTGACCCTGCTCCGCGGGCGTCAGATCAAAGCTGGCGTCCAGCGTGAGGGCCCGCTCGAACGCCGCACGGCAAGGTGCACGCTGCCCCTGGGCACAGTTGCTGAAGGCCATGTACTTCAGTGCACGCACTTGAATGTCGGTCTCGGCACGCTGCAGGTCTGCAGCGCCGTTCAGGCGGCTCAGCGCAGCACGGAAGTCTCCGCGGTCGTAGGCGGCGACAGCCTCATCCACGATCTTGATCAGAGCAGCCCGGCGTTCCTGCTCGGGCGTCGGAGGCGCAGGTGCCGGGGCAGGCGCGGGCGCCGCTGCGACAGCCGCAGGTGCAGCAGCGGGGGCCGGGGCAGGCTGGGGTGCCGGCGCCTTGGTTGCACACGCACTCAGCGTTGCTGCAACAACGGCGGCAAGCAACGCGCGGGACGATCGGCTGGCCAGCGTGTATGGGGGAACGGCAGGGGACATGACGGGCTCCGGCGTGGTTGAACTCGAAAGGAACACGGAATCAGAAGTTGACCGAGGGCACGCTGATGCTGCGGCCACCCACGACCTCGAACTGGCGTGCGACAACCTGGTCCGGCTTGGCCGGGTTGCTGAAGCGCGCCTCGTACTTGCCCACGGGCAAGCGCAGGTTGTCATCCGGGCCAGGCACCACGAGCTCTCGCTTGAAGCCGTCCGGACCTGTGATCACGACATTGGCCCAGGGCTTGGCGAGCAGCTTGGCCCGTCCGCTGGACTTCAACTCATCGAGCACCTTCTGCGCTTCAGCCTTGAGCGCACCATCCGGGTACTTCTTGAGGAAGGCCTCGACCTGTGCGAGGTTGGTCTTGTTGGTCTTTTCCCAATCCTGCTTTTCAGCCTGGGCGTCCGCTGCAGGCGGGCTCGTCGGTGCAGGCGTGGGTTGCGGCTCGGCCGGCGGCGTCTGCGGGACGGGCGGCTGCGTATCGACCGGGGCTGGGGCTGGCGCAGGCGCCGGGGCGAGTGCGGGCGCCGGCGCAGACGCCTCCGCGATCGGTGCGGGCGTGGGCTTGGAGCTCGTGGCCATCCAAGCACCGCCACCCACCAGACCGAGGACCACGACGGCGCCCACGGCAATCAGGCCGCCCTTGCCGCTTTTCTTGGCGCCTGAAGGCGCAGCGGCTGCCTTGGTGTCGGCCTTGTCAGCGGGCTTGACACTCGCGGGTGCAGCCAGCTTGTCTGCGGGCTTGTCGACAGGCTTTTCGGCAGCCTTGTCAGCAGGCTTGTCGGCCGACTTGGCCGCAGACCTTTCGCCAGCTTCGAGGATGGCGCGTTCGCGGGCCTGCATTTCCTGCAGCTTCTTGATCGCACTCTGTTGTGCGGCAGGCGTGGCTTCCGGCGCCGCGGCCTTGATGGCGGGAGTAGCTGCAGGGGCTGCGGCAACAGCCGTCGCCACGGGTGCCGGTGCGGGCACGGGCACCGCGACGGGCTTTGCCGCAGAAGGTGCAGGTGCAGATACCGGTTCAACGGGCGCTGCAGTGGCTGGCTTGGCGGCCGCGGCGAACTGGGCTGACTGCGACGGACTGATGACCCGGGTCAGGTCAGGATCAAACGCTGGCTGCTGTGGTGGCGGAGCCGCCGGGGCAGGCGCCGGCGCAGTCCCGCTGCCAGGGACTGCACTCGCGGCGGCCTTGGCTTGCGCAGCCGAGGCAGACGCCGCGGCGCCGCTCAGGCTGATCGGGTTGGAGACGATGATGGTCTGGTCGGCCTCGAACACAGGCGCCGGCGCAGCAGCTGCCGGAGCTGGCACAGGCGCACCGCCCAGCGCAGCTTCGAACTCGGCCGAAGGAATGGCGAACGACTCGGTGGGCGCAGGCGGCTTGGCACCCGTGACCGGAAAGACGGTGGGACCAAAGCCAGAACGCGGAAACTGCGCCTCGGCCGACGGCGCCGCTGCCGGCTTGAAGGTCTGCATGCCCATGAGATGACGGAAAGCCGCCATCGACTGCGGACGATCTTCGGGCTTCACCGCCAGGCCCGCGTCAATCGCCCCGAGGAACTCCTTAGAAAAGCGTGCATAGGCCGGGTCCGTCGCCAGGGGCGTCAGCGGGTCCTTCAGCAAGCGCGTGACTGACGCCGCCGGCGGCTTTCCGGTGACGCAGTAATAGAGGACCGCGCAGAGGGCATAGATGTCGGTCCACGGGCCCTGCTTCATGCCGGCATCGTCGGCGTACTGCTCGACCGGGGCAAAACCCGGCTTGAGGATGACCGTCAGCGCCTGCGTCATGTCGCTGATCACGCGACGCGCGGCGCCGAAGTCCAGCAGCACCGGTGCGCCGGTGCGCAGGATCATGATGTTGTCGGGCGCAATGTCGCGGTGGAAGATGTTCTGGTTGTGCAGGTTTTCCAGCGCATCGAGCAGCGGCACCAGCATCGAACGCAGCCAGGGCTCGTCGATCGCCTCGGGTTCACTCTTGAGGATCTGCCGCAGGTTCACGCCCTCGTAGTAGGGCATGACCATGTAGGCGGTGCCGTTGGCTTCCCAGAAACGGTAGACCTTCACCAGCGCGCCGTGGTCGAACTGAGCCAGCAGCCGCGCTTCGTTGATGAAGCTGCGCATGCCGGCTTCAAAGGTCTCCTTGTGGCGCTCGCTCTTGACGACCACCTTGGACACCGAGTTGCGCGTGGCCAGTGCGCCCGGCAGATACTCTTTGAGCGCCACGGTGCGGTGAAGGGATGTGTCGAAGCACAGATAGACCGTGCCGAAGCCCCCCTCCCCAATGACGCTCTTGATCTCGAATTCGCTGATTCGGGTGCCTGCGGGCAGCACGTGGTGCCCATCTCCCGCGCCGTGCTCTGTACTCACGTCGGTGCCTCTGTCGTACTGGCGGGTGCTCCAGGGGTGGTGCATCCCGGACGGCCGAAAACTTCTTGCCCTGCGTGCGGGCGGGCGATCGCTGCGCCCGACGAAGCCGGTCCGTACTCGTTGGACGGGAAAGTGTATCCACGAACCCCCCGCCGGGCTGTGGCTTTCTGCGCTTGCCGCGACGGCCGAACGTGCCACTCCCAAGAAAGCGGTAGGCGGCAGCCGGCTCACTCAAAGGCTGATCGTGCGCGGACGAACCGCGCAGCTGCACGCGCCGGTTGCGCACCCCTGGCGCGTGCGGCTGACTGCGCCGCAACCATGAAAAAGCCCGCCTCGCGGCGGGCTTCACGGCGGTTCGAGTCGCCCGACCTGAATCAGGCCTTCTTGACCCAGGCTGCACACCAGCCGGTGGGGCTGATCTCGTTGTCGCCAGGGATGACCTTGCAGCCACCGGGCGACTTGGCGTCCTTGCCCGGTACGAACTGCATGCAGCCGCCACAGGCGTTGCCATTCTTGGGGGTGTCCTGATACTGCAGGGCCTTGCGGCTGGCGTCGTTCTTGGCTGCGCTGGCCTGCGTGGCCACGCCTGCCAGGGGAACGGCGACGGCGGTGATTGCAATACCCTTGAGCCAGGTGCGACGAGAAATGTCAGCCATTGTGGGTTCCTTGGAAATGGATGGAGGATGAACGTGTGGCGCTTGCGCGCCGCGCAATTCGTCCGTGTCTTGGACGGTGCTGATCATTAAACGCTTATGCACGAAAGCGGTGTACTGATCCGTAGCAGTTCACTGGGGTATTTGTGCCGAGGCGCATCGGAACTGCGCATCGATGCCGCATCGAGGAGAGGTAAACAGGAATGATTCTTGATTCTGAATTCATCCGATCTCAGATCCGGACCGTGCCGGACTGGCCGCAGCCCGGCGTGATGTTCCGCGACATCACGCCTCTGATGCAGGACCCCAAGACCTTTCGGGTGCTGATCGACCGATTTGTGCATCGCTACATGGATCGAGACATCGATGTGGTGGCCGGCATCGATGCGCGCGGCTTCATCCTGGGCAGCGTGCTCGCGTACAACCTGAACCGCGGCTTCGTGCCCATCCGCAAGAAGGGCAAGCTGCCCTTCGACACCATCGGCGAGGACTACAGCCTCGAATATGGCACCGCCACCGTGGAGGTGCACGCCGATGCAGCGCGCCCGGGTCAGCGCGTCCTGCTGATCGACGACCTGATTGCCACCGGCGGCACCATGCTGGCGGGCGCACGCTTGCTTCAGCGTCTGGGCGCGGATGTGGTTGAAACTGCCGCCATCGTCGACCTGCCCGATCTGGGCGGCAGCGCCCGCCTGAAAGCCGCCGGGCTCGGCGTCTGGACCGTGTGCGCCTTTGCAGGCCACTAGCACGGGCGGACTCCCCCGCTGCGGCAGGTGCGCGCAGATGCGGCAAACCCGCAGCTCGATGCATTGACCTGGCAGCGCCCCAAGCGGCACGCTTGGGTGATGAACCATCATTGCTTCGCCCCAGTAACGCGCACCCTCGGCCGGTGGCTGATCAGCACGATGGCCGCATTGCTGTTTGCAGGCGTCGGAGCGCGTGCCGGCGCTGCTGAGCTCGACGAAGCGGCATTGCTCAAGCGGATGGCGCAGGGCGGCGTGGTGCTGATGATGCGCCACGCGCAAACGGTTTCGGGCATTGGCGACCCACCGGGCTTCAACCTTGCCCAATGCGCCACGCAGCGCAACCTGGACGCGCGCGGCCGTGATCAGGCCAGGGCCCTGGGTGTACGCCTTCGGGCTGCGGGCATCCGACCCACGCGCGTGCTCAGTTCAGCGTGGTGCCGCTGCAAGGACACGGCAGCGCTTGCGTTTGGCGAGCCGACGGTGCTGCCCGACCTGAACAGCTTCTTCGAAGACCGGCGCACCGAGCCTGCCCAGACTGCCGCGTTGCGTACGCGGCTCGCGCAGCTGGCGGCAAGCGAGATCGAGGTGTGGGTCACTCATCAGGTGAATATTCAGGCGCTGACCGGGGTGTCGCCCGCCATGGGGGAGACCGTGGTGCTTGCCGCCGGTCAGCCGGTCCGCGTGCTTGGCCGGCTGACGCAAACCTTCCCATAAGGCAAGGTTGCCAAGAGCGCATTTAGCTGCGGTTTTGCCGTCACAAGGCTGTCCGGCTGTCCCCCAACTTGGGGACATTTCGCCCCTGCCCGAACACCTTTCGTGATGAACTGAAGCCCACGGTATGCGTGGCTGCGCACCGTGCAGACCCACCGACACAGGCGGGCTGATCTGGAGCCGAATAAGAGTTGTAAGCAGTCATTAGGGGACCTGAATGAACATTCTCAATCTAGGCGGCGTGGTTCGCGCCGAGCGCGTACGACAGGGACTGACCCAGCGCCAGCTGGCCGAACGCTCCGGCGTGTCGTACCAGCAGATTTCGCTGATCGAATCGGGACGCGTTGATCCGCGCGTCACCTCGCTCATGGCACTTGCCGGTGCCCTGGGCATGCGAGTGGCCCTCACCGGGGTCGACGCAGGCAGCGCAACGGGTGCAAGTGCAGGCGCCATGCGCCAGGCCGCAGCGGCCTGAGCACGCTTCAGCGCCATCTCGAAGGCCGGGCTTCCCGGCCTTTTTCATTGGGGCGTGCGCTCTTGCGGCGCGCCGGGAACTTCCGTCGGGCTCGGCGCAATATGCCAGGTAGATCGCGCCCTTGCCCATCGTGGACCTGACCCACCCCGCCTCCCACACCGACGCCGCCCTCGCCCAGCGCATTGCCGAGGGCGATCGCACTGCGCTGGCACAGCTCTATGCCCGCGAGTCCGGGCCGGTGTATCGCTACTGCCTCGCACTGTGCGGCAACCCCGCATGGGCGGCCGATGCGATGCAGGATGCGTTTCTCGCCTTTGTGAACAAGCCGCAGGGCTATGACCCCGCGCGGGCACCGCTAGCAGCCTATCTGGCCGGCATCGCGCGGCACGCCGTGCTGGCGCACCTGCGCCACCAGGACCGCGAGATGCCCACGGACGACGAATCCGCCGCCTGGGATGACAGTGCCGCCGCCACCGCCGAGCACGAACCGGCCAGTCTGCTGATCGCACGCCAGGGCGTGGACGCGCTGATGCGCGCCATTGCCGCGCTGCCGGTGGTGTTTCGCGAGGCCGTGATCCTGGTGGAGCTGCAGGAACGCAGCTATGCAGAAGCCGCCGCGATTGCAGGCATCGAACTCAACACCCTGCGCACCCGCCTGCACCGCGGCCGCGCCCGCCTGGCCGCCCTGCTCGCACCCGCCGCCGCGCCCCCGAATGCGCGTGCTGCCCAACCCTCTTTCCAAACCCAGGAGGCCTCGCATGACGGCACCTGACCCCCATCGCTCCGCAGCCATCGACCCGGCGGCCCCACGCGCCACCCCACACCCCGGCGCCCAAGCCCAGACCGGCCCCGACACGCAATCCATGGCGGCCGCCTTTGCGCACGCCCGCCGCCAGCTCGCCCGCGACCCGGCCTGGCAGGCGCCCGAACACGCACAGACCGCCGTGCTGGCCGCGTTCGACCAGCTGCATGCCCGCGCGCCGTCTGTCCAAGCGGCCGCACCGGCCCGCGGCGGGCGACTGCCGGGCTGGTTGCGCGACTTCGTGCAGTCTCCCTGGGGTCTGGCTGCCACGGCGGCCTCGGTCTTTGCTGTGAGCGTGCTGGCGCTGAATCTGGTGCACCTGCAGTCCGAACGCGCAGGCGCACAGATCGCGGCCTCGGCCACGCAGATGGCGCAGAACCTCGCCAGCTACGCAAGCAGCTCCGGCTTCATGCCACTGGTTTCGCAAGCGGAACTGGCCAAGGACCCGGCCGGCTGGCTGGTTCCGGCAGAGCTGCCGCGCGCCCAGCTGGCAGCGCTCGGCCTGCCTTTCGACCCCGCGCGGGCCGATGAGTCGGTTCAGGCCGAGCTGCTCGTCAATGCCCAGGGCGCCGTGCTGGCCGTGCGGGTTGTGCAGTGAGCGCCGTTCAAGCCCGTGCCGTCGCATTCCAAGGCTCGCATTCAAACGCATTTCCACACCTCGTCTCTTCTCCGACTCTGAACCAGGAGCTCCCCATGACTTCGAATCGCCCCCTTCGTCTCCAGCGCAGCGCTGCGGCGCTGCTTGCCCTGGCCGCCGGCCTGCCTGCGCTGCATGTGCAGGCCCAGGACGCCGATCTGCTCGCGCGGGTCGATGCAATGGCTCCGGCTGGCGTGCTGGCGCAGGCCGATCTGCGCCCGTTGGCGGACCTGACCCCGATGCTGCTCACCGGCTCGGCCGTGCAGATGGCCGGCAATGAAATGGGCAACCGCCGCCGCGTGACGGGCGCGCCCTACTGCGCCGACGCCGTGAGCGAAAGCGCGCAGATCCTCGCCGACGGCAACCGCATCAGCCGTAAGACCACCACCCGCCTGTGCCGCGATGGCGAAGGCCGCACCCGCCAGGAGATCGAGCGCAACGGCAACACCCGCATCTTCATCCACGACCCCGTGGCGCGCGCGCAGTGGGTGCTCGACGCGGCCAGCAAAACCGCCATGCGCATGGACCGCGGCCCCAACTGGCAGATGGGCGACCCGGCCGCCCGCCTGCAGCCCCTGCCCGGCCACGACGACGAATGGCGCAAGTATTCCGAGCGCATGCGCGAGTGGGCGCAACAGTTCCGCGAGCGCGTGCGTGGCGAGGCCGCCGCGGCCAAGTCGGCCCCCCCGGCGGGTGCAGCAAGCGCACCCGCTGCGGCCGGAACGGCGGCCAGCCCCACGCCCGTGGTGATCTCTGAAGTGAGCAGCGGCGACGGCAAGACCACCGTCAACCGCGAAGTGCGCGTCTATCGGATTGGCGACCCCAACGCCGCGCCGCCCATGCCCCCCATGCCGCCGATGCCTCCCATGGGCGCCATGCCTCCGATGCCGCCCATGCCCGCGAACATCCAGATCTTCGGCGGCGACGGCCCCATGCGCTTCGGCCCGCCGCGCGGCGAAGGCGTCACCAGCAGCCTGGGCAGCAAGGACTTCGAAGGCGTGCGCGCCAACGGCGAACGCACCACCTGGACCATCGAGGCCGGCAAGATCGGCAATGAGAAGCCCATCCTCATCACCCGCGAGCGCTGGACCTCGCCGGACCTCATGCTCACCCTGTACTCGCGCGACTTCGACCCCCGCGCCGGTGAGTCCACCTACCAACTGAAGAACCTCAAGCGCGGCGAACCCGACGCCAACCTCTTCAAGCTGCCCGCCGGCTACACCGTGCGCGAAGCCCCGCGGCCACCCATGCCGCCGATGGCACCTGCGGCTCCGGCTGTGCCTGCGCAAAAGGGCTAACGCGAAAGGGCTTTCCGCTTGTCCGCGGGTTTCGATGAGCACCGCTCGACGCGCGGACATGAGGTGGAGCCGGGTCTCTGGCGAGCACTGCTCGCCACCGGCGCAACGGCGAGCCCCTGCAGGGGCGAGACGCCAACCCCTGCCAGCGCGGGCCCCGTTGCGGTCTGCATTGTGTTTCCGCTTGTCCCATGCGGTTCTTCAGCCACTTTAGCCTGAAGAACCGCGCCACAAGCCGATCTCACCCTTCAAGTCCGGGCCAACACATCGCACACGTGCCTCCCCAATTCCGCTAGAGCGGGGCCAAGCCGCTTCCGCGCAAGCGGCGCGCGCTGGTACAACGTCGCGCAGCACGCCGTGTGCTTGTTCTTGAAGGGAGGTGATCGTGAAAAAACTGTTGACCGCTGTGGTGTCCGCTGCGCTCGTGGCCGCACCCTTGGCGCTGAGCCCGGTTGTCGTGTCTGCAAAGACCGAAAAGCAGGTTCGCGACGAGAACAAGGCCAAGGCCTACAAGGCCAAGCAAGCCGAGAAGAAAGCCGCCAAGGCGCAAGCCAAGGCCGCCAAGAAGAAGTGACGCCGCACTTGCGCGACCCGGCCTGACCGCCGGGGATCGCCAGGCACTCGAACGCCCACCGCTCGGTGGGCGTTTTTCGTGGCGTCGCGGATCGCAAAGGGCTCTCCGCTGGTGTGGTGCAGTGGGCGGCGGTCGGCGGATCAGTCCGCTGCCGCACGAAGGGTGCGCGCCTGCCAGCGCGCACGCCCTGCGCCACTAACCGCTTGTCCGGCGCGGGTTTTCAGCCACTTTGCCCTGGAGAGCCGCTTCCAGAGCCAATCTTCATTTCCGGCTCCGGCGCAGCGGCGTTTCACCCCATGGCATGCTGATACCCAAACAGCCCCACGCTGCCGCCGGTATGCAGGAACACCACGTTCTCGTGCTTGCCGAAGAAGCCCTTGCCGATCAGGTCGATCAGGCCATGCATGCCTTTGCCTGAATACACGGGGTCGAGCAGGATGCCCTCGGTCTGGGCGACCTGCTTGAGCGCGGACCACATGCCGGGGGTGGGCAGGCCGTAGCCGGGGCCGACGTAGTCGCAGTTGGCGCGCACGTCTTCGCGCTTGACCACGCCGGGGGCGTCCAGGAGGTGGGCGGTGCGCTCGGCCAGATCAAAGACCTTGGCCTCCTGCGCCTCGCGCGCGGCGCGCACGCCGATGCCGAGCACCGGGATGCCGCTGTTGAGCGCCTGCAGACCGGCCACCAGCCCGGCCTGGGTGCCGGCGCTGCCCGTGGCGTGCACCAGCCAGTCGATGCGCAGGCCCATGTCATTGGCCTGGGCGAGCAATTCCAGCGCGCAGTTCACATAGCCCAGCGCACCCACGGGGTTGGAGCCGCCGCCGGGGATCAGATAGGGCTTGCCGCCGGCGGCGCGCACTTTTTCGCCGGCTTCGGCCAGAGCGGCATCCATGTTTGTGCCTGACGGCACGTGCTCGTATGTGGCACCCAGCACGCGGTCGAGCAGGACGTTGCCGCCCTCGCGGTAGTCCGCACTCGCAATACCGGTGCGGTCTTCGAGCACCAGGTGGCACTTCAGGCCCAGGAAGGCGGCCGCGGCGGCGGTCTGGCGGGCGTGGTTGGACTGGGTGGCGCCGTGGGTGAGCACGGTGTCTGCGCCTTGAGCCACCGCCTCGGCCATGAGCCATTCGAGCTTGCGGGTCTTGTTGCCGCCGCTGGCCAGACCGGTGCAGTCGTCACGCTTGATCCAGAGCTTGGGCCCACCCAGGGCGGCCGACAGGCGCTCCATGGGCTCCAGCGGCGTGGGGAAGTGGCCGAGGCGGATGCGGGGGAAGCGGGCGAGGTGCATGGCGGCTCCGTGCGGGTGCATTGATTGAGCGAACTGGGTCGGCGAGCGTAGCGCGGCGGCTGCCAAACAGATGCCGGATGCGCAACTGTCCGGCCCGATTCACCCGACACGCTGCATTTCGCGCGCAAGCGAACGGGCGCCTGCATCCAAACGCGCCGGTGGGCCGTACTGGTGTGCATGAGTCGGAACACATGGCCCGGCACGCCTCGCATCCACCCCAACCTGAATTGAAGGACGCTCTTCATGACCCACCCCACCTTCCCGGACGCACGCACGGCGCCGAAGCGGCCACTGCGCGCAGGCCTTGCGCTGGCCCTGGGCCTCGGCATCGGCCTGAGTTTCACGCACGCTGCACAGGCGCAGACGCTGCCGCGCCCCAAGAGCCTGGCGCCCGACAGCGGCAAGCTGCTGGCCACCGGTGGCGTGACGCAGGTGGAAGGCGCAGGGGGCGGCGGCCTCACGCCCTGGGCGCTGATCACGAGCTACGGCACCGAAGACAGCTACGGCGCCAACGCCTTCTACACCGTGGTGCGCACCCAGGACTACGCGCTGGATTCACGCGGCGCGGCCGTCGGCTTTGCGGACCGCTTTGAGCTGTCATTCGCAAACCAGCGCTTCACGGGTAGCAAGGCACCGCTGAACAATCTGGTGATCCGCCAGGACGTGGTGGGCGCCAAGCTGCGCGTGGCCGGTGATGCCGTCTATGCGCAAGACCGCTGGCTGCCACAGATTGCGGTGGGCGCGCAGTACAAGCGCAACAAGGGCGTGGCCGGGCTGGAAACCCTGGGCGTGAGCCAGGCCAGCGACCTGGGCGCCAAGCGCAACAGCGACACGGACTACTACGTTTCCGCCACCAAGATCCTGCTGGACCAGAGCCTGCTCTGGAACCTGACCCTGCGCGCCACACGGGCCAACCAGCTCGGCCTGCTGGGCTTTGGCGGCGACAAAAAGGACCGCTACGAAGTCCTGCCCGAAGCCTCGGTGGCGTATCTCATCAACCGCAAGGTGGCGGCGGGCGTGGAGTACCGCGCCAAGCCGCGCAACCTCGGGCTGGACCGCGAGAAGCACGCCTACGACGCCTTTGTGGCCTGGTTCCCGAACCGCAACGTGTCCGTGACGGCTGCCTACGTGAACCTGGGCGACATCACCGTGCTGAACCCCACGCGCCAGAAGGGCTGGTACCTCTCGGCCCAGGTGGGTTTCTGAAGACTCGCCCGCCCCGTTGCAGACCCAGACCCCATTCACTGATTTCAAGGACGCATCATGACCTTCTTCGCTTCTGAATCCGCCCTGCTGCGCACCGCCCGTCTGGTGGTGGCCAGCCTGATCCTGGCCAGCGCCGCGCTGGCGGCCGGCAACGCCCGTGCCGACGACACGCTGTTCCAGCAGCTCGGCGGCAAGCCGGGCATCGCCACCTTTACCAACACCTTCGTGCAGCGCATCAGCGAAGACCCGCGCATCAAGGACTTCTTTGCCGACACGGACCTGCAGCGCCTGAGCCTGCTGCTCTCCGAGCAGTTCTGCGACCTCTCCGGCGGCCCCTGCCAGTACAAGGGGCGCGACATGCGCGAGGCCCACAGGAACATGGGCGTGCGCAGCGCCCACTTCAATGCCCTGGCCGAGAACCTGCAGATCGCCATGGAACAGCACGGTGTGCCCAGCCGCGCCGCCCTCAAGCTGGTGGCCCTGCTGGCCCCGATGCACGGCGATGTGGTCGGCCCGGTGGTGGGCAAGGCGGCGGCGAAGTAAGGTCAGGCGCTGATTCGCTCAGGGAGATTCAAGATGATTCGAACAGGCATGCGCGCACTCACGCTGCTGGCGGCGCTGTGGATGGTCGCGGGCGCCGCCCAGGCTGGGGCCATCGTCGCCAAGGTGCTCGACAAGTCCGGCAAGCCGATGAGCGATGCCGTGCTCTATGCCGTGCCGATCGGCGCGCCGGTTCCTGCCTATGCCGCGCCGGCCCAGCCCGTGCAGGTGGTGCAGGAGGACATGGAGTTCAAGCCCTACGTGACGGTGGTGCGCACGGGCACGCCCGTGTCCTTCGTGAACAAGGACCCGCATGAGCACCACATCAAGAGCTTCGGGCCGGCCAAGGAGTTCGAGTTCAAGATCAGCACCGCCAGCCCGCCGCCGATCGTCTTCGACCGCGCGGGCAACAGCGTGGTGGTCTGCTACCTGCACGGCTGGATGCGCGCCCACATCCATACGGTGGACACGCCCTGGTTTGCGGTGAGCGGTGCAGACGGCCTGGTGCGCATTGCCAACGTGCCCAACGGCGACTACGAGCTGCGCGCCTGGCACCCGGACACGCTCGCCCCGCCGCTGGTCATCAAGCTCAAGGTCAGCGATGTGACGCCGCTGCAGGACGTGAAGTTCGACCACCTGCCGCGCAAGCGCCGCAGCAAGCCGAGCCAGACGGGCTATCAGGGCGAATGAGCCACGGGCAGTACGCGTGGCAGCTCGCCGGGCATATTTTGGCCGAAATTGACTTAAATTCAGGAAGCCAAAACCGGCTTATCGCGCATCTGATGCGCGATAAGCCGGTTTCTTACTATCTCAGTTTCTTGGTCCGAAAATAATCGAATGATGTGGCACTACTTGCTGCTGCGCGCAGCGCGGGCGCCCTTGGCTGCCGGCCGCGGGGCCTGCGCCACCGCCAGCATGCGCGCCAGGTACTGCCCGGTGTAACTGGCCGGGTTCGTCGCCACCTCTTCCGGCGTGCCCTGGGCCACGATCTGCCCGCCGCCGGCGCCACCTTCCGGCCCGAGGTCGATGACCCAATCCGCCGTCTTGATCACATCGAGGTTGTGCTCGATCACCACCACGGTATTGCCGTGGTCGCGCAGCTGGTGGATCACCTTGAGCAGCTGCGCGATGTCGTGAAAGTGCAGGCCGGTGGTGGGTTCGTCGAGCACGTAGAGCGTGCGGCCGGTGTCGCGCTTGGAGAGCTCCAGGCTGAGCTTGACGCGCTGCGCCTCGCCGCCGGACAGCGTGGTGGCACTCTGGCCCAAGCGGATGTAGCCCAGACCCACGTCGATCAGGGTCTGGAGCTTGCGCGCCACCGCGGGCACGGCGCTGAAGTAGTCGAGCGCCTCGCTCACGGTCATGTCGAGCACGTCGGCAATGTTCTTGCCGCGGTACATGATCTCGAGCGTCTCGCGGTTGTAGCGCCGGCCCTGGCAGACGTCGCAGGGCACGTACATGTCGGGCAGGAAGTGCATCTCCACCTTGACCACGCCGTCGCCCTGGCAGGCCTCGCAGCGCCCGCCCTTGACGTTGAAGGAGAAGCGCCCCGCCTCGTAGCCGCGTGCCTTGGCTTCCAGCACGCCGGCAAAGAGCTCGCGCATCGGCCCGAACAGGCCTGTGTAGGTGGCGGGGTTGGAGCGCGGGGTGCGGCCGATCGGGCTCTGGTCGACGTTGATGACCTTGTCGAAGTGCTCCAGGCCCTGCACGTCCTCATACGCAGCGGGCTCATCGTGGCTGCCATAGAGCTTGCGCGCGGCAATGCGGTAGAGCGTGTCATTGACCAGCGTGCTCTTGCCCCCGCCGGACACACCCGTGACGCAGACCAGCAGGCCCACCGGCACCTCGAGCGTGACGTGCTTGAGGTTGTTGCCATGCGCGCCGCTGACCACCAGCGCCTCCTGGCCGCGCGGTGTGCGCCGCGTTGGAACATCGATGCGCAGGGCTTGGGCGAGGTACTTGCCAGTGATCGAGTCGGCCGAGGCTTCGACCTGCGCCGGCGTGCCCTGCACCAGCACCTTGCCGCCGAGCTCGCCGGCGCCGGGGCCCAGGTCGATCACATGGTCCGCCTGGCGGATCATGTCTTCGTCGTGCTCGACCACGAGCACGGTGTTGCCCAGATCACGCAGGTGCTTGAGTGTGCCGATCAGGCGGTCGTTGTCGCGCTGGTGCAGGCCGATGCTCGGCTCATCCAGCACGTACATCACGCCCGTGAGGCCGCTGCCGATCTGGCTGGCCAGGCGGATGCGCTGGCTCTCGCCGCCGGAGAGCGTGTCGGCGCTGCGGTCCAGGCTCAGGTAGCTCAGGCCCACGTCATTGAGGAACTTCAGCCGGGTGGCGATTTCCTTGATGATGCGCTCGGCCACCTCGCGCTTGTTGCCTGTGAGCTTCAGGTGCTCGAACCAGTGCTGGCAATCCGCCAGGGTCATGCCGCCCACCTCATAGATGGGGCGCTGGTCCTTTTTGCTGCCCACCTTGACGTGGCGTGCCGCCGGGTTCAAGCGCGTGCCGTGGCAGGCCTCGCAGGGCTTGCTGTTGATGTACTTGGCGAGCTCCTCGCGCACGGCGGCAGAATCGGTCTCGCGGTAGCGGCGCTGCAGGTTGTTGATGATGCCTTCGAACGGGTGCGTGCTCGTGCGCGGCCGGCCGCGCTCGTCGATGTGGGTGAAGACGATGTTCTCTTCACCGCTGCCGTAGAGCACCACCTTCTGCACCGGCGCGGGCAGGTCTTCGAAGGCCGTGTCGGGGTCGAAGTCGTAATGCGCTGCCAGACTCGTGATCATCTGGAAGTAGAAGGGGTTGCGGCGGTCCCAGCTGCGGATGGCGCCGGTGGCCAGCGAAAGCGACGGAAAGGCCACCACGCGCTTCTCGTCGAAGTACTGCACCACGCCCAGGCCGTCACAAGTCGGGCAGGCGCCCACCGGGTTATTGAAGGAGAACAGGCGCGGCTCCAGCTCGGCCAGGCTCCAGCCACACACCGGGCAGGCGAACTTGCTGGAGAACACGGTCTCCTCGTTGCTCTCCATGTCGATCAGCAGCGCACGGCCCTCGGCCAGGCGCAGCGCGGTCTCGAAGCTCTCGGCCAGGCGCTGCTTGGCATCGGCACGCACCTTGAGGCGGTCGATCACCACGTCGATGCTGTGCTTGAGCTTCTTGTCGAGCTTGGGCAGGTCGTCGAATTCATAGATCTTCGCGGCACCATCGCCAGTCTTCAGGCGAAAGCGCACATAGCCCTGGCCCTGCCATTGCGCGAAGAGGTCGCTGTGCTCGCCCTTGCGCTCGGTCATCACAGGCGCCAGGATCATCACCTTGCTGTCTTCGGGCAGGGCCAGCACGTGATCCACCATCTGGCTCACGCTCATGGCTTCCAGCGCGTGGTCCGGGTGATCGGGGCAATAGGGCGTGCCCACGCGGGCGTAGAGCAGGCGCAGGTAGTCGTGGATCTCGGTGACGGTGCCCACCGTGGAGCGCGGGTTGTGGCTGGTGGCCTTCTGCTCGATCGAGATGGCCGGCGACAGGCCCTCGATGTGATCGACATCGGGCTTTTCCATCAGCTGGAGGAACTGCCTCGCGTAGGCCGACAGGCTCTCCACATAGCGGCGCTGGCCCTCGGCATAGAGCGTGTCGAAGGCGAGCGAGCTCTTGCCGCTGCCCGACAGGCCCGTGATCACCGTCAGCGCATTGCGCGGGATGTCGAGGTTGATGTTCTTGAGGTTGTGGGTGCGCGCACCGCGAACCTTGATGGAGTCCATGCGAGATACCGTTTCTGCAAAGCGCGGCCCGGCAACCGAGCGCGCATGACCTGACGCTCGGCCGCGAGGGCAACCCACTATTATCCCGCCTCTGCCCCGCCCGATCGAATGCGGCGGGTTGCCGTCTCTCCCACAGCGCCCCTTTTCCCGAAGCTCTCCTGACAATGGCTGTCATGACCCCCGCCGAACGCCGGGCCAGCGCCAGTCTGGCGGGCCTGTTCGGGCTGCGCATGCTGGGCCTGTTTCTTGTGCTGCCGGTGTTTGCGCTGGAAGCGGCGCACTACCCCGGCGGCAACGACGCCGCGCTCGTGGGCATTGCCCTGGGCGTCTATGGCCTGGCGCAGGCGCTGCTGCAGATTCCGGTGGGCCTGGCGAGTGACCGCTTCGGCCGCAAGCCGGTGATTGCGCTGGGGCTTGCGGTTTTTGCGGCCGGCAGCTTCCTTGCCGCCTGGGCGCCTGACATCCATTGGCTGATCGCCGGGCGCGCCTTGCAGGGTGCGGGTGCCATTTCGGCCGCGGTGAGCGCCCTGCTCGCCGACCAGACGCGCGACGAGGTGCGCACCAAGGCCATGGCGCTGATCGGTGCGTCGATCGGCCTGTCCTTCACGCTGTCGCTGGTTCTTGCACCCTGGATGGCCGGCAGCATGGGCTTGCGCGGCATCCTCGCCACCACGGGCGTGCTGGCGCTGCTGGGCATCGTGGTGCTGTATGTGGTTACGCCCCGCGCACCGGTGCGGGACGCCGCCGCCGAGGCGCAGGCCGGCAGCGCGCTGGATCGCCTGCGCCAGGCGACGCGCGACGCGCTCTTCAACCCCGCCATGCGCCGCCTCTATGTGGGTGTGTTCTGCCTGTATGCGGCCCAGCTGGCCATGTGGGTGGCCGTGCCGGGCATGCTGGTCGCTGCGGGCCTGGCCAAGGCCGACCACTGGCAGCTCTATCTGCCCGCGGTGATTGCATCCTTCGCCGCCATGGCCCTGCTGCTGTTCCGCATGGAGCGCCTGGGCTATCTGCGCGCTGCCTTCCTGGGCGCGATCGGCCTGCTGCTGATTGCGCTTGCGGGTCTGGCACTGACCGCGCGCCTGAGTGCAGGGACCAGCACGCTTTGGCTGCTGGGCGCCTGCATGTTTGTGCTGTTCACGGCTTTCAACATGCTCGAGGCGGCGCAGCCGTCCATGGTGTCGCGTATGGCGCCCAGCGCCGGGCGCGGTGCGGCACTCGGCCTGTACAACACGCTGCAGTCGCTGGGCATGTTCGTGGGCGGCGCACTGGGCGGCCTGCTGCTCAAGGCGAGCACGGCCACGGTGGTGTTCGGCTATGCGGGCGCACTGTCCCTGCTCTGGCTGATCGTGGCCTGGGGCATGGCCGCCCAGCCCGCCGGCGGCCGCCACACCCCGGCGGCGGCCCCTGAGGCAAAATCTCCCGGTTCAACCGATTCCACCGAGGCACCTGCATATGGCATCCGTCAATAAAGTCATCATCGTCGGCAATCTGGGCCGCGACCCCGAAGTCCGCTACACGCCCGACGGCTCGGCCATCACCAAGGTGTCGCTGGCGACCACGAGCAAGTACAAGAACAAGGCCGGTGAGATGGTCGAGGAGACCGAGTGGCACCGCGTCACCTTCTTCGGCCGCCTGGCCGAGATTGCCGGTGAGTACCTGAAGAAGGGCCGCTCGGTCTATGTGGAAGGCCGCCTGAAGACCAGCAAGTACACCGACAAGGACGGCGTGGAGAAGTACTCCACCGACATCATCGCCAACGAGATGCAGATGCTGGGCAGCCGTGAAGGCATGGGCGCCCCGTCGGGTGGCGACGACGGCTTCTCTTCCGCACCAGCCCCCGCTGCCCGCCCCGCAGCCAGCCGCCCGGCAGCATCCAAGCAGCCGGCCAACTTTGCAGACATGGACGACGACATTCCGTTCTGACGCATGACTTCGCGGCTGGCGCCGCTCGATGACCTCGCCGCTACGCGGCTTGATGACAGAATGACCGCGGCGCTGCCGCTGTTTTCTTCACTTCGTCATTGATGGGCCGAAAGCCCGAAGTCATCGAGGTGCGAAGCGCCGAGGTCATGGAAAAAGCCCGCTGAACTGTTCATTCAGCGGGCTTTTTCGTCATGCGCAGCAGTTCAGTGCGCAAGGATCTTGGACAGGAAGTACTTGGCGCGATCCGAACGCGCCTCGGGTTTGTCGAAGAACTCGTCCTTGGGGCAGTCCTCGACGATCCGGCCCTGGTCCATGAAGATCACGCGGTGGCTGACCTTGCGGGCAAAGCCCATCTCGTGGGTCACGCACATCATGGTCATGCCCTCCTTGGCCAGATCCACCATGACGTCGAGCACTTCGCCCACCATTTCCGGGTCCAGCGCCGAGGTCGGCTCGTCGAACAGCATCACGATCGGGTCCATCGAAAGGGCACGCGCGATGGCCACGCGCTGCTGCTGGCCTCCGGACAGCTGGCCAGGGAACTTGTCCTTGTGCGCGATCAGGCCCACGCGGTCGAGGTACTTCAGGCCCTTCTCGCGCGCTTCGTCCTTGCTGCGGTTGAGCACCTTGACCTGGCCGAGCATGAGGTTCTCGGTCACGGAAAGATGCGGGAAGAGTTCGAAGTGCTGGAACACCATGCCCACGCGGCTGCGCAGCTTGGGCAGGTTGGTGGCCTTGTCATGCACGGCCGCACCGTCCACGTAGATCTCGCCCTTCTGGAAGGGCTCGAGTGCGTTGACGGTCTTGATGAGGGTGGACTTGCCCGAACCCGAGGGCCCGCACACCACCACCACCTCGCCCTTCTTGACGCTGGTGGTGCAGTCGGTCAGCACCTGGAAGCTGCCGTACCACTTGGAAACGTTCTTGATTTCGATCATGTGAGTCCCCGGGCTTCAGCGAATGATGGCGATTCTCTTCTGCAGCTGCTTGACGAGCAGCGAGAGGCCGAAGCAGATGATGAAGTAGACGACGGCCACGGCGATGTACATCTCCAGCGGACGACCGTCGCGCGTGGCGATGAACTGCGCCATGCCGAAGAAGTCCTTGATGGAGAGCACCGAGACCAGTGAGACGTCCTGGAACAGGATGATGGTCTGTGTGAGCAGCACCGGCAGCATGTTGCGGAAGGCCTGCGGCAGGATCACGGTGCCCATCATCTGCCAGTAGTTCAGGCCGATGGCATAGCCGGCGTAGGTCTGCCCCTTGGGAATGGACTGGATGCCGGCGCGCATGATCTCGCAGAAGTAGCAGGCCTCGAACATGATGAAGGTGATCAGGCAGCTCCAGAACGCGCCCACTGGCACCGGCTTGAGTGTTTCGCCGAACAGCAGGTGGTTGAAGTAGCCCAGTACATAGGGCACGAGGAAGTAGAACCAGAAGATCACCAGCAGCAGCGGGATGGAGCGCAGGCCGTTCACGTACGCGCCGGCCAGCCAGGCGATTGGCTTGATACTGGACAAGCGACCCATGGCCAGCAGGGTGCCGAAGATCACGCCGCCGACGGCCGAGTAGATCGTCACCTTGATCGTGAACCACAGGCCTTCCTGCAGCAGGGGCCAGACACGCTGGATGACTTCGAAGTCGAATCCTTGCATGGCGCCCTCCTCAGTGTCCGCCGCCGCCGCCCGCGGCGATGAAGCCGGGGACGCGGGTGAGGCGTTCGATGGTGCGCATCAGCAGGATCACGCAGCCGTTCACCACCAGATAGATGATCGTGGCAGCGGTGAAGGCTTCAAACACCTGGAATGTGAATTCCTGCATGGAGCGCGCGGCGCCCATGAGTTCCACCACGGCGATGGTGAATGCCACCGAGCTGTTCTTGATGATGTTCAGGAATTCGCTGGTCAGTGGCGGGATGACGATCCGACCAGCCATGGGCAGCAGCACGTAGCGGTAGGTCTGCGGGAGGGTGAGCCCGAGCGCCGTACCCGCCATGTTCTGGCCGCGCGGCAGTGACTGGATACCGGCCTTGACCTGCTCTGCGACCCGCGCCGAGGTGAACAGGCCCAGGCAGACGATGGCCGCAACCACGCTGTACTGCGGCCAGGCCTTGATTGCAGAGCCCATCGCGGTGGGAAGAAATTCCGGCACCACGTAGAACCACAGGAACATCTGCACCAGCAAGGGGATGTTCCGAAACAGCTCCACCCAGGCATTGCCAAACCACACCAGCGGCTTGACAGGGGTGGTGCGTATCACACCGATGATCGCGCCCAGCACGAGGGCCACGACCCAAGCCGTGAGCGCGACGGTCAGCGTCCACCCCAGGCCGTTGATGAGCGTCTGCCAGTAGGTGTATTGCCCGTCAGGCGACACCTCACTGAAGATGCTCCAGTTCCAGTTGTACATCCGTCCTCCCTGCGATTGCACTGCGTCGGGTGGGGGCTTGGATTGTTGGCGGCTCAGCCGCCTGGCGCCCCATTCACCCTCGGGTCAAACCCGGACAAGCGTAGCCCGATGCGCAACGAGCTGCACAAATCGTGCACAAAAAAACGGCGCGGAGCGCAAAGGTCCGCGCCGTTTTCGGCTCGCGCAAGCCTGATCAGTGATCAGCGCTTCTTCATCGTCGACTTCTGCGCTTCAGGCACGGCAGCGTAGGCAGCCGGGTCGCCCGAGTTGGTGGGCTTGGCGATGACCTGCTTGAGCTCGGCGCTCATCGGGATGCCGAGGTTCACGTTCTTGGGCGGGATCGGGCTCTGGAACCACTTGGCATAGAGCTTGTTGATGTCGCCCGAGGTGAACACGCGCTTGATGGCCTCATCGACCACTGCCTGGAACTGCGGGTCATCCTTGCGCAGCATGATGCCGTAGGGCTCCACGGACAGCGCTTCGCTGCTGATTTCCCAGTCGGCCGGGGTCTTGCTGTTGGCAGCCAGGCCGGCCAGCAGGATGTCATCCATGGCGAAGGCGGCGGCACGGCCGGTCTCGACCATCAGGAAGGAGTCAGAGTGATCCTTGCCGGTGAGGATGGTCATGCCGAGCTGGCGGTCGTTGTTCAGTGCGGTGATCTGGCGCAAATTGGACGTACCGGCGGTGGACACGATGGTCTTGCCCTTCATGTCGGCCAGGACCTTCACGCCGGAGCCCTTCTTGTAGAGCAGGCGGTTGGCCGTGACGAAGGTGGTGGGCGCAAAGCTCACCTGCTTCTGACGGTCGAGGTTGTTGGTGGTGGAGCCGCACTCGAGATCGATCGTGCCGTTGGCCATGAGCGGGATGCGCGTGGCCGAGGTCACCGGCTGGTAGGTGCGCTGCATGGCGGTCAGGCCGAGCTTGCGCTGCACGGCGCTGGCGATGCGATCGCACAGCTCGACCGAGTAGCCGATGTAGTTCTTGTTGTCGTCCAGGTAGGAGAAGGGGATGGATGCATCACGCACGCCAATCACGATCCGACCTGAATCCTTGACCTTCTTGAGCGTGCCGGTCAGTTCCTGCGCCTGTGCCGATACGTTGAATCCCAAGGCCAGAGCACCCATCAGCGATGCCAGAACCAGCTTTTTCATACCGTCTCCAAAATGCGGCCCAAAGTGATACCGCTGCCTGTCCCGCCGCGACGAGGACAGCAACAGCTAACCAGATCGCCCACCGGGCATTCCCGACCCGGGGGCATGCTTGCCGAGTGTACGGGCAAGCCGGAAGGCATCACGCGCAACGCGACGTCCGGACTAACCCCACAACACCGATCGCCACGCAAGAGCGTGCTCGCGTGTCTCCGTGCACAAAACATGCCAGAGATCTGTGACGATCGTTTCGGCGCGAGCCACCTGCGCGGCAGCTCGCTGGGCCTGATCACGGGCTCTTGTGGAGCCCGCAGAATCAGGGATACAGACCGCGCTGTTCGCGCGCCTGCAGGATGCGACTGCACGCGACGATGAATGCCGCCGTGCGCAGGGACACACTCTTTTCCTCGCCCACCTGCCACACGGCAGAGAAAGCTCCACGCATGATTCGGGTGAGGCGCTCGTTGATCTCTTCTTCCGTCCAGAAGAAGCTCGAGAAATCCTGCACCCACTCGAAATAGCTCACCGTCACGCCGCCGGCATTGGCGATCACATCCGGCACCACGGTGACGCCTGCGTCACGCAGGATGTCGTCTGCTGCCGGCGTGGTAGGACCGTTGGCCCCCTCAAGCACCAGCTTGGCGCGCAGCTTGTGTGCGTTGGCCACGGTGATCTGGTTCTCGAGCGCAGCCGGGATCATCACGTCGGCCTTCACGCTCCAGAACTCCTCGGGCTTCATGACCTCTGCGCCCTGAAAGCCTGCCACGCCGCGGTGCTCTGCCACGTAGGCCGCCAGTGCGTGGGCATCGAGGCCCGCATCATTGAAGATGGTCCCTGTATGGTCCTGCACGGCCACGACCTTGGCACCGGCATCGTGAAAGAGCTGGCCGGCAACGCCGCCGACATTGCCGTAGCCCTGAATGGCGATGCGGGCGCCGTCCATCTTCATGCCCAGGCGGCTCATGGCCTCCTGACCCACGACGAAGACGCCGCGACCCGTCGCCTCGCGGCGGCCGAGCGAGCCGCCGAGCTGGATCGGCTTGCCGGTGACCACGCCGGTGATGGTCGCCCCCTGGTTCATGGAGTAGGTGTCCATCATCCAGGCCATGATCTGCGCGTCGGTGTTCACATCCGGTGCGGGGATGTCCTTGTCCGGCCCGAGCAGCAGGCCGATCTCGCTCGTGTAGCGGCGCGTCAGGCGCTGCAACTCGGCGCGCGAGAGCTTGCGCGGATCGACACGGATGCCGCCCTTGGCGCCGCCGTAGGGCACGTTGACGGCAGCGTTCTTCACGCTCATCCAGGCCGACAGGGCCATCACTTCGGACAGGGTCACATCCTGGTGAAAGCGCACCCCACCCTTGCCGGGGCCGCGCGACAGGTTGTGGTGCACGCGGTAGCCCTCGAAGTGGGCCACGCTGCCGTCATCGAGCTGAATGGGTACGTCGACGATCAGTGCGCGCATGGGACGCTTGAGCGTATCAGCCAAGCGGGACAGAGGAGCGAGATAGGGGATGACGCGATCGACCTGTTCGAGGTAGATCCCCCAAGGACCGAGATCGCCACCCTGCAGATAGGAGGGAGCATCATCGCGGCGCTTGACCTGAACTTGTGGTGCAGACATGGATTGGGAGAGGTGAAAAACGAGGTGGCGCATTGTGGTGCTCGCCGATCTCGATTCTCCAATGCCATGTACGCATTCGCGTATGCAGACTGCGCATAACGCGCCAAGACCCAGTCTGGGCGCGGCTTTTCCAACACTTGCAGCACAACAAAGTTTGCAGCGTCCATCAAGCGGCGTCGGATGGCGATGCTTGTCTCACAATCCGTGAGTGAGTGTCAGCGCGTACCGAACTGGTGCGTGAGATAGTCCCAGAGGCTCGCCAAGTTGGTGCGCGAACCACGCGACTTGTCGGTGCTGGAGTGCGGCCGCTCGCGGATCAGGCGGATCTCCATCTCGAGCGCGTTGTCCCCGGCAAGCGCCAGTGTTCGGCTCTTGATCTCGCGCCGCACCGCGCTCTCCGGCAGGAAGGCGATGCCGTGCCCCGCCAGCGCCATCATCTTCAGGACTTCTGCCATGTCTGTCTCGAACACCTTGTGCATGTGCAGCGGGCGTGCGCTCTCCGTGGCCATCACGTCCACCATGCGGGCCAGATAGGCCCCGGGCGTGTAGGACAGCAGGGGCACCGGCTTGGTGCGCGTTCCGGGCAGACGCAGTTCCGGCTGGCCGCCGGCATCGCAGCGCGTGTAGGCGCGCATGGTTTCGGTGCCGAGCGTGAGCGTGTCGTAGCGCTGCGGGTCCAGGTGCATCGGCTGGCGCGGATGGTGATAGACCATCACAAGGTCGCAACCCCCGTTCACCAGCTGCATCACGGCGTCATGCACATTGAAGGCCGACAGGCGCGTCGACAGGGGC
>JAIXTA010000212.1 GCA_027484405.1 Burkholderiales bacterium
GTCTATCTGAAGATGAACAGCGGCATGAACCGCCTGGGCTTCAAGCCCGCGGACTACCGGGCCGCCTGGACGCGTCTGCGTGCGCTGCCGCATGTGGGCTCCATCACGCTGATGACGCACTTCGCTGATGCAGATGTGGCCGGCGGCACCGACACGGCCCGTGCCCTGTTTGGGCGCACGATTGACGGCCTGCCAGGCCCGCGCGCGCTGGCCAATTCAGCTGCCGTGCTGGGCGTGCCCGAGGCGATTGGTGACGCGGTCCGTCCGGGCATCATGCTTTACGGCTCATCGCCCTTTGCCGATCGCACGGCGGCCAGTCTCGATCTGCAGCCGGGCATGCATCTCGTGTCAGAAATCATTGGCACGCAGGATCTGCAGTCCGGCGACACGGTGGGCTACGGCAGCACCTTCCGGGCCGATACGCCGATGCGCATCGGCATCGTGGCCTGCGGCTACGCCGATGGCTATCCGCGCCACTGCGGCACCGGTACGCCCATCGCGGTGGCCGGCGTGCGCACGCGCACCCTGGGTCGCGTGTTCATGGACATGCTGGCCGTGGACTTGAGCGCGGTGCCGCAGGCCGGTATTGGCAGCCCCGTAGAACTCTGGGGTACGCAAGTCTCCATCGATGAAGTCGCCAAGGCGGCCGGCACCATCGGCTACGAGCTGATGTGCGCCGTCGCCGCGCGCGTGCCCGTCGTGTCGGTCGACTGAGCGGGCGCCTGTCGAATGAGCAAAGCCAAGAGCCAGTATGTCTGCAGCGAGTGCGGCGCAACGAGCCCCAAATGGCTTGGCAAGTGCCCGGGCTGCGGCGCGTGGAACAGTCTGACCGAAATGGCGGCGCAGAGCGCCCAGGGCAAGCGCTTCGAGCCGCTTGTGGGCCAGCGCGCGGGTGCGAGCCAGGTGCAGCAGCTCGGTGCGGTGCAGACCGTGGAGGTCGAGCGCATCGAGACCGGCATCGACGAATTCGACCGCGTGCTCGGCGGCGGCCTGGTGCCCGGTGGCGTGGTGCTGCTGGGCGGCGACCCGGGTATCGGCAAGTCCACGCTGCTGCTGCAGTCGCTCGCGGAGATGTCGGCGCGCATCCCGGCGCTTTACGTGACTGGCGAGGAGTCGCTCGACCAGGTGGCGCTGCGTTCGCGCCGCCTCGGCGTCTCGGCCGACAAGCTGCTGGCGCTGGCTGAGATTTCCATCGACCGCATCCTGGAGGCCTTTGCCGAGCACCGTCCGCAGGTAGCGGTGGTGGATTCCATCCAGACCCTGTATTCCGAGGCGCTGTCTTCAGCACCGGGGTCGGTGTCGCAGGTGCGCGAGTGCGCGGCCATGCTCACGCGCGCGGCCAAGCAGACGGGCTGCACCGTGATCATGGTCGGCCATGTCACCAAGGAAGGAACGCTGGCCGGGCCGCGCGTGCTCGAGCACATCGTGGACACGGTCCTGTATTTCGAGGGCGACACCCACTCGTCCTTCCGCCTGATCCGCGCCTTCAAGAACCGCTTCGGCCCGGTCAACGAGCTGGGCGTCTTTGCCATGGGCGACCGCGGCCTGAAGGGTGTGAGCAACCCCTCGGCGCTGTTTCTTTCGCATTCGCACACCGGCGACGACAAGCCCGTGCCCGGCACCTGTGTGCTCATCACCCAGGAGGGTACGCGCCCCCTGCTGGTGGAGGTGCAGGCGCTGCTGGACACGGCAGGCGGCAGCCCGCGCCGCCTGGCGGTCGGTCTGGACCAGGCCCGGCTGGCGCTGCTGCTGGCGGTGCTGCATCGGCATGCCGGCATTGCCAGCGGCGATCAGGACGTGTTCGTGAACGCCGTGGGCGGCGTGCGCATCACCGAGCCGGCGGCCGATCTGGCGGTGGTGCTGGCGGCCGTGTCGTCACTGAAGAATCGCGCGCTGCCCAAGGGGCTGGCGGTGTTCGGCGAGCTCGGCCTGGCCGGCGAGATCCGCCCGGCGCCGCGCGGGCTGGAGCGCATCCGAGAAGCCGCCAAGCTCGGTTTCTCGCACATCATGCTGCCGCGCGCCAACCTGCCCAAGGGTGCGAGTGCCAAGCAGGTGCCCGAGGGCCTGACGCTGCTGCCGGTGGCCCGTATCGAAGAGGCCATGGACGCACTGCGCGGCTTGCAGTAAGGCCTGCCGCCACGCTGCGCCTGCCCGGTACCTGAAGCAGGGCAGGATGCGGATTCAGCCTAGTCGCATCTTAATTGCAGGCTCCCACAGCCGGTCTCGCTTGTCTGGAGCGCTTCTTCAGCCGATTCTGGCCGGACAGGCGCATGGGGCGGACTTCTCGCAGTCAGATCCAGCACTGATGCGCTTCTCCAGACAAAATTGCCCGGAAACCCGCACCGGACAAGCGAGAAGGCGGTTTTTGACTGCCGCTTTGGCGCTAGGCGGCGGCCCAGTCCGCCGCCGCGCGGCCGGAGAGCACCGCCGCTTCCAGCGTGGCCGGCAGGTCGCGCTCGGTGAAGTCGCCCGCCAGGCGCAGTGCCGGGTGGGCGGTGCGGGCGGGTACGGCCTGCATGGCCGGCGTGCAGGCAAAGGTGGCGCGCTTCTCGATGATCAGCGTGCGGTCGATGGTGGCCGCGAGGCCGGGCAGGGCGTTGCGCAGATGCGCTTCCACCCGGTCCATCCAGGCGTCGCGGTCCACGGTCAGCGCGGCGCGTGCGGCGCTGGTCACCACCGCAAGCAGCGGGATCTGCGCGCCGTCGAGGTTGTGCGTGCGATCGAACAGCCAGTGCCCGGGGGCGGCTGCGTCGCCGGTGCCTTCGCCCTGCGGCAGGGCCAGCATCGGGGCGGGCAGGGCGGGCACCGGGCGCGCAAGCCGCAGAAACACTGTGGCAATCGGCTCGTAGCGCAGGGCCTCGAGCGCGGCGCCGGCCTGCGCGTCCAGCGGAGCAATCAGGCGTGCGGCCGAGAACGGCGACGTGGCCAGCACCACGCGGTCGAAGGGCTCGCCTTCCACCAGCAGCTTCTGGCTGGCCGCTGCAGTGCCGGGTACTGCGGGGGCGAGCGCGGCCGGGGCAAGCGTGCGGACGGGCGTGCGCATGCGCAACTCAACGCCGGCACCACCCAAGCTGCGCAGGGCGGCCTCGGGCAGGAGTTCGGACAGCGAGGCCTTGGGCACGAGAAAGTCGCTCGCGCGGTAGCCGGGCGCGGCCGAGTTGCTGAACAGTGCACGGCGCAGCACGTGGGCAAAGCGGCGCGCACAGGCATCCTCCGGCGGCGTGTTCAGGGCCGCCACGCACAGCGGCGCGAGCAGCTCCTGCCAGACCCAGCTGCCGGTCAGCGGCTCAAGCCACTCTTCCACGGTCAGGCCGGGCGGCACGGGGCGCAGCAGCTTGGTGCCTAGGCGCGTCATGCCCCACTTGGCGCTGGCGTTCAGGCGGCTGCTGGCCAGTGCGGCGGCCACATGCAGCGGCGCCGGCCAGTCGGGCGCGCGCATCAGCCAACCCTCAGGCGTGGGCAGACCGAAGGGCAGGCGGTGGAAGGCGCTCGCGGGGTCGACGCCAGCACGCTGCATCAGGTCCAGGCAGCCGGTGTAAGCGCCGATCAGGATGTGCTGGCCGTTGTCGATCGGAATGCGCTGGCCCAGGCTGTCCCAGTGCACGGTGCGGGCGCGGCCGCCGGGTTCGGGCGCTGCATCGAACACGGTGATGCGCCGCGGCTCGCGCGCAGGGCGCTGGGCCAGATGCAGGGCGCAGGCCAGACCCGCCCAGCCCGCGCCGATGATGGCAATGCGCCGCATGCCCGCTCAGCGCCCCAGGGCGCGCAGGGCGGCCCGCGGGAAGACCCAGCCCTTCCACGCCAGCCAGAGTTTGCGCAGGGGCGTGAGCGCAATGCGCTGGTTCAGTACGGCAAAGTCTTCGCGAGCGATTTCTTCCAGCAGCTCGCGGTAGATGCGGCCCATGATCAGGCCGGCGCGCTGGCTGCGCACGTCTTCGGCGGGCAGGGCGCGCGCTGCTTCGCGGAAGGCATTCCGCGCGAGATCAGCCAGTTCGCGCAGCAGGGCCGTGAGGGCGGGCGAGGCCTGGCGCTGCAGCACGGCGTTGCGGTCCACGCCATGGGCCTTGAGCCAGGCATCCGTCAGATACACGCGGCCGCGCGGGGCGTCGTCACCCACGTCGCGCAGGATGTTCACCAGCTGCAGGGCCAGGCCGAGCTTGCCGGCGTAGTCGTGCGTGGACGGGTTGGTGTAGCCGAAGATCAGCGCCGACACCTCGCCGACCACGCCGGCCACACGGTGGCAATAGATCTTGAGCGACTCCAGGTCCGGGTAGCGCACCTGGTTCACGTCCATCTCCATGCCCGCGATGATTTCCATCAGCTGCGGCGCACGCACGCCGAAGGGCAGTACATGCGCCTGCAGCGCCTGCGTGACCGGGTGCGTGGGCGCGCCGGCATACAGGCGGTCGATCTCGGTGCGCCACCAGGCCAGCTTGGTGCGCGCGAGTTGCGCATCGGCCACCTCGTCGGCCACGGCATCGACCTCGCGGCAGAAGGCGTAGAAGGCCATGATGGCGTCGCGCCGGGCGGGCGGCAGGAACAGGAAGCTGTAGTAGAAGCTGGAGCCGGATGCGGCTGCCTTGTCCCGGCAGTATTCGATGGGCGTCATGCGCGGATTATCGCGGGGCGCCTGCGTGGATCGGCCCGAGCAGGCGTAGCTCGAGGCCCTGGGGCGCGTGCGCGGGCTGAATCAGGGTGCACCAGGCCATCACCAGCCAGTCGATGCTGCCCAGCTTGGGGCGCGCGCGGCAGACGTCGTAGTCCGCCGCATCCAGGCGCGCCGCAATGCGCAGGCCGCCCTCGATCACGGCGCGCAGCTCCAGGCCGCCGCGGCCACCGATGCGTGCCGGCAGTCCCCAGCCGAACTGCAGGCGCGCCCGGGCGTCGTCCACCAGCACGCGCATGAGTCTGCGCCAGGCCTCGGTCTGCATGAGCCGGGCTGGATCGGCCACCAGCTGCGCCTCATCGATGCCGAACTGCGTCATTTGCGCGCGCGGGATGTAGATGCGTGGCTTCGCCAGATCAATGGCCACGTCCTGCCAGAAGTTCACCAGCTGCAGGCCGGTGCAGATCGCGTCGGCCTGGGCGAGTGCGGCCGGGTCGTGGTCGCAGTCGTACAGGCGCAGCATCAGGCGCCCGACCGGATTGGCCGAGCGGCTGCAGTAGTCCAGCACCTCGGCCATGTCGGCATAACGGATCTTTTCGACGTCCTGTGAAAAGGCCGACAGCAGATCGAGCAGGGGCTCGGGGCGCAGGGCATGCGGCGCGATGTGCGGCTGCAGGCCGGCGACGGCGCGCAGCAGCGGGTCGTCGGACGGCGCCGCGGGTCGGGTCGGGTCGGCAAACAGATCGCGCACGGCCTGCGACATGCGGGCGAGGTCGGCCAGGCGCTGCGCCGCATCGGCCTGGCCCTCGTCGGCCACATCGTCGGCGCTGCGCGCGAAGCGGTAGATGGCCACGATGGCGGGGCGCAGCCGCGCTGGCGCGAGGCGCGAAGCCACGGGGAAGTTCTCGTAGTGATCAACAGCCATGGGGCGATGCGTTCAGTGCCTGGATGAAGTACCGCAGCGCAGCATACGGGTTGCGTGTCGGGTGCAAGCCGCTGCATCGGCTTGGTCGGCTTCGAGCTCAGCCTGGTGGCCGGGGAAGGGTCTGCGCCTTGGCTACAATGCCCGTAAAGCAAGGACGAGCGGGTACTGGATGGTACGGACACCTCGGGGCAAGACCCCGGACGCGTCTGTTCGGTCCGCCCGCGCTTGCATGCGAAGGTGGCGAAATTGGTAGACGCACCAGGTTTAGGTCCTGACGCCTTCACCGGCGTGGGGGTTCGAGTCCCCCCCTTCGCACCAGCGAGATCTCAGAATCCCCACGGGTTGAGTTCCGCGCGTTCAACCCGATCATCCATTTTCAGGTGTGTTCATGACTGCTGCTATTGAGACCCTTTCTGCCATCGAACGCCGTGTGGCGCTGGATGTGCCTTTGGCCGATGTGAATCGCGAGGTCGAGTCGCGCCTGCGCCGCCTGCAGCGCACCGTGCGCATGTCAGGCTTCCGTCCGGGCAAGGTGCCCTTCGGGCTGGTGCAGCGCCAGTACGGCTACGAAGTGCAGATGGAAGTGCTCAATGACAAGGTCGGCGAAGCCTTCAACTCGGTCGTGACCGAGAACAAGCTGCGCGTGGCCGGCATGCCCAAGGTCGAGCCGATCAATGCCGAAGGCGAGGCCGCAGTCGAAGCTGCCAAGTTCACGGCCACCTTCGAGGTCTATCCCGAGATCAAGTTTGGGGATTTCAAGAGCGCGACCGTCGAGCGTGTGGTCTGCACCGTGGGCGACGCCGAGGTCGACAAGACCATCGACATCCTGCGCAAGCAGCGCGCAACCTACGCCGTCGTCGATCGCGGTATCCAGGCCGATGACCGCATCACCTGCAACTTCACCGGCACGATCGACGGTGTGGAGTTCAAGGGTGGTCATGCGACCGACTTCTCCTTCGTCTCGGGTGCCAAGCGCATGCTGCCCGAGTTCGAAGCCGCCGCGTTGGGCCTGAAGGCCGGCGAAAGCAAGACTTTCCATCTCGCCTTCCCCGCCGACTATCACGGTGCGGATGTCGCCGGCAAGACGGCGCAGTTCAAGCTCGACATCACGAAGGTGGAAGCTCCGCAGCTGCCCCCGGTGGACGGGGAGTTCGCCAAGACCCTGGGCATTGCCGATGGTGACGTGGCCAAGATGCGCGAAGAAATCCGCGCCAATCTGCAGCGCGAAGTCGCAGCCCGCACCCGCAACCAGACCAAGGAAAGCGTGATGAACGCCATGCTCAAGGTTGCGGAGTTCGAGGTGCCCAAGGCGCTCGTCGGCAATGAAACGGGTCGTCTGGCCGAGAACGCTCGCGCCGACCTCGCAGCGCGCGGCATGAAGGTCGATTCGCTTCCCTTCCCGCCGGATGTGTTCCAGGCGCAGGCCGAGCGCCGTGTCCGACTGGGTCTGATTCTTGCTGAGCTGGTCAAGGTCAACGGCCTGACTGCCAAACAGGAGCAGCTGCGTGCCAAGATCGAAGAGACCGCGCAGAGCTACGAAAACCCTGCAGAGGTGCTGCAGTGGTACTTCAAGGACAAGCAGCGCCTGGCCGACGTCGAGGCCGTGGTGCTCGAAGACAATGTGGTGGAATGGGCTCTGAACCAGACCACGGTGGTGGACAAGCCCGTTGCGTTTGACGATCTGATGGGCAACGCCGCCTGATTGATCAGGACTGCAGCGCAGGGTTTGCGCAGGAGACAAGCTGATGGCATTTGACGTTCGGGACTGGGAGCGCGATCCGCAGCGCTTTGAACCGCAGAATCTCGGCATGGTGCCGATCGTCATCGAGCAGAGCGGCCGAGGCGAGCGCGCCTACGACATCTACTCGCGTTTGCTGCGGGAGCGGATCGTGTTCCTGATCGGCCCCGTACACGACGTCTCGGCTAACCTGATCGTGGCCCAGCTGCTGTTCCTTGAGGCCGACAATCCCGACAAGGACATCAGCTTCTACATCAACAGTCCGGGCGGCTCGGTCTATGCCGGCATGGCGATCTACGACACCATGCAGTTCATCAAGCCCGATGTCTCCACCATGTGCTGCGGCCTCGCGGCCAGCATGGGCGCCTTCCTGCTCGCGGCCGGCGAAAAGGGCAAGCGCTTCTCGCTACCCAACAGCCGCATCATGATTCACCAGCCCTCTGGGGGGGCCCAGGGGCAGGCCAGCGACATCCAGATCCAGGCCCGCGAAATCCTCGATCTGCGGGCGCGCCTGAACAAGATCCTTGCGGACCGTACCGGCCAGCCGATCGAGAAGATCGAGGCCGATACCGACCGCGACAACTTCCTCGCACCCGAGGAAGCGCTGGCCTACGGGCTCATCGACAAGGTACTCACCTCGCGCGAGCAGGTCGCAGCAGGCGGCTGATGCCGCATCTGTGGCAACCAGCGCAGGGAGCAAGGAGGCACGATGACCGAAAAGAAAACGAGCAGCGAGAAGCTGCTGTATTGCTCGTTCTGCGGCAAGAGCCAGCATGAGGTGAAGAAGCTCATCGCCGGTCCGTCGGTCTTCATCTGCGACGAGTGCATCGATCTGTGCAACGAGATCATCCGCGATGAGGTCGCGGAAGCCTCCGGCCCCACGACGCGCAGCGATCTGCCCACACCCAGGGAGATCAAGGAAATCCTTGACCAGTACGTGATCGGGCAGGATCAGGCCAAGAAGATTCTTTCGGTGGCTGTGTACAACCACTACAAGCGGCTCAAGCACATGGGCAGCAAGGATGAGGTTGAGCTGGCCAAGTCGAACATCCTGCTGGTCGGTCCCACAGGGTCCGGCAAGACCCTGCTGGCGCAGACACTCGCACGGCTGCTCAATGTGCCATTCGTCATGGCGGACGCAACCACACTGACCGAAGCCGGCTACGTGGGTGAGGACGTCGAGAACATCATCCAGAAGCTGCTGCAGAACTGCAACTACGAGGTTGACAAGGCGCAGCGCGGCATCGTCTACATCGATGAGATCGACAAGATCTCCCGCAAATCAGACAATCCCTCGATCACGCGTGACGTATCCGGCGAAGGCGTGCAGCAGGCCCTGCTCAAGCTGATCGAAGGCACGATTGCCAGCGTGCCCCCGCAAGGCGGCCGCAAGCATCCCAACCAGGATTTCGTCCAAGTTGATACGACCAACATCCTGTTCATCTGCGGTGGGGCCTTTGACGGCCTCGACAAGGTCATCCGCAACCGCTCGGAAAAGAGCGGTATCGGCTTCGGCGCGAGCGTGCGCGGCGAATCCACGCGCAGCGTCACCGAATTGCTTGCGGATGCTGAGCCCGAAGACCTCATCAAGTTCGGTCTGATCCCAGAGTTGGTCGGCCGTCTGCCTGTCGTGGCCACGCTCGGTGAGTTGCAGGAAGAGGCGCTGGTCCAGATCCTGGTCGAACCCAAGAACGCGCTGGTCAAGCAATACGGCAAGCTGCTCGGCATGGAAGGCGTGGACCTGGAAATCCGACCCGCGGCGATGCGTGCTGTCGCCCAGAAGGCACTCAAGCGGAAGACAGGCGCCCGGGGTCTGCGCTCGATTCTCGAACAGGCGCTGTTGCAGACCATGTACGAACTGCCCACGATGGAAAACGTGGCCAAGGTCGTGGTGGACGAAAACTGCATCACCCAGGGCACCCCGCCGCTTCTCGTCTATCGCGAACAGCCGCGATCAGTCGCGCTTGCTGCGTCCTGACACTCCGAGTCCCCTCTCGCTGGCTCAGCCAGAACCGCCATGTTGATGGCGGGTCAGCATATCCATCTACATGGTGAAACCGCGGGTCGGTCTTGCCGCAGGTGACTGCGCGTTGGCCGGTGCTACAGTCGGATGAAGACGCTCTGAAGGTAGGCGCGAGCGCTGCCTTGCAATCACTCCGAATGGCCGCAGCTATTGTGACGTTCCTCTTTTCGAAAGCCTGACATGTCCGAGGCCAAGATTCTTTCGCTTCCCCTGCTGCCGCTGCGCGATGTCGTGGTGTTCCCCAACATGGTGATCCCGCTGTTCGTGGGTCGGCCCAAGAGCATCAAGGCGCTCGAAGTCGCCATGGAGGGCGGGCAGGGCATTCTGCTGGTTGCCCAGAAGAACGCGACCAAGGATGATCCTGCGGCGTCTGACCTGCATGAGATCGGCTGCATTGCAAACGTGCTTCAGATGCTCAAGCTGCCTGATGGCACGATGAAGGTGCTGGTCGAGGGTTCACAGCGCGCCTCCCTGCATGCGGTCGAGGATGGTCCTACACACTTCATCTGCGAGGCAGAACCTCTGGAATCACTAGACGCGAACGCGCCAGAAGCCGAGGCGCTGCGCCGTGCCGTCATCAGCCAGTTCGACCAGTTTGTCAAGCTCAACAAGAAAGTGCCGCCTGAGGTGCTGACTTCCGTCTCGGGCATTGATGAGCCCGGTCGTCTTGCCGACACCGTGGCGACTCATCTCCCTATCAAGATCGAGCAGAAGCAGTCCGCCCTGGCTGTACTGCGTGTGCCGGAGCGGCTTGAGTTGTTGCTCTCCCTGCTCGAAGGCGAGATCGATATCCTTCAGGTCGAAAAGCGCATTCGCGGGCGTGTCAAGCGTCAGATGGAGAAGAGCCAGCGGGAGTACTACCTGAACGAACAGGTCAAGGCGATCCAGAAGGAGCTCGGCGAGGGCGAAGACGGTGCCGACCTCGAGGAGCTCGACAAGCGCATCAAGGCCGCGCGCATGCCCAAGGAGGCTCGCAAGAAGGCTGAAGCGGAGCTCAAGAAGCTCAAGCTGATGTCGCCCATGTCTGCAGAGGCGACTGTGGTGCGCAACTACATCGACACCATCGTCAATCTGCCCTGGAAAAAGAAGAGCAAGATCAATAACGATCTTATGCACGCTGAGGACGTCCTCAATGCGGACCATGATGGTCTGGAGAAGGTCAAGGAGCGTATCGTTGAATACCTCGCAGTGCAGCAGCGTGTGGACAAGCTCAAGGCCCCCATCCTGTGCCTCGTCGGCCCGCCGGGCGTGGGCAAGACCTCTCTGGGGCAGTCGATCGCCAAGGCCACCAACCGGAAGTTTGTACGGATGGCCTTGGGTGGGGTTCGCGATGAGGCCGAGATCCGCGGTCACCGTCGTACCTACATCGGCTCGATGCCCGGCAAGATCCTGCAGAAC
>JAIXTA010000210.1 GCA_027484405.1 Burkholderiales bacterium
AAGGGCGTGCAGCGCGACACCGGCGGCTATGCCGTCGCCCTGGCCGCGAGCATGGAGACCATCTTCTGCGGCCAGCCTGGAGAGACCTACTTCTCCACCAGCGACATCGGCTGGGTGGTGGGGCACAGCTACATCATCTACGGCCCGCTGCTGGCCGGCATGGCCACCCTCATGTATGAGGGCACCCCCGTCCGGCCGGATGCCGGCATCCTCTGGAAGCTGGTGGAGCAGTACAAGGTGGTGAGCATGTTCAGCGCGCCCACGGCGGTGCGCGTGCTCAAGAAGCAGGACCCGGCCTTCCTCAAGAAGTACGACCTCTCCAGCCTGCGCTACCTCTTCCTGGCCGGCGAGCCCCTGGACGAACCGACGGCGCAGTGGATCGCCGAGGGCCTGGGCGTGCCGGTGATCGACAACTATTGGCAGACCGAAAGCGGATGGCCGATCCTCACGGCGCAGATGGGCATCGAGAAGACGCGCACCAAGTTCGGCAGCCCGAGCTTCCCGGCCTACGGCTACGACGTGCGCGTGGTGCACGAGGCCACCGGCGAGGAGCTGCCGCGCGGCGAGAAGGGCGTGGTCGCCATCATGCCGCCGCTGCCGCCGGGTTGCATGAGCACCGTGTGGGGCGACGACGCCCGCTTCGTGAAAACCTATTTCTCCAGTATCCCCGGCAAGCTGATGTACAGCACCTTCGACTGGGGCATCTGCGACGAGGACGGTTACTACTTCATCCTCGGCCGCACAGACGACGTGATCAATGTGGCCGGTCACCGTCTGGGCACGCGCGAGATCGAGGAGTCCATCAACTGCCACAGCAACGTGGCCGAGTGCGCCGTGGTCGGTGTGGCCGATCAGCTCAAGGGCCAGGTGGCCGTGGCCTTTGCGGTGGTGAAAGACGCCTCGCGGATTGCCTCTCCGGAGTTGCGCAAGTCACACGAGGCCGAGGTGATGAAGCTCGTGGACTCGCAGCTTGGCGCCGTGGCGCGGCCGGCGCGCGTGCACTTTGTGACCCTGCTGCCCAAGACCCGTTCGGGCAAGGTGCTGCGCCGCGCGATTCAGGCCCTGTGCGAAGGGCGCGACCCCGGCGACCTGACCACCATCGAAGACCAGAGCGCGCTGCAGCAGGTGCGGGACTGTCTCGCCTCGTGATTCAATCTGGCCGAAATCAATGGTTTTTGAACCGGAGACAAGGCAGTTCCCGCTTGTCCGGTGCGGGTTTGGGCTGAAATGGCTGCCTGCTGAAACGTGGCCGAAAATGCCACTTCAGAAGGCAATGCCGTACCAACCCAGGCCGATGCCCCAGGTGGTCTGGCGGCTGCCCTGCGTGCGTGCGGCCGTCAGGTCGATGCCAAGGACCTCCGGCTTGATCCACACCCGGCCACCCACCACGCGGGTGGCGCCGCCAAACACGGCGCTGCGGCTGTTGTGCAGGGTTTCGGCAAAGAGCAGGCCGCGTTCGCCGGGTGCATAGACCACGGCGGCGTGGCCCAGCGCGGCGGTCTTGCCGCTGGCGCGGTCGTAGCCCGGCCCGAGATTCAGGTGGGCGGCCACCGTGCTGGCGGGCGCCCAGCTCAGCAGCACCAGTGCCGAGGCATCGGCCTGCCGCAGGCTGCCGCCGCGCGGCTTGATGAAGCCGGCTGCGAGCTTGAGCCCTGCCTGGACCTCGCCGGCCGGGGTCTTCCAGCTCAGCGCGGATGGCACCCACTTCATGGCGGCACCCGCGCCACCCGTGATGTCTGTGCGCGGGCTGGGGCGGCTGTATTCCAGCCCGAATTCGATGCCCTCTGCGACGCCGCAGGCCGGTGCGAGCACCGTGTCCCTGGCGTCAGGCTGGCGGTCTTGCCAGAGCTCGACCTGGCAGGTGCCGTGCTTGGCGGTGCCCGCATCGTCCGTCGCCAGGGGGCGGCCGGCCTGTGCAGTCGGCGGCAGGGCCAGGAGCGCCGCGCCGGCCAGCGGCAGACTGCGCTGCAGGCAGCGGGATAGGGTGCGGGCTGGAACGGCAGGCAGGCGGCGCAGGGCAGACAGGGGCATGGCGGGCTCGGACGGTGCCCGCCAGCCATTCCAGCGGGATCTTGCGCGAGAGTGTCGGCCACCCGGTCATCGGGCGGCAGCCCGAGCAGGCCCGGAACCGCGCTCCAATTTGGCCCTTTGGCCTGCGGGCACGCGGCCGCGCAGCCTGCGGCTGCCTCAGTGCAGGTGGCGCGGCGGGCCGTGCTCGTCGCTGTCGGCGTCCGGCAGCTCGGCGTGCAGCAGCTCGCCGTCCTGATTGGGGTACATGGGGGCACCGCAGTCGGCGCAATACTCGGCCGGCAGCACGGTGTCGATGTGCACGATGTGGGTGATCCCGGCCTCGCGCAGGGTGGCGTCGATGTCGTCAATCACCTCGGTGGCATCGACCTCCGGCCCCAGCAGCGGCCAGATGCAGCCGTGCAGCACTTCGGTGTCCTTGCCGTTCATGAAGCCGATGCGGTACTCCTCGAAGTCGCGGTCGCTCACACGCGCCACGGCGGCGGTCTGGGCTGGCGGCGCAAGGTCGAGCGTCATGTGCAGGAAGCTCACGCTAGCCCGCACCGAGAAGCCGCGGATCTCGCGCTCGGCCTGGCGGGTGCTGTCGAAGAAGGCGCCGGGCGCCACCATTTCATAGGCGCAGTTGGACAGCATGCCGGCCAGGGCCGCGGCGCCCTGGCGCTTCCAGTGCTCGATGCACTCGGCCCGCTTGCCATCCACCTGCCAGTTGAACAGGGCGGTGCCGGCCGGCGCGGCAATCGCGCCGATCAAAAAGCGCGAGTCGGCCAGGAAGCCCTGGGCTTCGGGCCAGTCTTCCGGGCGCTTCACGGCGTCCTCGCCGTTCATGAGTGCCTGCGTGCACTTCTTGAGCAGGCGGTAGATGGACACATAGCCCTCGGGCATCTGGTCCGGGCTGAACAGGGCCTCGACCAGAGTCAGGCGTACCCCCGGCGCGAGGATGTGCGCCGCCAGCTGGTTGCGCACTGCATCGAGCGTGGGCCGCGCCACCTTGCCCGAGGCAATCTGCGCGCGCGACCAGGCCATCAGCGGGCAGACGATCAGCAGTACGTCATGCGGCTGGCCGTCGATGGTGACCTGCATGGATTCGGTGCTGGTTTCCACAGCGTCGGCCAGGGCCTCATAGGCGCCGATCTGCGCCGGGTCTTCACTGCCGAAGAGAAACTCGAGCGAGGCGTGCATCGCGTTGTCGCTGCCGTGCACCAGCTGGCGCTCGATCTCGGCCGTCAGGCGCGCAAACCAGAACTCGTCTTCCAGGCGGCTGCCCGCCTGGGCGAGGGATTGGGCCAGCTTGATCAGCGTCTCGGCGTTGGAGGAGCGGGGCAGGCGGCTGGTGGTGCGGTTGGGGCGCATGGACATGTAACGCAGGATTCCACAGATGGCGGTTGAAGCTGCTTGCCGCGGGTGAGGGGCACCGCGCCGTCAAGGGCTGCCTATTATCGCCGCTCCATTCGCTGGCGCACCTCCGGGGTGCGCTGCAACCAAAACAAGCATTCAAGCGAGCACTGGAGCTCCATTCATGATCACCAAGTCAGTTCTGCAGGCCGCCGACGTGGCCAAGATCATCGCCGCGGCCGACAAGGAAGCCGCCGCCAACAACTGGGCCGTCACCATTGCCGTGGTGGACGACGGCGGCCACCTCCTGGGCCTGATGCGCCGCGACGGCGCGCCGCCCATCTCGGCGCACATCGCCCCGGCCAAGGCCCATACCGCGGCCCTGGGCCGCCGCGAGAGCAAGGTCTACGAGGACGTGATCAACCAGGGCCGCTACAGCTTCCTGAGCGCCCCCACCATTGAAGGCATGCTCGAAGGCGGCGTACCGATCCTGGTCGACGGCCAGTGCGTCGGCGCGGTGGGTGTCTCCGGCGTCAAGAGCCCGGAAGACGCGCAGATCGCCCGCGCCGGCATTGCTGCGCTCGGCTGAATCCACCCCACGGCGCCCCCGCTGAGGCGCCGTCTTCAGGGCGCCAGGCGCCGCATCCAGGCGGCCAGCTCGCGCGCATCGGCATCCCCTTCGGCGGCGTGCCGGTCCATCGCCGCCAGCACACCGTCCCGATCGGCCGGCTGCCGGTTCTGCGAGAGCTTGAACTTGCCCTCGACGCGTTCCACGCGCAGCCGGAAGCCCACGATCCCGCCGAGCATCCGCTGCTGGTAGTCCTCGGGCAGGCCGTTCCAGTGCGCCACGTAGCTCGGTTCCATGTGCTCGATCAGGCGCTTGAGCACGGCGTCGCGCTCGGGCAGTTCATCCACCCGCTCGATCGTGCCGCTCACATGCACCGCGATGTAGTTCCAGGTGGGTACGTTCTTGCGCTCGCTGTACCAGGTGGGTGACACATAGCTGTGCGGCCCCACGAAGCACGCCAGGGCCGGGCCGCCATCGAAGTGCTCGTGGTGCGTGTTGGGGCGGGCGATGTGGCCGTCGATCCACGCGGTTTCACCCTCCTGCACCCAGACCATGGGGCAGTGCGTGACGACCGGTTCCGCGCCGCGGCTGGTGATCAGCGTGCCGAAGGGATGGGCGGCCATGATCTCGCGGCAGGCGGCAAGATCACCGTGGGCAAAGGAGGTGGGGTTGTAGCGCATGGGTTGGATGATGCCCCATGCAGCTTGCCGGTCGACCTGGCTTGCCCTGATCGACCGGTACAGGTTTGCCCTAGCCGCTGACCGCGCCGGCCAGGTCGGCGGCGCTGGTAAAGCTGTCGGCGTAGAAGGCGTCTTCGGGCAGGAAGCACTGGGCGGTGAAGTCGCGCTTGGCGCTGTCCACCATGATGGGTGCGCCGCAGGCGTAGACCTCATGGCCCGACAGATCCGGCAGGTCGGCCATCACGGCCCGGTGCACGAAGCCGGTGCGGCCGGTCCAGCCGTCCTCGGGCAGGGCGTCCGAGATGACCGGCACGTACTCGATGCCGTAGTCGCGCACCCAGGTCTGCACCAGCGCATCCATGTACAGGTCCTTCGGCCGGCGGCCGCCCCAGTACAGGCGCACGGCGCGCTTGGCATGCAGGTTCTTGAAGAAGATGTGCTCGGCAATCGCCTTGATCGGTGCGAAGCCCGTGCCGCTGGCCAGCAGCACGATGGGTTTGGTGGTGTCCTCGCGCAGGAAGAAGGTGCCCAGCGGCACCTCGATACGCAGGATGTCCTTGACCTTGACCGGCGGCTCGGCGGCGCCGAACAGCGCGTCGGTGAACTTGCCGCCGGGCATGTGGCGGATGTGCAGCTCCGCCGGGCCTTCGGCATGGGGCGCATTGGCCATGCTGTAGCTGCGGCGGCTGCCGTCGCGCAGGATGAACTCCAGATACTGGCCGGCAAAGAACTGCAGCTTCTCGTTGGCGGGCAGCTGCAGCTTGAGCAGGATCACGTCATCGCTCAGGCGCTCGATGGCGCTGACGCGGCTGGGCATCTTCTTGGGCAGGATGTCGCCGGCCGCGGCCACCACGCGGGCCTCGATCTCGAGATCGCCATCCGGATGGGCGCAGCAGAACAGCGCGCTGCCTGCGGCCTGCTCGTGCGCGGGCAGGGCGCTTTGCTGGTGCGGGCCGTGCGTGACATGGCCGGCCAGCACCTTGCCCTTGCAGGAGCCGCAGGCGCCGTTCTTGCAGCCATAGGGCAGCACGATGCCGGCGGCCAGTGCGGCCTCAAGTACGCTCTGGCCGGATTGGCAGGCGAAGGTCTTGTTCGATGGACGGACCGTGACGTTGAAGCTCATGAGAAAAGCGCAGATCGGGTTTTGGGAGGAGCGGGGCGTTCTTGCAGCGCCGCGGCGCAGGCTGAGCGCGCGTCGCGCCTTGCCGCAGGCCTTCAGGCGGGCAAGGCTTCTGATTTTAGGCTGCGGCGATGTCGGCCTTCGGCTCGGCGGCATCCTGGCCGGCCGGCTGGCGGCAGTGGGCACCGGCCGCTCGCCGCGCAGTGCGGACGCCCGCCCTGCGGGCCTGCGCTGGGCGACGCTCGACCTCGACGCCCCGCAAAACACGCGCGAGGCCCGGCGGCGCCATGTCGCGGCCCTGGCGCCCTGGTGCATCTACCTCGCCCCGCCGCCCAATGACGGCGACGGCGATCCGCGCCTCAAGCGCTTTCTGGCGCGTTTTGCCGGCACGCGTCTGGCCTACGTCTCCACCAGCGGCGTGTATGGCGACTGCGGCGGCGCGAAGTTCGACGAGACCCGCACCGTGCGCCCGGAGTCTGCGCGCGGCAAGCGCCGTGTGGCGGCCGAGCAGCTGCTGCGCCAGCAGGTGCGGCGGGCCGCCGGGACGCACGGTCTGGCGGCCAGCATCCTGCGCGCCCCCGGCATCTACGGTGCCAACCGCCTGCCGATCGAGCGTCTGGAAAAGGGCACGCCCGCACTCCAGCCAGCCGACGACGTGTTCACCAACCACATCCATGCCGACGATCTGGCCCGGCTGTGCATTGCGGCGCTGTTCCATGCCCGCGGCGGCCGCGTGTTCCACGCCAGCGACGACAGCGAGATGAAGATGGGCGAGTACTTCGACCTCGTGGCCGAGGTCTTTGCGCTGCCGCGCGCGCCGCGCCTGCCGGCCTCCGAGCTGCGCGCGCAGGTCTCGCCTGCGCTGTGGAGCTTCATGCGCGAAAGCCGGCGCCTGGACAACAGCCGCATCAAGCGCGAGCTCGGGGTGCGGCTGCGCTATCCCACGGTGGTCGACGGGGTGCGCGCGGCCCTTGCTCAATAAGTCATATTCGGACCAAATTGCAGAGCAGATTGAATTCGCCAAAAGCCGCAAGGGACAAGCGATCAAGCGAAGTTTGTCTACATAAATTAGGTGAATTTCGGCCAGATTGAGTGTCGAGTACGCTCGCTGCCGCCTGTGCGCGACCTGCGGTGCGCAGCGTGCGCTTGAACCGCCGCCGCGCCTTGCCGCGGATCAAGGTTGCAGTCGCCAAGGCTGCGCATACTGAAGACTCGTGTCCAATCCGCCGGAGTCTGCAGCATGCGTCACGCTCTTCTTATTGCCGGGTGCCTGGCCGCCCTGATTGCGCAGCCTGCCCAGGCCCAGCCGGCCGCCGGAGCGCAGGAAGCCCGCGTGTCTGCCCAGCGCGGCAAGCTGCTCTACGAAACCCACTGCATCAGCTGCCACAGCAGCCAGGTGCACTGGCGCGACCAGCGCCTGGCGCGCGATTGGACTGGCCTGCAGGCGCAGGTGGCGCGCTGGCAGGGCAATGCCGGCCTGAATTGGGGCGCCGAGGACATCGTTGAGGTGTCGCGCTACCTCAACCGGCGCTACTACCGCTTTGCCGTGGCCGAACCGCGCAAGTCCTGATCGGCCGGCCGTCAAACCCGACGCGCCGCGCGCAGGTGCAGTGCCTTGCGGGGCTCAGGCGTAGAGCCGCGCCGCGTGAATGCCCAGGCCGGTGGCCACGCTGGCGAATTTCTCGCCGTACACGCTGCGTGCCCGTGTGAAGGGCGCGGCAATCGCCTCGGCCAGCACCGCCAGGCCGGTGGAGCCGCCGGTGAAGTAGAGGGCGTCCACGGCCTCGGGCGCCAGACCCGCGCGGCGCACGGTCTCCACGCCGGTGGCCACCACGCGCTGTACGTCGGACTCGATGCACTGCGCCAGGCGCGCAGCGCTGAAGCGCACCGCCAGCTCGGGCTCGATGAGCGCCAGATCGATGCGGGTCTCGCCACCGGCGGCCACGTCGATCTTGGCGCGCTCGGCCAGGCCGATCAGCGCATGCCCCAGGTGCCGCTGCAGCACGCGCATGAGCCGGGCGTGGTGCGTCGGCTCGCCATAGAAGCTCTTCAGGCTCGCCACCTCGGCCATGCGCAGCGGCGCATACAGGGTGTTGATCAGGTGCCAGGTGGCCAGTTCGAAGTAGGTCTTGCTCGGCACCTCGCGCCCGCCCGGGCCAATCGCCCTGAAGCCCAGCTCGCGGGCAATGGTCTCCAGCTCCACGCGGAAGTCGAAGTCCGTGCCGGCAATGTGCACGCCGTGGTTGGCGAGGATGTCGGCGCTGCGGTCCAGCTGCGTGCGCCGCGCGGGCGACAGGCGCACCAGCGAGAAGTCCGAGGTGCCGCCGCCGATGTCGGCCACTAGCACCAGCTCCTCGCGCGCGATGCGCGACTCATGGTCGAAGGCCGCGGCAATCGGCTCGAACTGGAAGCCGACCTCGGCAAAGCCGATGGCGCGCGCCGCGCTTTCGAGCGCCTGCTGCGCCCGCGCATCGCGCTGCGCGTCGTCGTCCACAAAGTGCACCGGCCGGCCCAGCACCACGCGGGAGAGCGCAGCGCCGGCGTCGCGCTCGGCGCAGCGCTTCAGGTGGCGCAGGTAGTGGCTGATGATGTCGATGTAGCGGTAGGCGCGGTCGCCCACGGCCGTGGTGTCTTCCACCAGCGAGGAGCCCAGCACGCTCTTCATCGAGCGCATCAGGCGGCCCTCATGGCCCTCGATGTAGGCGGCCACGGCGGCCCGGCCGAACTTGGCGCCGTCGCGGTCGCTGCCGTGCTCGCCCGAGCCGAGTTCGGCCTCGTAAAACACGGCCGTGGGCATGGTGTCGTGGCCGGGTTCGAGCTGCACCAGGCGGATGCCTTGGCGCGCCGGCAGGGCCACGGCCGAGTTGCTGGTGCCGAAGTCGATGGCGCAGTAGGCGGCCGCGGCTGATGAAGACAGGGCGGCCTGGGCTCCGCTGGCGGGAGCCCCTGGTGCAGGAGCATTCATGGTGGGCTTGCGCGCTGAGTGCTTGGGGCGGCGCAGACGGTGGCGCTCGGTCGTGCGGGCTGCACGCCGGCGGTTCTGGTCAGGTCATTCGTGCTGCGCAGCCCGCGAGGGGGCGCGACTGTAGCACGCAGGGCAGCGGCGTTCGGCGCAGCTGCGGGCAGTGCGCGGGTCGCGCGTGGGCAGCGCATGCACCGCGAACCCAAGCCGAACCGCTTGGGTGAATGCGTCAGCCCAGGGTGTCAGCGGGGCGCTTCAGCCGGCCGTATCGGTGGGCTGCGGCGTGTCCTCGATGCGCCATTCCTGCGCGCAGTGCTTGCAGCGCACGCGCACCGCATGTTCGCCTTCAGCCTCCAGGACGGTGATGCGGCCGTAGGTTTCGCACTTCGGGCAGGAGGCCTGGCCGCTCACGAATTCCGCGGTGATCAGGCTGCGGCGGTATTCGAGCAGGCACTGCAGGCCGAACCAGCCGCCAAGCGCGGCAAAGGCGAAGCCGATGAGCTGGTCCGACAGGGCGGCGTGCTGGCGACTTTCCTCGATCCATGCAGCCAGCGCCACCACACACAGCAGACCGGTAATCATGAAGCCGTGGCTGACGATCAGCTGCCGCTCGTACCAGGACCGGAAGCCGCGCGCCTTGAGCGATTGCGCAAAGCGCGAGACCTGGTGCGCGGTGGGGTGGGGCTGGGGGTTCGGGGTGCGCGTGTCCATGCGTCGCTCCACAGGTGCTGAGCCCGCCGCAGATCGGCCTCCCTCCCTGGAGAACCGCCCGACGGGTTCGGGTTAACCCTAAACCATCCGGGGCCGATGCGCCAGCAAATCCACGCGTCATTCACGCTGACCTGCCCCCAGGGGCTGGCTGTGGCGCTGGAGGTGCTTTGGCGAGTTGCATTCAAAGCGCGCGTGGCCTGCGGATTCGCCTGGATTCAATCCCAAAGGAACGTCGCGGCACGCGCCATGGTGGCGCCACGTCAAACGCCAAACGTCAAACAAATGGATTTAATTACCATGCGGAACACGTTGCGGCGCGCCCCTGCCCGCCGCTGAACTCCCTGCCTGACGCGCATCGAAAGCCCCTGATGCTCTTTTCCTGCGACTCGATCGTCACCGAAAGCGCCTCCAAGCAGATCGAGGAGCAGCTGCGCCGCGCCATGCAGGAAGGCCGCCTGCGCGCCGACCAGCAGCTGCCCACCGAAGCCGAGCTCGCCGAGCGCTTCGGCGTGTCGCGCCCCACCATCCGCGAGGCGCTCAAGCGCCTGGCCGCGCAGAACCTGATCCGCTCCAAGCGCGGGCCGGCAGGCGGCAACTTCGTCAACTGCCCGTCCCTGCACGAGGCGGGCATGAACCTCGTGACCCCGGTGCTGCTGCTCACCAGCACCGGCGAGTTTGATGCTGCGGCCCTCTGCGAGGCGCGCAGCCTGATCGAATCCAATCTGCTTGAACTCAGTGTCCAGCGTCGCACCGACGAGCACCTTGCCGAGCTGCAGCTCGCACTGGACGAACTGAGCCGCCCCGAGGCCGACCACGCCGCCTTCTGCGCTGCCGAGCTGCGCTTTCACCGCACCCTGGTGCGCGCAGCTGGCAACAAGGTCATCGAGTATTTCAGCTACGCGCTGCTTGAGGGCCTGCAGCCCATTGGCAGCCTCGTCACCGATGCGCCACACGATCGCAGCCGGCTGGCTGAGCTGCATCGGGACCTGCTGATGGCGCTGCGTTCGCAGGACCTGTATGCCGCCAAGCGCGCCTTCGAGGCCTACACCCAGCGCCGTCACGCCCTGTATGCAGCGGCCGTGGCGCAGTATGTGGCGGGTGGCGCTGGTGGCGCGGCGGCGGGTGCATCAGACCCCTTGCCTGCTTGAAATCCGACCCGCCGCCTATACTTGATAGCTCTCTGGGGGCGACCTGGTTTCGACGTGGGTTGCAAAGCAGAGTGGGGCACGCCGAGGTTCTGGACCCTCGTTAAACATCAGAAACGCAATAAACGCCAACGACTCTACGTTTGACGTAAAACTGGCCGCCTAATCGCGGCTAGCGCTGCACCGGTGGGTCTGAACGCCGGGCGGGGCAACCCGCAGCAGTGTCACTTAACCAGAATCGGCTTCGCTCGGGTCACTTGAGCGCGGCTTAAATCCAAGGTGACTGGTCTGCCGCCGGCCCGCTTGTGGGCAATGCGGCAGATGAGATCCAAATGCACAAGCTAAGCGTGTAGAACTGCCTGTAGAGTGCTTGCGGACGCGGGTTCGATTCCCGCCGCCTCCACCAAGTCCAAATGCCAAGGGGCCCGATCAGGGCCCCTTGGCATTTGGACTTGCAGAAGTTGGGTGAGGGAATCGAAGCCGCGGGACGCGGGGGTCTGGCGGGGGTTCGGCGAGCACTGCTCGCCGCCGCCAGACCGGGTTGCGCTTGCAAGCGCAACCGCGCCCTGCAAGGGCGATTCCCGCCTCTCCGTACGTCGAGTGTTGTCGCGTAGTCTGACTAAAGACCGCTCCGCGCCGCGAACCCCACCCCATGCACCCACCCCTGAACCAAGCCGCCCACCTCATCCACCAAGCCGACGCGCTCGTCATCACCGCCGGCGCCGGCATGGGCGTGGATTCCGGGTTGCCGGACTTTCGCGGCACAACCGGCTTCTGGCGTGCCTACCCGGCGCTTGCGCGGGCGCAGCTGCACTTCGAGGACATCGCCTGCCCCGACACCTTTGCGCGCGACCCGCTGCTGGCCTGGGGCTTCTATGGCCACCGGCTGCAGATGTATCGCAGCGTGCAGCCGCATGCCGGCTTTGCCATCCTGCAGCGCTGGGCGCAGCGCATGCCGCTGGGGGCGCATGGGTTCACCTCGAACGTGGATGGGGCCTTCCAGCGCGCGGGCTTTGCCGAGCTGGATGTACATGAGTGCCACGGCTCCATCCATTGGCTGCAATGCACCGAGCCCTGTGGTCCTGCCATCTGGCCGGCCGATGATTTCGAGCCGGAGGTGGACGCCGCCAGCTGCCGGCTCATGAACGCGCCGCCGCGCTGCCCGCAGTGCGGCGCACTGGCGCGGCCCAATGTGCTGATGTTTGGCGACGCCACCTGGCTGCCTGAGCGCACGGCCCGGCAGGCGCAGCGCACGCGCAGTTGGCTGGCCGGCATCCGGCGGCCCGTCGTGGTGGAGCTGGGCGCGGGGACGGCGATCCCCTCGGTGCGCATGTTTGGAGACCATCTGCGCCACCACCACGGCGCAAGGCTGGTGCGCATCAATCTGCGCGAGCCGGCGGTCAAGGATCCGGCGGACGTGGGCCTGGCCCTGGGCGCCCTGGAGGCGCTGCAGCGGCTCGATGAGCTGCTGCAGAACCTGAATTTGGCCGATAACGATTGAAAATCAGGTGATTTAAATTGACTTTTTCGCCTGAAGAGTGGCTTCAGACAAGCGAGAAGTGCACTTTCACATCATTCTCATTCTTCAGGCCGAAAATGAATGATCAGGTCTGCGCCTCCAGTGCGGCATCTTCTGTACTGCCTTCCGGCACGCGATACCAGCGCTCATGCGGCGACCTCTTCTGGCAGGCGGGGCACTGCGTCCAGGGCCATTGCAGGCCGCAGCCGGGGCAGGTGCCGCGCGTCCAGAAGGTGTGGAACGCTGTTCCACAGCGCGGCAGGCAGCGCCAGCGGTCCAGCGGGGTGGGGCGGTAGTCGCATTCCGGGCAGGCGATGATCTGGCGCTGTTCGCCTTTGTGGCTGGCGGGCGGCGTGCTCACGGCTCGCCGTCCCAGTAGTCCAGCTTGGAGTCTGCGCGGTGCACGGATGCAAAGCGCGGCTTGCCCGGCTCGGCACGGGTGAAGGCGTAGTGCTTGCCGGAATCCGGGTACTCGCAGATCTCCGGATATTCGCGCGTGGACAGCGAGAGGTACTTCAGCGGCGCGTCCGAGGTGTTGAGGATGTGGTGCGGATACTCCGGCCCGGCCGGGATGGTGATGACGTCGCCCGCCGCAATCGGCAGCAGCTCGCCGGCCACGCGCAGGGTGCCGTGGCCTTCCAGGATGATGAACATCTCTTCCTGATGGTGATGCAGGTGATAGGGGCAGGCCTGCTTGCCCGGCGCGACGATGCTCAGGCTGCAGCCGAGCTTGCGAGCCTCGGTGCCGTCGGTGAGGCAGGCGAACTGTTCGGAGTAGCGCGGCGCCCGTTCAAAGGGTTCCGTTTTGGCCGTGTTGAAGTTGCGAATCAGCTTGGCACGCAGCTCGTCGGCAGGGCTCATGGCATGGGCTCCTTGGGGCGGGGAGGGCGGAATGCCGGGGGCAGGATGCGGCCGGGGCAGACGGACCGCGGCTGCGATACAATACGCGCTTTCCGGAGTGATGACCGAGAGGCCGAAGGTGCTCCCCTGCTAAGGGAGTATGCGCCCAAAAGCGCATCGAGGGTTCGAATCCCTCTCACTCCGCCAGTACCAAAGCAAAGGGCCCCAAACGGGGCCCTTTGCTTTGGTACTGGCGGTGCCGCAGGGTGACGGCTCCCCCCTCTGATCCCCCCTCCGGGAGGGGGGAAGTGGTTCTCGCAGTACCGCGGGGATTCGAAAGGTGGCGCTTGCAAGCGCCACCGGGGCCGAGCGGCAGGACACGCAGTGCCTGCCGGGTGGCCGAATCCGGGCTGATTGGTTGCAAAACAAAAGGGGCTGCTCATCGAGCAGCCCCTTTTGTTTTGCAACGGTGCGAGCGCAGCGCGTTCGCCCGTCGTCTGATCCACCGTCGCGGCAGATCCCGACAAGTCAGCCTTGTTCGAGCTCAAACGCCTTATGCAGCGCCCGAACCGCCAGCTCCATGTACTTGTCCTCGATGACCACGCTGGTCTTGATCTCGCTGGTGGAGATCATCTGGATGTTGATGCCTTCCTCGGACAGGCTGCGGAACATGGTGCTGGCCACGCCCACGTGGCTCTTCATGCCGATGCCGACGATCGAGACCTTGGCCACCTTGGTGTCGCCGGTGACCTCCTTGGCGTTCAGGCGGCTCTTGACGCCGGCAATCACGTCCATGGCCTTGGCGTATTCGTTGCGGCTCACGGTGAAGGAGAAGTCGGTGAAGCCGTTGGTGGAGGTGTTCTGGATGATCACGTCCACGTCGATGTTGGCATCGGCAATCGGCCCGAGGATCTGGTAAGCGATGCCCGGCTTGTCGGGCACGCCCACGAGGGTGATCTTGGCTTCGTCGCGCGAGAACGCGATTCCGGAAACAACGGCCTGTTCCATTTGTTCGTCTTCCTCGAAAG
>JAIXTA010000021.1 GCA_027484405.1 Burkholderiales bacterium
AGCAGCACACCGTGCAGCACGCCGCCCAGCGGTGCGTAAGGCTCGGCCAGCTGGGCCACGGCGGCAGACAGCAGGTTCAGCCCGCCGGCCAGCGTGAGCGCCACGAGCACGGCGCAGTCGATGATGGCGCGCGTGAAGCCGAAGCGCTGATTGACCACGGTGTAGTCCGCCGCCTTCTGGTGCGCGGCCAGCGTGACCTTGTCGGCAAAGGCCGCGGGCACGGTGCCGCGGTGCGCCAGAACAGCCGCAATCTGGCGGCGCGAGAGCCACAGCGCGAGGCCCAGACGCAGGGCAATGAAGGCGAGCAACAACCAGGTGAGCATGCGAGGCAACCGTCCAATCAGCCGTCGAATCGGGGCCCTGCGCAGGTCATGGGACGACAGGGCCGCTGTGCAACAATTTCGGGCTTTGCGCAGGCGCTTTCACGACCTGCGCCCACCCCAAGAGAACAAGGTGCAAGTGTATGGCAGCCAATGACAACAACCTGGTCTGGCTCGACATGGAGATGACCGGTCTGGACCCGGACAAGGAGCGCATCATCGAGCTGGCCTGCGTGGTGACCGACATGCACCTGAACACGATTGCCGAGGCCCCCGTGTTCGTGGTCCACCAGAGCGACGAGCTGCTGAACGCCATGGACGCCTGGAACAAGGGCACGCACGGCAAGAGCGGGCTGATCGACAAGGTCAAGGCCTCCACCACCACCGAGGGGCAGGCTGAGGAGCAGATGATCGCTTTTCTCCGCCAGTACATCGGCCCGGGCAAGTCGCCCGTGTGCGGCAACTCCGTGCACCAGGACCGCCGCTTCATGGAGCGCTACATGCCCAAGCTGGATGCGTTCTTCCACTACCGCAATCTGGATGTGTCCACGCTCAAGGAGCTGGCCCGCCGCTGGCGTCCGGACGTCTACAAGAGCTTCGAAAAGGGCCAGAAGCACGAGGCCCTGGCCGACATCTACGACTCGATTGCCGAACTCAAGCACTACCGCGAGCACTTCCTGAAGATGGCCTGAGCCAGGGCACATCGATTCATGGCGCTGCTCAGTCTCATCAAGGTCTACCAGGCCTACGGCCACGTCCCGCTGCTGGACCATGCGGATTTATCGGTCGAGCCCGGCGAGCGCATTGCGCTGGTCGGCCGCAACGGCGCGGGCAAGAGCACGCTGCTGCGCATCGTGCTGGGCGAGATCACGCCCGACGATGGCGAGCGCCGTGTGCAGACGGGGCTGAAGCTGGCCGCCGTGGCGCAGGAGCCGGAATTCGGCAGAGCGCTCACCATCGAGCAGGCCGTGGCCCAGGGCCTGGGCGAGACGCAGGCCCTGCTCGATGAATACACCCGCATTGCCGAAGACCCGAACCACACCGCCGACGCGCTCGACAGCATCTCCCAGCGCATCGACGCGGTGCAGGGCTGGCAGATGGGCGCCAAGGTGCAGGCGGCGCTCACGCGTTTGGCGCTCGATGGCAACCGCCCGCTGGCGGGCTTGAGTGGCGGGCAGCGCAAGCGCGTGGCCATTGCCCGCGCACTCGTGGCCCAGCCCGATCTGCTGGTGCTGGACGAACCCACCAACCACCTGGACCTGGAAGGCATCCAGTGGCTGGAAGACACGCTGCTGGCCTTTGCGGGCAGCGTGCTGCTGGTCACGCACGACCGGCGCTTCATGGACCGCGTATCCACCCGCATCGTTGAACTCGACCGCGGCCACCTTCAGAGCTACCCCGGCAACTACAGCGCCTTCCGCCAGCGCCGGGCCGAACTCGACCACGCCGAACAGCTGGCCAACGCCCGCTTCGACAAGCTGCTGGCGCAGGAAGAAGTCTGGATCCGCAAGGGCGTGGAAGCCCGCCGCACGCGCAGCGTGGGCCGCGTGGCGCGCCTGGAAGACATGCGCCGCGAGCGCGCCGAGCGCCGCAACCGCCAGGGCAACGTGAATCTGGCCATCGACACCGGCAACCTGGGCAGCAAGCGCGTGGCCGAGCTGGAGAACGTCAGCAAGACCTGGGTGGCCGAGTCCGGCGAGCGCATCCTGGCCGTCAAGGACTTCAGTGCCACCATCCTGCGTGGCGACAAGGTCGGCATCGTCGGCCCCAACGGCGCGGGCAAGACCACGTTGCTCAAGCTCATCCTGGGCCAGCTGGAGGCTGATTCCGGCACCATCAAGCGCGGCCAGGGCCTGGAGGTGGCCTACTTCGACCAGCTGCGCGAACAGCTCGACCCCGAGCGCACCGTGGTGGACACCATCGCCCCCGGCGGCGACACCATCGAGATCGGCGGCCAGAAAAAGCACGTCATGAGCTATCTGGCGGACTTCCTCTTCCCCGGCGCGCGGGCCCGTTCGCCGGTCAAGAGTCTGAGTGGCGGCGAACGCAACCGCCTGCTGCTGGCGCGCCTGTTCGCCCGCCCGGCCAATGTGCTGGTGCTGGACGAACCGACCAACGACCTAGACATCGAGACCCTGGAACTGCTGGAAGAACTGATCCGCGACTATGACGGCACCGTCTTCCTCGTCAGCCACGACCGCGAGTTTCTGGACAACATCGTCACGCAAACCATTGCCTGGGAAGGCCCGGGCCAGTGGGTGGAATACGCCGGCGGCGTGACCGACTGGCTCACCCAGCAGGCGCGGCGCCAGGCCACGCGCGCGGCTGATGCCGGCAAGGCTGTGGCCGCGAGCCCTGTTGCAGCCGCGACACCGGCGCCCGCTGCAGTCAGCGCGCCCGCAGCCGACGCCAAGCGCGCCGTGAAGCTCTCCTACAAGGAACAGCGCGAGCTGGACGAACTGCCGGACCGCATCGCCAAGCTCGAAGCCGAACAGGCGACGCTGAACGCCAAGCTGGCCGATCCCAACTACTACGTGACGGCCGGCGCCGAGGCCGCGGCAACCGCCGCCCGCGTGGCCGCCATTGACGAAGAATTGATGGAGCTGCTTGCCCGCTGGGAAGCGCTGGAAGCCAAGCGTTCCGGGACGGTGTAGCCCCGACTTGAGGGGCTAGATCGGCTTTCCATGCGGGTCTTCAGGCCAAAATGGCTGGGAAGGCGCATGGAGCAAGCGGGAAGGCTATGCCGCTCTGCCTGCTTGAAGCCGGTGATCCGTGGCTGCCGTGGCCAAATAGCGCTAACGAGGTCGCATCTCTCTGCCAGTGGGATCTGTTGCCAGCACGGACTCGTGAAGAGCTTCTAGCGCATCCCCGAGCGGCCGGTCGTCCTCGTCCACCTGAAATAGCCCCCACATCAAGCCCTCAAGCTCGTCTGGCACGTTGTCAGGCCCAGCGTCTATCACGTAGCACATGTGGAAGATCATCGAGGCTTGATGGCAGCGAGCCATGTCAGTCAAGTCCTGATCCGAGATACCGGCAGCGCGGCACCTCTCTAGGATTTTTCCGAGCTGCGAGTAAGGAGCCGCAGGGTGCTTAGCCGCCATGTCGACGTGCCAGTCGATCCACGAGTGATCGCTCTCGCTCTGGACGCGGCGCCAAGCCTCGCGAAGGAACAGAAATCGCAATAGTTCAGACTCTCCTTCTTCAGCAGCGCCTTCCGCCCAAAGTGCGGGCTCGGTTGCGCCAAGCCTCTCGAACAGTGCTGTAAGCGCTCCTTTGGATTTGGGAATTGGCATGCCGACCTCGCTAGTCAAAGTGAAATTCGGGTTGATTGAACCACCGCCTCATCACAGCGCATGTCACCAAAGAAAACGGCCGGTGTTCACCGGCCGTTCTTGTTTGGCGCCCCCGACACGAATCGAACGTGCGACCCTCCCCTTAGGAGGGGGATGCTCTATCCACTGAGCTACAGGGGCAATGGTGTGAATCTTAGCGGGCTGGTCTCCAAACCGCGGTCTACAGCATCCACTCCACCGGCAGCCAGTGCAGCACCCAGCTCAGAAAGCGGCGCCACAGGCTGGCGTTGGGTTCGCTGCGGTGTTCCTGCTCGCCCTCGGGTGTGCGCTCGACCCAGACCAGCCGCCCCTCGGGGGTGAGGCGGACTTCGTAGGCCTCGGCGGCCAGTTCGCGGTCCAGGCCCTCGGCCACTTGGCGGCTCACAGCGGGACTGTCGATGATCAGGCCCATTTCCGAGTTCAGGAAGAAGGAGCGCTGGTCCAGGTTGAAGCTGCCCACGAACAGGCGCGAGCGGTCCACCAGGAAGGTCTTGCCGTGCAGGCTGGCGGCCGAGCCTGCGCCGCTGCCCCGGCCGGCCAGGAGCGCCCGGTCGCGCCGCGCGGCGTTGAGCAGCCCCGCTCGGCCGCTGCGCTGCTGCAGGCTGGCGTCCGGCTTGAATTCATAGAGCTTCACGCCGGCCTCCAGCAGGGCCTTGCGGTGCCGCGCGTAGCCGGCGTGCACGGAGGCCACGTCGGTGGCGGCGAGTGAATTGGTGATGATGCGGGTCTGCACACCGCTTTTGGCCAGCTCGGCCAGGATGGCGCTGCCGTGCTCGCCGGGCACGAAGTAGGCGGAGACGAGATCGACCTCGCCCTGGGCGCGGCCCAGCTCCGTGCTGAGGCGATCAAGCATCAGCGCGCGCTCTGGCGCGGTGCCGGTGAACTTGCTGGGCGGGTCGGACAGCACGCGCACGCGCGCCCAGTTCAGCGGGCGGCTTTGCTGCAGCAGCGCCGGCACCGTGGTGCTGCGGCTCAGTGCGTCCTGATAGGGCGCAGCCAGCTCGCGCTTGATGTGGGCCACGCGCTCGGCCAGCGGCTCGGTGGGCTCGACGGCCTGCGCCTCGCCGGCGTGCTCCAACAGGCGGTCGATGGGGTAGGCGAAGTCGCTGTTCCAGTATTGGTCGAACCAGGCGCCCACCTCGCGCGCCACGGGGCCCACAGCCAGGGCGTCCACGTCGGCAAAGTTCACTTCGTCGTCAATGCCGAAGTAGGGGTCGCCGATGTTGCGGCCGCCCACCAGGGTGGCCAGCGCATCCACGGTGAGCGACTTGTTGTGCATGCGCTGGTTCAGGCGCTTGAAGTCGCCCAGGTACCCCAGGCGCTTGAAGCTGCGGCCGGTAAAGGGGTTGAACAGGCGCACTTCCAGATGGGGCAGCGCATCCAGCTCGGCCAGCAGGCGGTCCATGCCTTCGATGCCGTTGTCATCGAGCAGCAGGCGCACCCGCACGCCGCGCTCGGCCGCCGCGCGCAGCTCATCGAGCAGCAGCAGGCCGGTGGTGTCGGTCTTCCAGATGTAGTACTGGACGTCCAGTGACTGCACGGCGGCACGGATCATCAGCACGCGCGCGGCATAGGCCTCCAGCGGCGAGCTCAGGATCACCACGCCGCTGTGGTCCGAAGGGATGCCGGCCGGCGGGCGGATGGCGGCGAAGGGGCTGTTCGGGGCGCTGGTGGGGAGGCTGGATGCCATGCCCGCCGCCCCCCCTGCAGGTGTGCCCGGCGCGCGGCCGGCTGGCAAGGGCAGGGGGAACTGCATGGAGGAACTGCGCCCTTCCAGTGACGGCAGCGGCGCAGCGCATCCGCTCAGCAGCACCAGCGCCAGCAGCACCAGCAGCGCGGCCTTGAGCAGCGCCGCCACCAGCCCGATCCGGCGGCGGCGTGCGGCGCTCTGCGGGCTGGTGAGCCAGGGCGGGGTGCTGGGGCGGAGGTCCATGCGCTTGGAGGTTGACGTCAGGCGGGGCAGCTGGGCGGCGGGTCCGGTTTGGGGATGGGGCGCGGCGGGCGCACCAGCGCAGCCGCCACGGGGGGCAGCATGGCCGCCGCACCGGGCGACGCCGATGCAGACAGTGTGCTGCGCCGCATCACGGCCCGCACTGTAGCCACAAGCGGGGGTGGCGCGGGGCCCAAGCCCCCTGTTTGGGGTGCAGCGGCGGTGGTGCCGGACGGCACGTCTGGACACCTGCTGCGCGGGCCAATCTGCGTGCGCCAGTGCTCGCCGTCCGACTCGTACGGGCTGCGCGCCTCACGCGCAACTTGACCCCCTCGCTTCAGCTTCTGGAGGTTCCTGAACGTGCTCTCGCGCTATCCATGCGGTTCTTCAGGGCAAAGTGGCTGGAAACCCGCACCAGACAAGCGATTCAGCTTGCTGAACGTGGCGTGGTGCGGCCTGGCGGGCGGCCCATGCGCGGCCGAGCGCCCGCTTGGGTCAGGCGCGCAGGACCCCGTCGATACAATCCCGCCCTTTCTGCAAGCCGCCTTGCTTGCGTGCAGGCGGCGCGGCCGGCGGCCCGAGCGCGCCGGTTGCCGCAGCCCCGAGCGCCCGGACGCCACGCACGGATCCCGCGCCGCCCCTCCGAACAGCCACCGATCAGCACCATGGCCACCTCCAACGCGTACAGCGAAGCCTCGATCCGGGTCCTCAAGGGCCTGGAGCCGGTCAAGCAGCGCCCGGGCATGTACACCCGGACCGACAACCCGCTGCACATCATCCAGGAAGTGATCGACAACGCCTGCGACGAAGCCCTGGCCGGCTTCGGCAAGCACATCGAAGTCACCCTGCGCCGCGACGGCGCTGTGGTGGTGGACGACGAAGGCCGCGGCATTCCCTGCGGCCTGCATCCGGAGGAAAAGGTGCCGGTGGTGGAGATCGTCTTCACCCGCCTGCATGCCGGCGGCAAGTTCGACAAGGCCTCGGGCGGCGCCTACGCCTTTTCCGGCGGCCTGCATGGCGTGGGCGTGAGCGTGACCAATGCCCTGGCCACCCGGCTGGAAGTGACCGTGAGCCGCGACAAGCAGGTGCACCAGCTGGTGTTTGGCCACGGCGGCGAGGTGATTGAGCAGCTCAAGACCCGCCCGGCCACGGCCGAGGACAAGAAGCAGGGCACGCGCGTCGTCACCTTTCCCGACGCCAAGTACTTCGATTCGCCCGTGATTCCGCAGGCCGAACTGGCCCGCCTGTTGCGCAGCAAAGCCGTGCTGCTGGCGGGCGTGCGCTTCACGCTGAACGTGGAGAAAACCGGAGAGAAGCAGAGCTGGCTCTACAAGGAAGGCCTGCGCGGCTACCTCATGGCCGAGCTGCAGGGCGCCGAGCCGGTGATTGCCCCCTTTGCCGGCGAGCAGTTTGCCCCTGCCGGGCACGAGACCTTTGCCGAAGGCGAGGGTGGCGAGTGGGTGGTGGTCTGGACCGAAGACGGCAACCTGATCCGTGAAAGCTTCGTGAATCTGATCCCGACCACGGCCGGCGGCACGCACGAGAGCGGCCTGCGCGAAGGCCTGTTTGGCGCGGTCAAGAGCTTCATCGACCTGCACAGCCTGCTGCCGAAGGGGGTCAAGCTCCTTCCCGAGGACGTGTTCAACCGCGCCAGCTTCATCCTGAGCGCCAAGGTGCTGGACCCGCAGTTCCAGGGACAGATCAAGGAACGGCTCAATTCCCGCGACGCCGTGCGCCTGATCGGCGGCTACGTGAAGCCGCAGCTGGAGCTCTGGCTCAACGAGCACGTGGCCGAGGGCAAGAAGCTCGCCGAACTTGTGATCAAGCAGGCGCAGAGCCGCCTGCGCAGCGCCCAGAAGGTGGAAAAGCGCAAGAGCAGCGGCGTGGCCGTTCTGCCGGGCAAGCTCACCGACTGCGAGAGCACCGACATTTCGCGCAACGAGATCTACCTGGTGGAGGGCGACTCCGCCGGCGGTAGTGCCAAGATGGGCCGCGACAAGGAATTCCAGGCGATCCTGCCGCTGCGCGGCAAGG
>JAIXTA010000208.1 GCA_027484405.1 Burkholderiales bacterium
GGCCATCGTGCCCGAGGTGCTGCAGAGCATTCTGGATGCCAGCGACGGCATCATGGTCGCGCGTGGCGACCTGGCGGTGGAGGTGGGCAATGCCGCCGTGCCCGCGCTGCAGAAGCGCATGATCAAGCTGGCGCGCGAGCAGGACAAGCTCGTGATCACTGCCACGCAGATGATGGAGTCCATGATCGTGAACCCGGTGCCGACGCGCGCCGAGGTCAGCGACGTGGCCAACGCCGTGCTCGATGGCACCGATGCCGTCATGCTCAGCGCCGAGACCGCCAGCGGCAAGTACCCGGTGGAAACGGTCGAGATCATGGCGAATGTCTGCCTGCAAAGCGAGCTGGCCGAGGAGATCGAACTCGACGCCGATTTCGTTAACAAGACCTTCAGCCGCATCGACCAGACCATTGCCATGGGCGCGCTGTTCACGGCGCACCACCTGGGCTGCAAGGCCATCGTGGCGCTCACCGACTCCGGCTCCACGGCGCTGTGGATGAGCCGGCACAAGATCCACGTGCCGGTCTATGCGCTCACCCCGCGCGTGGCGGCGCAGCGCAAGATGAGCCTGTACCGCAACGTGCGCCCGATGATCATGGCCACCAGTTCGGATCGCGACGAAGCCATGACTCAGGCCGAGCGCCTGCTGATCGAGCGCGGAGTGCTCCAGATCGGCGACACCTACGCCATCACCTGCGGCGAACCCATGGGTACGCCGGGCGGCACGAACATGCTCAAGATTGCTCGAGTCGGCGGCTGAGCAGGCGCGCAACCAAGGTGCTCCACGCCTGTTCGGCGACGCATCCAAATGCATCGGGCATGGCGCAGAGCGAGATCCTCACTCATTTTGGCGATGCGCCTATCGCGCCAAAGAGCACGTCGGGTGCGTGCCCTATACAGTCGCGTTCGTCTCGATCTGAATAGCAAGGGGCGCCAGTGGTCACGCTGAAGACTTGTATTGCACGCGCCGGCCTGTGTGCAGCGCTTTGGGGTTTGGTGGCATTTGTGCCTGCGCCTGCGGTGGCGCAAGCCGCAGTGCTGCCTACCGGCATCACGGCCGGTCCCACGCTCGAAGGTGTCAGCGAATACCGCTTGCCCAACGGCATGAAGGTGGTGCTGTACCCGTTCAATGACAAGCCGGACGTCACCCTGACCGTCGTCTACGGCGTTGGTGCGCGCGATGACGTACCCGGGTTTACCGGGTATGCGCATCTTCTCGAACACATGCTGTTCAAGGGCACACCCTCTACGCCGGATGTGGCGGCCGCCTTTCGTGAACGCGGCATGCGCTGGAACGCAACCACCACCTTTGACCGCACGGCCTACTTCGCCACGTTTGCACCAAAGGACCCGGCTGACCTCGACTGGCTGATCGGACTGGAGGCCGAGCGCATGACGCAGGCGACCTTCGGCCAGAAAGAACTCGACTCCGAGATGACCGTGGTGCGCAATGAGTTCGAGATCGGGATGAGCAATCCCCGCTCATCGCTGCTGGATGCGCTGCGTGGCACGCTGTTTCACTTCCACCCCTACGGCCGCTCCGTGATTGGCGAGCGCAATGACATTGAGCGCGCGAGCATGACGCGCCTGCGTCAGATGTACACCCAGTTCTACCGCCCGGACAACGCCACGCTTCTGATCGCCGGGCGCATGGATGTACCCCGCGTGCTGGCCCGGGTGAGCGCGACCTTCGGGCGCATTCCGAAGCCGTCTCAGCCGCTGGTTCGAGCCGAATTCCACGAGCCCGCGCAGCTGGGTGAACGAGAAGTGACCGTAGGCCGGGTGGGCGGCACCGAGGTGCTGATGCTGGGCTATCGCACACCCGCTGCGCGCCACCCTGACCAGTTCGCGCTGGCGGCGCTGTCCTACATGCTCAACAGCAATCCGCAAGGGGTGTTGTTCAAACAGTTCGTGGAGCCCAAGCGCGTTGCATTGGCGGGCTCAGGGGCCGACGCCTTTCATCAGCAAGGCGTGTTCGTTGTGCTGGCCCAGCCCAACAAGGGCCAGTCCATGAGTGCGCTGCGCGACGAGTTGACTGGGGTGCTTGAAAGCAAGCTTGATGAGCGGCTGGAGCAGTCCTTGTTCGATCAGTTCAAGAAGATCGTCGCGGCGGATCAGCAGCGGGTATTTGAGAACCCTGGGCTGGTGGCGCAGCTTCTTGTGGAAAGCGCAGCGCAAGGCGACTGGCGTCTTTGGTTTGCTGGACGCGAGCGTCTGGACGCACTCACGCTGGACGACGTCAAGCGCGTGGCGCGTACCTACCTGACGCGCTGGAACCGCACCACCGCCATGTACGTGCCGCAGGAGTCGCCGCGTGGCGTGGCGATCCCTTCGCCACCCAGCATCGAATCGCTTGTCGCCACCATCAAGCCGCGCAGCACGCTGGCCGAAGGCGAGTTGCTGGAGCCCGACCCCAAGCTGCTCGAGTCGCGCACCACCCGATTGCAGGTGCGCCCCGGGCTGCAGGTCGCCACCCTGAACAAGCGCACCCGCAACGACAACGTGAGCCTTGCTGTCGTGATGCGTTTTGGCTCGCCGGGCGAGGGTGCAAAGGATCTGTACGGCAACCGTGTTTGGCAGCTGATCACACAGTCCGGCACGCCCAAGCGCGATCGCACGGCGCTGGTGCGCGAGCTGACGGAGCTGCGGGCCGACCTCAATATCGTGCCGCTGGCCAATGCCGTGCGCATTGAGTTCAACGGGCCGAAAGCCTCCGTCGAACCCGCCATGACCATTGCTGCAGACCTGCTGCGCAATCCCATCCTGTCGCCAGAAGCGTTCGACCGCATCAGACAGTCGGCGTTGTCCACGTTTGATGAAGGTCTCAATGACCCTGGCACGCGGATCGACATGATCTACGCGCAGGTGCTCAATCAGGCGCGCAAGGCCAAGCCGCTCGAACCGGACTACCGCTACGTGCCGCGCGAACGGCGCCAGCAGCTTGAAGCCATGACGTTGGATAGCCTGCGTGCTAGCTACGCGCGCTGGGGGGCGAGCGACGTGTATGTGGTGGCTGTCGGTCCGGTTGATGCTGCGGCGTTGGGCAAGGCGGTCAACGATGCATTTGTTGGCTGGCGGCAGGCGGCACCATTCAGTGAGCGCGAGCCGGCGCACACGCCGATCCCGGGGCAGCGGCACCACGCGCGGGTGAAGGATCGACCAAACGGGCTCGTTGATGCGACGCTTTACCTGCCGATGAACGAGCGTGATGCGCAAGCGTGGCCGATGCAGCTTGCCGCCGCCATCCTCGGCGGCGGCGCTGTGGACAGCCGCCTCGGAAAGCGACTGCGCGATTCCCTAGGTGCGAGCTACACCGTACGCAGCGGCTTCAACGCGCCGGAAAAGGGCAACCGTGCGTTCCTGGACCTTCAGGCCACCTTCCCGCCCGCACGAGCCGACGAAGTGCTTGCGGCAATCGCCCAGGAGATCGAACGAGTGCGCAAAGACGGCTTCACCCAAGCCGAACTTGACCGCTTCCGCACGGAGCTGCTGGCGGCCCTGCGTGAACGTCGCCAGCAAGACTGGGTCCTCATGGGCGGGCTCACGCAACAGCTCACGCGCCCAGGCTGGAGCTGGGCGCGATGGGCCGAGGATGATGCAGCGATACGCGCTGTCACCCTCGATCAGCTCAATGCCGCCATGCGCCAGTACGTCCGGTGGCAAGACTTCGTGGTGGTGACGTCCGGCGAGTGGGGTGAGGACAGCGGACTGGGTGTGCTGCCCAAGTAGTGCATTAACTTGGCCGAAATTGCATTGTATTTAAGCTCTGTTTTGGTGCTAATCGCTTGTTGGGTGGGCTTGGCGGATGCTTCTTGTGTGATCCTGTCCATGTCCGAAAGTGTAAGTCGACGTGCATGACTTCCTGCGCAGCCGCGCGCCGCTGCGGCGTACCGGCTGCACGTTGCCGTCTGTTCGAGCACCGGGGCTCGTTTGGGCGGATCGCTATCCCAAGGGGGCGTGTCGGCGCGGCGGCTGATTGGGGCTGGCTACAATTTCCGCATCCAAATCAATGTCTTAGCTGCACTACGCGCCGGCATGTAGTTGCGGTGCCAGGGTGCGCGCCCCGCTTTCCCCATCCTCTCGGAGCCTTTCCATGCCTCTCGTTTCCATGCGCCAGCTGCTCGACCACGCGGCGGAACACAACTACGGCATTCCCGCCTTCAACGTGAACAACCTGGAGCAGGTCCAGGCCATCATGGAAGCCGCCAAGGAAGTGAACGCGCCGGTGATCATGCAGGCCAGCGCGGGCGCCCGGAAGTACGCCGGCGAAGCCTTTCTGCGCAACCTGATCAGCGCCGCGGTCGAGAGCTACCCGAACATCCCGATCGTGATGCATCAGGACCACGGCCAGAGCCCCGATGTCTGCAAGGGCGCCATCGACCTGGGCTTTTCCAGCGTGATGATGGACGGCAGCCTGGAAGCCGACGGCAAGACGATTGCCAGCTACGACTACAACATCGACGTCACCCGCAAGGTGGTGGACATGGCCCACGCCATCGGCGTGACCGTCGAAGGTGAGCTCGGCTGCCTGGGGTCGCTGGAGACCATGAAGGGCGACAAGGAAGACGGTCACGGCACCGACAGCACGATGACCCGCGAGCAGCTGCTGACCGACCCGGAGCAGGCCGCCGACTTCGTCAAGCGCACCCAACTGGACGCGCTGGCCATTGCCATCGGCACCAGCCACGGCGCCTACAAGTTTACGCGCAAGCCCACGGGCGACATCCTGGCGATCGACCGCATCAAGGAAATCCACCGCCGCATTCCGAACACCCACCTCGTCATGCATGGTTCGTCCTCGGTGCCGCAGGACCTGCTGGCCGAAATCCGCAAGTACGGCGGCGACATGAAGGAGACCTACGGCGTGCCGGTCTCCGAGATCCAGGAAGCCATCAAGCACGGCGTGCGCAAGATCAACATCGACACCGACATCCGCCTGGCCATGACGGCCGCGGTGCGCCGCTTCCTGTTCGAGAACCCCAGCAAGTTCGACCCGCGCGAGTACCTCAAGCCCGCCCGCGAAGCCGCCAAGCAGATCTGCAAGCAGCGCTATATCGAGTTCAACTGCGAAGGCCAGGCGGGCAAGATCAGGCCCCTGACCCTGCAGCAGGTGGCGCAGCGCTACAAGGCGGGCGAGCTGGCGCAGGTCGTCAACTGAATGGCGCCACTGGACTGAGGCCGATCCGCGCATAAAATCGCGCCTCAGACGCAAGAAACTGCAAGACACCCGGCGCGGCTGACGATCGATTCGCAGCCGCGCTTTGTGTTTTCGGCGCGTCCCCCATGCCCCCATCTGCAGGTCTCTGCGTCGCCCTACGCCTACCGTGAGTCACGATTCCGCCAGCCCGGCCGCGCACAGCCATGACTGCCGCAACTGCGGCACCTACGCACCGCTGCGCTTCTGCCCGAACTGCGGCCAGGACACCGCACCGCATCCGCCCAGCGCCTGGGAATTCGTGCATGAGTTCATCACGCACTATGTGGCCCTGGAAGGCAAGCTCTGGAAGACCATGCTGCTGCTCACCCTGCAGCCTGGGCGCCTGACCACGGAGTACCTGGCCGGCCGCAAGGCGCGCTACATCAATCCGCTGCGCATCTACATCACGGCCAGTTTCATCTTCTTTCTGTTGATCAAGGTGGTCGGGTCCGACAGCAACGCCCCCATCCAGTTTTCTGCGCCGGCCGAGCAAGGGGCCAGCGTTCAGGCCCAGATCGAGGGTGATGAGAAGTTGCGCGAGCTGCGAGCAGAGCTTGCGCAGTGCAAGGCAGAGCCCAATCGGTGCGCCCGCTGGAAGGTGGCCGTGGCAGAAGCGGAATTGCGCTTCGAGGCTGATCCGAAGGCCGCGGTCGCCCGCGCCGGAGAGCGCATGCGTGCCAACCTGCCCTACGCCATGTTCCTGCTGCTGCCGGTGTTTGCGTTGCTGCTCAAGGCGGTCTATCTGAACCGGCGCCGATACTACGGCGAGCACCTCGTGTTCAGCCTGCACCTGCATGCCTTCTGGTTCTTCGCGCTGCTGGTCTTTGCCCTGGTCCCCAGCGCCGTCAGTCCCTGGGTGGCGCTGGCCATGCCGGCCTATGCGGTGTTTGCGTTGGGGCGTGTCTATGGCGGGCGCTGGTGGGCGCTGGCGCTGCGCAGCCTGGCGCTGTCACTGTTGTATGCCGTCTGCCTGACCATCGTTCTTTCCCTCTTGATGATCTACGTTCTGGTCCTATGAGCACCCTGTACCAATCCACCATCACTTCGCTGCCCCTGCTGGGCCGCGGCAAGGTTCGCGAGAACTACGGCATCGGCAGCGACAAGATGCTCATGGTTGCGAGCGACCGGCTCTCGGCCTTCGACGTGATCATGAACGAGCCGATCCCGGGCAAGGGCCGCGTGCTCACGGGCATGGCGCTGTTCTGGTTCGACCGGCTCGCGCACATCATCCCCAACCACGGCACCGGCATCGCGCCCGAGACCGTGGTGGCGGCCGATGAAGTGGAGCAGGTGCGCGGCCGTGCGCAGGTGGTCAAGAAGTTGAAGCCCGTGATGGTCGAGGCCGTGGTGCGCGGCTACCTGGCCGGCAGCGGCTGGAAGGAATACCAGGAGAGCGGCGCGGTGTGCGGCATCCAGCTGCCCGCGGGCCTGAAGCAGGCCAGCAAGCTGCCCGAGCCGATCTTCACGCCGGCCACCAAGGCCGCGATGGGCGAGCACGACGAGAACATCGCGTTCGACAGGATGTGCGAGATCGTTGGTGCAGACCTCGCCGAGCAGATCCGCACGGTGTCGATCCGCCTGTACCAGGAAGCCGCCGACTACGCCGCCACGCGCGGCATCATCATTGCCGACACCAAGTTCGAGTTCGGCCTGGACGAGCAGGGCCAACTCACGCTGATGGACGAGGTGCTCACGGCCGACTCGAGCCGCTTCTGGCCGGCCGACAGCTACCGTGAAGGCATCAGCCCGCCGAGCTACGACAAGCAGTTCGTGCGCGACTGGCTCGAGGCTTACCGCGACGCACATGGCCAGCCCTGGCCCAAGACCAAGCCGGCGCCCAGCCTGCCGGCCGACGTGATTGCGGCCACCGCGGCCAAGTACCGCGAGGCCTACGAGAAGCTCACCGGAAAGGCCTTCGCATGAGCGGCCCTGCAGACAAGCGCGCTGTCATCGGCATCATCATGGGCAGCAACTCCGACTGGGAGGTGATGAGCCAGGCGGCCAAGATGCTCGAGGAATTCGGCGTGGCCTATGAGGCGCAGGTCGTCAGCGCCCACCGCATGCCCGATGACATGTTCCGCTACGCCGAAGCGGCTGCCGGCCGGGGTCTGAAGGCCATCATCGCCGGCGCCGGCGGTGCGGCGCACCTGCCGGGCATGGTGGCGGCCAAGACCATCGTGCCGGTGCTCGGTGTGCCCGTGCCCTCCAAGTACCTGCGTGGCGAGGACAGTCTGCACTCCATCGTGCAGATGCCCAAGGGCATTCCGGTGGCCACCTTCGCCATTGGCGAAGCGGGTGCGGCCAATGCCGGACTGTTTGCCGTGGCGATGCTGGCGCGCGAGGATGCGGCCCTGGCCGAGAAGCTGCAAGCCTTCCGCGAGCGGCAGACCGAGGTGGCGCGCAACATGAAGCTCGAGCCCCTCAAATAGCCCGCATCTGAAAATGAAGAATGGCTCTGGATGCGCCTCTTCAGGCCAAAATGCCTGAAAAGCCGCACCAAAACAGCGATATCGTGGTGCGGGGAGCCCCCGCTTGCAAGCGCGGGCCCATGATGCGGCGCCGAGCGTGCTCGGCGAAACCCCGCATCAAGCACCAGACAAGCGAGAAGCCCTTCAAAACCTCTTCACATCAACAGCAAAGACGCCCATGAAAACGCTTGCTCCCGGTTCCTGGTTGGGTCTGCTCGGCGGCGGCCAGCTCGGCCGCATGTTCTGCATGGCGGCGCAGAGCCTGGGCTACAAGGTGGTGGTGCTCGACCCCGCGCATGATGGCCCGGCCATCAGCGTGGCCGACGACCATGTGCTCTCCGACTACCTCGAGCCGCTCGGCCTGGAGAAGCTTGCTGCACGGGCGGGCGCCGTCACCACGGAGTTCGAGAACGTGCCGGCCCAGTCGCTGGACTGGCTGGCCGACCGCAGCCAGGTCAGCCCGCGCGGCAACGCCGTGGCCATCGCGCAGGACCGCATTGCCGAGAAGGCCTTTGTCACCTCGCAGGGCATCGAGGTTGCGCCGCACCAGGTCGTGCGCAGCGCAGACGACCTTGGCGAGAACGTGGCCCATCTGCTGCCCGGCATCCTGAAGGTGGCGCGCCTGGGCTACGACGGCAAGGGCCAGGCCCGCGTCAGCACCCTGGCCGAGGCCAAGGCGGCCTTCGAGCAGTTCGGCCGCGTGCCCTGCGTGCTCGAGAAGATGCTGGATCTCGCCTACGAGGTCTCTGTCATCGTGGCGCGCGCATCGGACGGCAGCATGGTGCATTACCCGGTGGCCGAGAACATCCACCGCGGCGGCATCCTGGCCATCAGCATGGTGCCCAGCCCGCAGGCCACGCAGGACATCGCCGCCCGCGCCCTCACCGCGGCGCAGCGCATCGCCCACGGCATGAACTACGTCGGCGTGCTGTGCGTCGAGTTCTTCGTGGTCAAGAACGCCGCCGGCGAGCTGCAGCTGCTGGTCAACGAGATGGCGCCGCGCCCGCACAACAGCGGCCACTACAGCATCGATGCCTGCGTCACCAGCCAGTTCGAGCAGCAGGCCCGCATCATGGCCGGTCTGCCGCTGGGCTCGCCGCGCCAGCACCACCCGGCGGTCATGATCAACCTGCTGGGCGATGTCTGGAAAGACGAGCAGGGCGAATTCCGCGAGCCCGACTGGGCCTACGTGCTGCGCGAGCCCAATGCCAAGCTGCACCTGTACGGCAAGGCCGACGCCCGCGCCGGCCGCAAGATGGGCCACATCACCGTGCTGGGCAACACGGTGGCCGACGCGCTGGCGGCCGCCAACCGGATTGCCGAGCGGCTGGGCATCGAGCGGTTCTGATCCGGCACCGCACCAGCCCATGAATGACATCGAGCAGGCCGCCCGGCGCATCGCCGCCGGCGAGCTGGTCGCCTTTCCCACCGAGACCGTCTACGGACTGGGCGCCAATGCGGCCGACCCGGCGGCAGTAGCGCGCATCTACGCGCTCAAGGGTCGGCCGAGCACGCATCCGGTCATCGTGCACATTGCGGCGCCGCAGTTCGTGAGCCACTGGGCGCGCAGCGTGCCCGACTGGGCGCTCAAGCTGATCGCCGTCTGCTGGCCCGGGCCGCTCACGCTGATCCTGCCGCGGGCCGAGCATGTGAGTGATGCCGTGACTGGCGGGCAGGACAGCGTGGGCGTGCGCTGCCCCTCGCACCCCGTGGCGCGCGCCCTGCTGCTGGAATGCCAGGCCCGTGGCGTGGTAGGCGTGGCCGCGCCCTCGGCCAACCGCTACGGGCACGTCAGCCCCACGCTCGCGGCCCATGTGCGCGAGGAGTTCGGCGACGCGGTTCCCATCCTTGATGGCGGCGCGAGCGAGGTCGGCATCGAGTCCACCATCATCGACTGCACCGGCCGCGAGCCCGTGCTGCTGCGTCCGGGTGCGATCACGCGGGAGGATGTGGCGCGCATCACCGGTCTGCCGGTGCATGGCGCGACCCACGCCAGCCCGCGCGCGGCCGGCACCCTGCCTGCGCACTACCAGCCGGCCACCGAGAGCCTGCTGGTCCCGGCGGCGGCGCTCGACGGGCTGGTGCGCACGGGCGATGCCGGGCGTGACACGGGCCTGTTTGCGCCGCACTGCCCGGCGGGCTACGCCGGCGAGTTTCGACCGGCCCCCGGGCAGGCCGCGGCCTACGCCCAGATGCTCTACGCCACCCTGCGCGAGCTCGACACGCTCCAGCTCAATCGGATCTACATCGCCGCGCCACCCGAGGGCGTCGCGTGGGAGGCCATCCGCGATCGTCTGGCCCGAGCCACGGCGCCAGTATCTGCCCCAGGTGGCCGGGCTTCGGGGCTTGCCGGCCGCTGACGCAGACCGCGGCGGCGTTCCAGGCGCGGCAGCGGCGCCACACCGACTCCCGCATTCGGGGTGCAGCCGTTCGTGATTGCCGCGGCGCAGCATGCAAAGTGCTTGCCGCCACTCTGGGCAGCCTTTACGTTTAGCAACGGAAAAGCGAACGCTCGTTCGCTAGACGGACGCGCACCCAAAAGTGTCGCCGTCGCCAGGCTTCCAAACCCTTTCCATACCCCAATGGCAGACCGCGCGGGGATCGAGCGGCTGCCGACCATCGAGGAGACAACAGTGTCGATGAAGACTTTGCGCTTGAGCGCGGTGGCGCTCTCTTTTGCTGCATTCCTCGCTGCCTGCGGCGGCGGCGGTGGCAGCACCGCACCGAGCGTGACCGCACCGGCTGCGCCGCTGTTCGCGCCAGGCGCCGGCGTACCCAGCACGGTCGGTAGTTTCAGCCGCCTGGTGGTCTTCGGCGACAGTCTGTCTGACGGCGGCGCCTACTTCCCCCTGACCAGCGGCGGCGCAGCCAGCAACGGCATTGGCGGCAAGTTCACGACCAACTCCGGCGCCGGCCCGAACGGCACTGTGGCCAACCCGCTGGCCAACGGCTCGATGGTCTGGCCTGAAATGCTTGCCGCCAACCTGCGCATCGCAACGACGCCCGCTGTCGTAGGCGCTGCACTCGGCCCGGCCGGCAGTGCTGAAAACGTGGTCGCGTGCCCGGCTGCTGCAGCCGGTGCCGCAGCAGCAAACACCTGCACCAACTACGCCCAGGGTGGCGCACGCGTGACTAACCCGCAAGGTATCGGCCGCCCCACCGCAGCGGGCGCTGGTGCGCTGACCTACTCCATGGACCGTCAGATCACCAACCACCTGGCGCGCTTCACGAACTTCACGGCGAACGATCTCGTGTTCCTGTTCGGCGGCAACAACGACATCTTCGTGCAGTTCAGCACCTTCGCAGCCAACGGTCAGACCCTTGCCCAGGCGCAGGCCAATGTCCGCACCGCCGCCACGCAACTGGTCGGCCTGACCGACCGGGTGCTGGCCAACGGCGGCCGCTACGTGGCCGTGATGACGCTGCCGGATTCCTCGCGCACCCCGTTTGGCCGCTCATTGCCCAGTGATGACGCGCGCTTCGTGCTCTCCGGCCTAGTGCAGCTCTTCAACCAGACCCTGCTGGCTGGCCTGAACGGCAAGAACGTCCAGGTGATCGATGCCTACACGCTGAACAACCGCGTGATCGACAACCCGGGCACCTTTGGCATCACCAACAACACCGAAGCTGCCTGCGATCCGCAGAAAATCAGCGCCGCGACCAGCGGTTCGATCACCGACGGCTCCTCGCTGTTCTGCAGCACCACGCTGAACCTCGGTCCTGCCGGCACCGGCACGCTGCGTACCGGCGCAAGCGCGACGACCTATCAGTTCGCCGACGGCGTGCACCCGACCACCAAGGGTCACCAGGTGCTGACCGACGCGATTGCGGCCGAGATCAAGCGCTTCGGCTGGACCAACTGATCGCTGGTTGCTCCGCAAAGCAACACGGCCGGGAGTCATCCCGGCCGTTTTCTTTTGGGTTGACGCCCTTCAGCCCAGGCGTAGCTTCATGATCAGGATGAACAGGGCCAGTGCGAGCGTGATGGCATTGGCGATGATGATCGGCCAGGCTTGCAGAGCCACGCCATAGCCCAGCCAGAGGGCCACGCCTGCGGTGAAGGTGGCATACATCGGCAGGGACAGCGAGCGCGTGTCTCGCGTGCGGATCACCTGCCAGGCCTGCGGGATGAAAGACGCCGTGGTGAGCGTTGCGGCGGCGTAGCCGATCCATTCGTAGGGGTTCATGCGGGGCAGTGTATGGGGCAAGCCCACGGGGCCGATTGGTATCCTTTCGCGCCTTGAACATGACAGCGCCACGCCCGATGCGGCCGCAGCGCTTCTGCAGAAAGCCCCGCCCATGATCCGCACCTTCGCCCTGGCTGCCGCCTGCAGCCTGACTCTCTCTGTGAGCCCTGCCTTCGCGCAGCAGGCCCCCAAGCTCAAGGTCGGCCTCATGCTGCCCTACACCGGCACCTTTGCGCAGCTGGGCAATGCCATCGAGAACGGCTTTCGTCTGCAGCTGGCCGAGCAGGGCGGCAAGCTGGCCGGGCGAGAAATCGAGATTGTCCGGCTGGACGACGAGAGCGACCCCGCCAAGGCCACCGACAACATCAACAAGCTGATCAACCGCGACAAAGTGGACGTGGTGGTCGGCAGTGTGCACAGCGGCGTCGCCATGGCCATGGCCCGCGTGGCGCGAGAAGCCGGCATCCCGATGATCGTGCCCAATGCCGGTGCAGCAGCCATCACGGGCAATCTGTGTGCGCCCAACATCTTCCGCTCCAGCTTCACCAACTGGCAGCCGGCTTATGCGATGGGCCAGGTCATGCGCGAGAAGGGCTACAAGCGCGTCGTGACCATCACCTGGAAGTACGCCGCCGGCGACGAGACCGTGGCCGGCTTCAAGGAAGGCCTGGAGGCGGGCGGTCAGAGCAAGGTCATTCGCGAGCTGAACCTGCCCTTTCCGAACAGCGAGTTCCAGGCCCTGCTGACCGAGATCGCCGCCATCAAGCCGGATGCCGTCTACACCTTCTTCTCCGGCGGCGGGGCTGTGAAGTTCCTGCAGGACTACGCCGCCGCCGGCCTGAGAAAGAGCATTCCGCTGTACGGCGTGTTCATCACCGATGGCACGCTGGAGGCTGCTGCACCCGTGGCCCAGGGCATCGAGACCACGCTGCACTACAGCGACGACCTCAACACCCCGCGCAACAAGGCCTTCCGCCTGGCCTACGCCAAGACCTACAAGCTGCAGCCCGATGTGTTTGCCGTGCAGGGCTATGACGCGGCGCAGATGCTCGCCGCCGGCGTGATTGCCGTGAAGGGCGACCTCAGCAAGAAGGACGCCTTCACCGCTGCGTTGCGCAGCGCACGCATCGACAGCCCGCGCGGCGCCTTCACGCTCTCCAAGAGCCACAACCCGGTGCAGGACTTCTACCTGCGCAAGGTGGAGGGCAAGGAGAACAAGACCGTGCGCGTGGCCGTGAAGGGCCTGGCTGACCCCGGCCGCGGCTGCCGGATGTAAGCGCTTGATGCAGCCGGCACTCGATCTGAACGCCATCCGCGCCGAGTTTCCGGCGCTGGCGCAGGACTTCGTCTTTCTGGACAACGCCGGCGGCTCGCAGGTGCTGGGCCGGGTGGCCGACCGCATCCGTGACTATCTCCTGAGTACTTCCGTGCAGCTCGGTGCGAGCTATGCGGTCTCGCAGGCAGCTTCCGAGCGGGTGCTTGAGGCGCGCCGCAGCGTGGCGCAGCTGATCAACGCCGCGCATGACGAGGAAGTGGTCATGGCCGGGGCCACCACCCTGCTGATGCACCTGCTCACCACGGCCATTGCACCGAGCATCCGGCCGGGCGACGAGATCATCGTCACCGAGACCGATCACGAGTCGAATGTGGGCGGATGGATGCGCCTGCAGGCCCGGGGCGCGGTGCTCAAGATCTGGCCGGTGAACCGCGAGACGCTCGAGCTCGATCTGGCCACGCTGGATACCCTGCTCTCGCCCCGCACCCGCTGGGTGGCCATAACGCATGCGTCCAACGTGCTGGGCACTGTGAACCCGGTGGCCGAGGTGGCGCGCCGCGTGCACGCCGTGGGCGGCAAGTTGGCCGTGGATGGCGTGGCCTATGCGCCGCACCGCCTGGTGGATGTGCAGGCCAGCGGCGCGGATGTGTATGTCTTCAGCTTCTACAAGGTCTTCGGTCCGCACTATGCGGTGCTCTGGGGCCGGCGCGAGCTGCTGCTGGACTTGCCGAGCCTGAACCATTTCTTCATCGGCCCCGAGGTGCTGCCCTACAAGCTGCAGCCGGGCAATGTGAACTTCGAGCTGTCGTACGGCTGCATCGGCATTTCCGACTACTTGCAGCATGTGGGTGCAAGCCTCGGTGCGCAGGGCGGCGCGCGTCAGCAGATGCAGGTCGCCTTTGATGCCTTTGCTGCGCACGAAGACGCACTCGCGGAGCAGCTGCTGGGCTGGCTGCGTGCTCGCAAGGGCGTGCGCATCATCGGACGGCCGCGCGTGCAGCATGCGGACCGCATGCCCACCGTGAGCTTCGTCGTGGCCAGCCAGCGCGCTGAGGACATCGTGCGTGCGGTGGATGCCCACCGCATCGGCATCCGCTTCGGTGATTTCTATGCGCGGCGCCTGGCCGATGCGCTGGATCTGCATGCGCACGGCGGTGTGGTGCGCGTCTCGATGGCGCACTACAACACCGCGCAGGAGATCGACCGGCTGATCCACGCGCTGGATCAAGCGATCCGCTAAGCGCAGAGCATGGACCTCGCGTCCTTCCTGATCCAGTGCCTCAATGCCGTGCAGTACGGCCTGCTGCTGTTTCTCGTTGCGGCCGGTCTCACGCTGATCTTCGGCATCATGGGCGTGATCAACCTCGCCCACGGCAGCTTCTACATGATGGGCGCTTACTTGGCCTACGGGCTCGCGCCCTGGGTGAACGCCCAGCTGGGGGGCGGCTTCTTCACAGTGCTGGCCATCGGCCTGGTGATCGCCGTGCTCATCGGCCTGCTGCTGGAGTGGGCCTTCTTCAGCTTCCTGTATGAGCGCGAGCACCTGCAGCAGGTGCTGATGACCTACGGCCTGATCCTCGTGTTCGAGGAACTGCGCTCGCTCTTGATCGGTGATGACGTCTACAGCGTACCGGCGCCGGCGTTCCTTGCCGGCAGCATCGCACTCACCGAGGTGCTGAGCTACCCGGTGTATCGCCTGTTCATCAGCGGGGTGTGTCTGGCTGCGGTGCTCGGGCTCGCCTGGGTCTTCACGCGCACGCGCCTGGGCATGCAGATCCGCGCCGGCAGCGTGAACCGCGAGATGGTGGCCGCACTCGGCGTGGATATTCGCCTGCTCTATCGCCTGGTGTTTGCGGCCGGCGTGGCGCTGGCGGCGCTGGCCGGCATGGTCGCCGCGCCCGTGACCACCGCTTTCCCCGGCATGGGCCAGCAGATCCTGATCATCAGCTTTGTGGTGGTGGTGATCGGCGGGATCGGCTCGGTGAAAGGGGCGCTGGTGGCGGCACTGTTGATCGGCTTTGTGGACACCTTCGGCAAGGTGCTGCTGCCGCAGGCGGCCGGCGTGCTGGTGTATGTGCTCATGGCGGCGGTGCTCCTGATCAAGCCGCAGGGGTTGTTTGGAAGCAGCATGGGCGGGGCAGGGAAGTGAAGCGCGCCATTGCTCTGCCCGAGGTGCTTCGCGCTGCGCCCCTGATCCTTGCACTCGTACTGCTCGCCGTCGTGCCCTTTGTGTTCGGCCGCTACGGCACGGACCTCGCGGTGAAGGTCATGATCTACGCCATCTTCGTGGCCGGGCTGGATCTGCTGGTGGGCCGCACCGGCCTGGTGAGCCTGGGCCACGCGGCCTTCTTCGGCATGGCGGCCTATGTGGCCGTGCTGGCCTCGCCTGCCGATGCGCCGGCTTCGCTCCATGTGCTGCTGCCGCTGGCCGTGCTGGCCGCCGCGGGCTTTGCACTCGTCACCGGCGCGCTGGCCCTGCGCACCCAGGGCGTGTACTTCATCATGGTCACACTGGCCTTTGCGCAGATGGCCTATTACCTGTTCCACGACACCCCCTTGGGCGGCGGCACCGACGGCATCTACATGAACCTCAAGCCGGCCACGGGCGTGCTGGATCTGGATCGCGCGCCGGTGTTCTATGGCTTCTGCCTTGTAGTGCTGGTCGCCACGCTTGCGGGGCTGGCGCTGTTGAATCGCAGCCGTTTCGGCCGCGTGCTGGCCGGTATCAAGGCGAGCGAGCAGCGCATGCGGGCGCTGGGCTTCAACACCTTTGCCTACAAGCTGGCTGCCTATGTGCTGTCGGCCGCAGTGGCCGGGCTGGCCGGATTTCTCTGGGCGGTGAAGGACGCCTACGTGAACCCGGAGATGCTCGGCTGGCATACCAGCGGCACGGTGCTGGTGATGCTGATCCTCGGCGGCCTGGGCAGCCTGCGCGGCGCCGTACTGGGCGCGGCGGCCTATCTGCTGCTCAAGGACGCGTTTCAGTCCCAGGCGCTGATTGGCGAGGCCAGCAAGCACTGGCAGCTCTGGATGGGCGCCACGGTGATTGCCTGCGTGGTGCTGATGCCGCGCGGGCTGGCGGGTCTGCTGGACCGGCTTGCGCCCGCTCCAAGCCCGGATAATGACACGCAGATCGAGCATTCAAGCGCTTCTTCAGGGCAAAGTGGCTGGAAACCCGCGCCAGACAAGCGAGATTCAGGCGCAGGGGGCTCGCGCCTGCATGCGCTCGCTCTTGAGGCGGCGCCGAGCATGCTCGGCGAAACACCGCTTGAAGCTCCAGACAAGCGGGAAGCTCCTCCGGACGACGCCCCGCTGCTGCGCGCTCACGCCATCACCCGCCGTTTCGGCGGCCTGGTGGCGGTGAGCGAGGTCTCGCTAGCGCTCAAGCGCGGCGAGGTGCATGCCGTCATCGGCACCAACGGTGCGGGCAAGTCCACGCTGGTGAACGTGCTCGCGGGTGAGCTGTTGCCCAGTAGTGGCAGGGTGGAACTGCTTGGCGCGGACGTCACGCACACCGCGCAGCCGCAGCGTGCCCGTGCCGGGCTGGGCCGCAGCTACCAGCGCAGTACTGTGTTTGCCGACTTCACGGTGCTGGAAAACGTGCGCCTGGCTGCGCAGGCGGCAGACCCCGCCCCCTGGCGCATCGGACCGGCCGCCATGCAGGACGCCGCACTGCTCGCCCGCGCGCGCACCTGCAGTGCGCAGGTGGGCTTGAGCGACGTGGCGCAGCGCACAGCCAGCAGCATCTCGCACGGCCAGCGCCGCCAGCTGGAAATTGCCATGTGCCTGGCCACCGCGCCGCAGGTGCTGCTGCTCGACGAGCCCCTGGCCGGCATGGGCGCTGAGGAAACGGAGCGCATGCTCGCGCTGCTGCAGACGCTGAAGGCAGACCACGCCATCCTGCTGATCGAGCACGACATGGACGCCGTGTTCCGCATTGCCGATCGCATCACCGTCATGGTCGAGGGCCGTGTGATCGCCAGTGACGCCCCCGCCGCCATCCGCGCGCACCCCGATGTGCAGCGCGCCTATTTGGGCGAGGACTTCCATGACGCTTGAGCACGCCGCCCAAAGCGCCAAACTCGCGCTGCTCGAAGTGCAGGACCTGCATGCCGGCTACGGCAGCGGCGATGTGCTGCAGGGTGTGAGCCTGCAGCTGGCCGCCGGCGAAAGCGTGGGTCTCCTGGGCCGCAACGGCATGGGCAAGACCACGCTGATGAAGGCGCTCATGGGGCTGCTGCGCCAGCGCCGCGGCGTGATGCGCCTGGCCGGGCAGGACATCAGCGCGGCGCGCCCCGAGCGCATCGCGCGCCTGGGGCTGGGCTATGTGCCCGAAGGGCGCGGCATCTTCGCCAACCTGTCGGTGCGCGAAAACCTGCTCATGGCCGCGCGGGCGCCTGCGCAGGGCAACGCGGTCTGGACACTGGACAGGACGCTCGCCACTTTCCCGCGGCTTGCGCAGCGCATCGGCCACGCCGGTGGGCAGCTGTCGGGCGGCGAGCAGCAGATGCTCGCCATCGGCCGCGCCCTCATGACCCATCCGCGCGTCCTGCTGCTTGATGAAGCCACCGAGGGCCTTGCACCGCTGGTGGTGCGTGAGATCTGGCAGATCGTCAGCCTGATCCGCGCAAGCGGCCTGGCCATCCTGATCGTGGATCGCAACGCCCGCGCCGTGCTGGCGCACACCGATCGTGCGCTGGTGCTGGAAAAGGGGAGGGTGGCGCTTGATGGGCGCTCGGCTGAATTGGCGCAGGATGCCAATGCGCTTGAGCGCCTGCTGGGGGTTTAGGCGATCGGTTCTTGCACGTAGGCTGGATCGCCGACAGGCGCTAAGGCTCCTGAAAAAACGCATTCCCTGCGTAGGTCCGCGAGGGCTTGGTGAAGTAGCGCTCGACAAATGATTCGAGGCTGTTGGCGATCGGCACCGGAGCTGCATCGTCGAAGTGGTCGATGTACACGCCGCTCACACTGTCGGAGAGCGGCTTGAGCCGGTACGCCCACGTGAAAATCATGTGATCGGCAAAGACCACGCCATGAATCGAGTGCGGTTGGTGCCTGATCTCCGCAAGCGTCCAGACGTGCAGGATTTGGCCGTCCGACGACTTCATCCCACCAAACGCTGAGTAAAACTCGATGATGTCCGGTGTGGCGTTGTGCCCGGCCGAGCGAAACGCTGCATGGATCGCTTCTGCGGATTCCGGTGGGAGTAGCTCGGCACCTTCATCTCGCCATCTCTGAATCAATGCATCAAGTGCGTGCATGCGGTCCTACGCGTGGATCGAGAACTCCGTGGCGGCAAGCGCGCCGGTAGCGAGCCGATACGCCCCAAGCTACTTCCTGGCGTACACGATCTTCTTCTTGCCGCCTTCGCAGCTCCCCACGACCTTCTTGTCGCCCACCTGTTCGCTGGGCACAACTTCCAGCGTGTAGTTCTTCACACCCTTGGCGTCGAGCTTGGCGGCGATTTCGGTCTTGAGTTCCTCGCAGGGCTTGGCCAGCACCTGGGGGGCGAGGGTCAGTGCAGCGATGAGCAGGGCGATGTGCTTCATGGTGTCCTCCGTGGCGGGTGGAGGTCGAGTGTATGCAGCGACTTGCGCCACGGGGCGGGGCTTCGCGCTGGCTTGGCTCACGCAAACGCGGGACGCGTTCCGGCGCGCTGGACCCGGCCCGGGCCCGGCAGTCGCCCGGTGCGGGCAAGGTGCCAAGGCGAGTTGGCCTACAAAGCAAGATGTAGTTTTAGTTCGTGTTTTCGGGATCGATCACGACCCAAAATCGTCCGATTTCCCGTTGACCATGTAGTTTTACTTCACTAGTATCCGCCGCAATGTCGCACGGTCAACAGGCCGTGAAGACGCAGAAAAGTCGCACCCGGCGGGCCGCAGCGCCCGCAGCGAGGTGCCGGAGGAGACAGCATGGACAGGCTAGAAGGCGGCCCGGCAGCATCTGTTGCGCCGGCGCCGGAGGGATTGCGTTCGTCCTGGCATCTGGCCGGCAGCGCGGCGCGTGCCGCGGTCGTGGCCGGTTTGCTGGTCGTGGGTCTTGGCGGTCTGACGGCCTGTGGTGGGGGCGGTGGCGGCGGTTCATCCGCGCCCGCACCCACGCCCTCGCCCCCTCCGCCGCCGCCACCACCTCCCCCACCGCCGCCGGCCAACATCGGGCCGAACCTGATGCGCGTGCACTACCAGCGCACTGACAACACCTACACCGGCTGGGGTGTGTATTCCTGGAACGGGCCGACGACGCCCTCGGCCGGCTGGCCGGGCAGCCCGCGCTGGGAGTTCGACCAGACCGACAGCTACGGCAGGTATGTGGACATCACCATCGACCCCACCAAGGGCAAGATGGACTTCGTCCTCAACAAGCCCACCAGCGCGACCACGGCCGACAAGGACCCGGACTGCGACCGCGCCATCACCTTCAGCGCCAACATCGCCACGATCGGCCAGGAGATCTGGCTGAAGCAGGGCGACTGCCGCGTGTTCACGAGTCTGGACGCGACCACCTCGCTGGCCATGGCCCACGCGCGCGCCGTGTGGTTGGCGGCGGGCACTATGGTCTGGCCCAACCAGACGGCGAGCGGCAACAGCTACAAGCTGTACTACGCGGCCAACGGCGGCATTGAAGTGCGCGCCAGCGGCGTGGTGGGGGCAGATCTCGCCTTCGACCTCACGCCCGGCACCCTGCCGGCCGACCTGCAGACGAAGTTCCGCGCCAAGGCGCTGGGCCTGCCACTGACCGTGCCGCAGGCGGCACGCGACCAGATCAAGACGCTCATGAAGGGGCAACTCGTGGCCGTGCGCTTTGCCGGCACCACGCCGGCCGAGGCCACGCACCTGCAGATCCAAGCTGTGCTCGATGAAGCCTATGCCGCGGCGGCCAACCAGACGCTGGGCGTGAGCTTTGCCGGTGACGGCACGCCGACCTTCCGCCTCTGGGCGCCCACCGCGCAGAGCGTGGAGCTCAAGATTGCCGGCGGCGCGACCACGGCCATGACGCTCGATGCCGCCACCGGCGTGTGGAGCCTCACCGGCGACAAGACCCTGACCAACAGCGCCTACTACACCTACAACGTGCGGGCCTGGGACTGGCGCAGCAAGGCCGTGGTCACCAACGAGGTGGTGGACCCCTATGCGCTCACGCTGAATGCAAATTCGCGCGCCGCGATGGTGGCAGACCTTTCTGCCGCGGCCTTCAAGCCCACCGGCTGGGACGCGCATGCGATCCCGCCGCTGGGCAGCAATGCCGACACCGTGCTGTACGAACTGCACGCACGCGACTTCTCTGCCAATGACGGCACCGTGAGTGCAGCCAACCGCGGCAAGTACCTGGCCTTCACCGAAAGTGGCAGCAACGGCATGCAGCACCTGCGCCGCCTGGCTCAGGCGGGGCTGTCGCATGTGCACCTGCTGCCGCTCAATGACATTGCCAGCGTGAACGAGAGCGGCTGCACCACCCCGACCATTCCCGCCGCCACCTCGCCCACGGACACCGGCCCGCAGGCCGCCGTGGCGGCGGCCAAGGATGCCGACTGCTTCAACTGGGGCTACGACCCGCGCAGCTATGCCGCGCCGGAAGGCAGCTACGCCAGCAACGCGGCCGACGGCGCCGTGCGTGTGCGCGAGTTCCGCGCCATGGTGCAGGGCCTGCATGCCGCCGGCCTGCGCGTGGTGATGGACGTGGTCTACAACCACACCGCCGGCAGCTTCCTGGACCGCATCGTCCCCGGCTACTACTACCGGTTGAACGGCGACGGCTACATCGAGAACTCCACCTGCTGCGAGAACACCGCACCGGAGTTCATGATGATGGAAAAGCTGATGATCGACACCGCGGTCGTCTGGGCGCGCGACTACAAGATCGACGGCTTCCGCTTCGACATCATGGGCCATCATCCGAAGAGCGGCATTGTCCGCCTGCAGCAGGTGGTCAACGCCGCGGCCGGTCGCAATCTGTACTACTACGGCGAGGCCTGGAACTTCGGCGAGGTGGCCAATGACCGACTGTTCGATCAGGCGCGTCAAGCCAATCTGGCTGGCACCGGCGTGGGCAGCTTCAGCGACCGCATCCGCGACGCCATCCGCGGCGGCGGGCCTTTTGATACCGGCACGGCCATGGTGCGCAACCAGGGATTCGTCAGCGGCCAGTGCTATGACGTGAATGCCAGTGCCACCTGCGACGCCGCCAATGCCGCCTACTGGCAGGACATCATCCGCCTGGGCCTGGCCGGCAGCGTGCGCGACTTCACGCTCAACGGCAAGCTGGCGCGTGACTATGACTACGGCGGCCAGCAGGCCGGCTTCACGCAGGACCCGGTCGAAGTCATCAACTACGCGGGCGTGCATGATGGCGAGACGCTCTGGGACATGTCGCAGTTCAAGCACCCCACCGCCACCACCGCTGCAGAGCGCGCGCGGGCGCAGGTGGTTGCGCTGGGTACGGTGCTGATGGGCCAGGGGATTCCGTTCATCCATGCCGGAGACGAGCTGCTGCGCAGCAAGAGCATGGACCGCGACAGCTACAACGCCGGCGACTGGTTCAACCGCATCGACTGGACCGCCAGCACCAACTTCTGGGGCGAGATGGGTCTGCCCAGTGCCGAGAAGAACCAGGACAACTGGACCCTGATCGGCACCTATCTGGCCAATACCGCCATCAAGCCGAGCGGCGCAGAGATCGCCGCCGCACGTGATGCGGTCATCGACCTGCTCAAGGTCCGCAAGGACACCTCCATGTTCCGCCTGGGAACCGGTGCGGACGTGAAGGCCTGCGTCAGCTTCCCGGACCAGGGCAGCGCCTCGCAGACTGGGCTCATCGTCATGCGCATTGCCGGTGCCAAGGCCGGCGGCGGCAACTGCGGGGACGCCAAGTACCAGGCCATCTATGTGCTCATCAACGCCAACAAGAACGCCAGCAGCTTTACCCATGCCGCTGCGGCCGGCCGAGCGCTGAGCCTGCATCCGGTGCAGGCGGCGGGTACGGACGCTCGCGTCAAGACGGCCACCTTCAGCTCCGGCACCGGCACCTTCAATGTGCCCGGCCGGACGGTGGCGGTGTTCGTGCAGTAGCGCGGCGCGTACCACTCAGACAGGACAACGAGGGAGGAAGAGAGCCGGTCCGGCAGGCTGTGCAAGCGAGGCGCCAGTACAGGCGCCCGAGCGCGGCAGGCCACAGAGACTGAAGCATCCACAAAGATCAACGGGGAAACGAGGGTCTTTCCAGGTTCGGTGTCACCAACGATCCCCTTGGGGGTGACAAGGGGCTACCCGCCCGCACAACCGGTCCTGGCTTCACGCCACCGCGCACGCGCGGTGGCGTTTTCTTTTGTGCCGCCGCGCCTTCGATCTGCAGCGGTGGCGTTTGTGCCGCCGCGCCGTCGATCTGCCACGGTGGTGTTTGCGTCACCGATCCCGTGACCTGCGGCTGTGCCGCTCTCCCTCACCTCGCCATGCCCGCTGTCGTGTCTCTGCGGGAAACCGATAGCGCGGGCGTCATGGGCACGTGGTCGGGGCGTCATGGGTCCGTCATGCGCCAGCCAAAGACTGGCAGGCTTGCCGCAAGTCCTGACCGCCCGGTCGGCGCGGCCCTGCTGAAAGGACTCATCATGAATCGCCATGCCCTGCGCAGCCTGCTTGTCGCCGGCGTCGTTGCCTTCTCTGCCCTCTGGTCCGCTGCGGCCCATGCCCAGCTCACGGTGTACGTGGTGCGCCACGGCCAGACCGACTGGAACCGCGAAGGCCGCATCCAGGGCGGCACCGACAACCCGCTCAATGCCACCGGGCGCGAGCAGGCCGCCAACCTCGGCCGCCTGCTGGCCGACGTGAAGATCGACACGGTCTACACCAGCTCGCACCAGCGTGCGGCGCAGACCGCCGCCGTGTTCGAGGGCAAGACCCGGATCGTGGCCATGGATGAACTGCGCGAGCGCTTCTTCGGCAAGTTCGAGGGCGCCAACGACAAGGACCCGGCGATCGTGGCCGACTGGAACAAGCGTCGGTTCAGCTGGACCGACGACATGGAAGGCGGCGAGACGCTGGAGAGCCAGTCGCGTCGTGCCGAGACTGCCCTGAAGACCATCCGCGAGCGCACGCCGCGCGGCACAGTGGTCATCGTCGGTCATGGCGGCATCAACCCGCTGATCGTGTCGCACCTGATCGGCGTGCCGCCGCAGACTGGCGCCTCGGCCATCAACCAGGGCAATGACGAGATCTACCGCATCGACATCAGCGCCTCGGGCAGCACCTCCATCTGGAAGATGATCCCCACCACCAAGCTCAACGAGCTGTAAGCCACAGCACGCGCACCCTCGACGCCCGTACAGCAAGGAGCTTGCAATGACCGTTCTGTCTTTCACCCGCGCCGTTTCGGCCTGCGCCGGTCTGATGATGGCCAGCCTGGCCACGGCGCAGACACCCGCTCCGGTGGTGTTCCCCGCGACGCTTGAAGGCCATGCCGTGCTGCCCGCGGCCACCTTCATTGCGCCGCCCAAGGACGCCCCGGCCAACCTGAGCCTGTCCGGGCGCTTCATGCACAGTGACATGCGCCGGCGCGACGAACCCGGCAGCATCCGCGGCGTGGCCTTCCTGTCGGACCCCAAGGTGCCCCGGCCCACGGGCATGGATGCGCCGTTCAAGGGTCAGCCCGTGCAGGGCTTCTCGGGCATCAAGGCGGCCAAGGACGGCACGCTGTGGGTGCCCTCGGACAACGGCTTTGGCAGCCGCAGCAATTCGCCTGACGCGATGCTGATGTTCCACCAGATGCGGCCCGACTGGAAAACCGGCGAGTTCAAGCGCCTGCGCACCGTCTTCCTGCACGACCCCGATGGCCGCGTGCCCTTCAACATCGTGAATTCCGCCACGCCCAGGCGCTACCTGACGGGTGCCGATTTCGACATCGAGTCGATCCAGGTCATCGGCGACGCCATCTGGCTGGGCGACGAGTTCGGCCCCTACCTGATCCGCGCCGACCGCAACGGCAAGGTCACCGGCGTGTTCGAGACGCGCGTGGACGGCGTGCTGCTGCGCTCGCCCGATCACTTCGCGAGCATCGCACCCGCCACGCCGGGCAACTTTGCCACGCCCGTGCGCCGTTCGCGCGGCTTCGAGGGCATGGCCGCGAGCCCGGACGGCCGCTTCCTGTACCCGATGCTCGAGGGCCCGCTGTGGAATGCCGAGGCGCGTGCGTGGGAAACCGCCGAGGGCAAGGAAGCCGTGCGCATCCTCGAGTTCGACACCGAGAAGCTGGTCTACACCGGCCGCGTGATGCGCTATGCGCTGGAGAATGCCGGCAACAACATCGGCGACTTCAACTTCATCGACGCGACCACGGCGCTGGTGATCGAACGCGACAACGGCGAGGGCGACCCGGCGCAGGCCTGCAACGGCCCGGCGCGCGAGGACTGCTTCAACTGGCCGGCGCGCTTCAAGCGCATCTACAAGATCGACACCGCCAATCTGGACGCGGGCGGCTTCGTGCGCAAGATCGGCTACATCGACCTGCTCGACATCAACGACCCCAAGGGCGTGGCCCGCATCGGTGGCACGAAGACGGCTGCCGGCGGCAAGTTCACCTTCCCGCACTGGTGCATCGAGGGGCTGGACATCATCGACGGCGAGCACATTGCCGTGCTCAACGACAACAACCTGGGCGTGGCGCAGGCCCGCGAGTTCGGCAGGAACGAAGCCAATGAAGTGATCCTGTTGCGCGTGCCGGAGCTGCTGCGCGCCCGCTGAGCCCGCCGGTGGCCCGCGTCGGCGAGCCACCGTTTCGGCCCAGCCTGTCAGCTGCCCTTTCGCCCCCCCCTTCCGGCCACCCCCTTCGGCCATGACAATGCGTTGAAAAAGGACGCATTTTTGTGCCGAGAAGGGTGTCCCGGTTGCCGCCTGTGCTGCGCGGCTCTCCGGGTGATCGGCAGCGGAAAATCGCTGAAAACAAACAAAAACGGCCGAGAGACTGCATGTCTTTCGGCCGTTTTGCGTTCCGCCACCGGCATGCAGCGGCCACTCATCGATCCATCAGATCGGCTTCATGAAGCCCAGGTCCGGTGCGGCAAAGCGGCCGAGGTTGGGGAAGACCGTGCCCATGTTGCCTGCGGACATGCCGAACCACTTGGCAATCGTCGCGCTCATCTGGTCCACGCTGGTGGTCGGGATCCAGCGGCCGGTGTCGGTGTCGTCCGGGCCGTTGATCGTGAGGTCCGCGAACTTGCCGTACATCTGGCCGCCATTGACTGCGCCGCCCACCACGAAGTGATTGGCGCCCCAGGCGTGGTCGGTGCCGTTGTCGCCGTTGGGGCGGTAGGTGCGGCAGAAGTCACTCGCCGTGAACAGGGTCACGTTCTCGGAGAGGTTCAGCTCGGTCATGGCGTTGGTGAAGGCGGTGATGGCCGCGCTGACCTGCCCCATGCTGTTGCCGTGGCTGTTGTAGTGGTCGCTGCCGTGCGTATCGAAACCGCCGATCGACACGAAGAAGGCCTGGCGCTTCAGGCCGAGCTGCGTGCGCGCGGCAATCAGCTTGGCCACCATGGACAGCTGCGTGGCCAGCCCGGTGTTGGGGAAGGGCGTGGTGATGGTGCTGCTCTTCAGCGCCGAGGTCAGGATGCGCTGGTTGTCGATCGAGCGCGTCACCGTGCGGGTCCATTGCTGCTCGAACAGGTGCTTGCTCTGGCGCGTCAGCGTGGCCGTGATGGCCTTGGACAGCGGGTCGTTGCCGTTGGGGTTGTAGAAGTCGAAGCCGAAGTTGCCGCTGGCCGAGACCTTGTAGGGCGTGAAGCGGTCGCCGGTCAGGAAGGGCGTGTTGCCTGCCAGGGACAGGGCCGTGTAGCCCGCATTGGCGCCGTTGTTGGCGGCGATCATGTCGGCAATGCGGCCCGCCCAGCCGCTGCGCGTGGCCATCATGCTGGAGCTGGTCTGCCACTGCAGCTGCTGGTCACTGTGCGAGAACAGGTTCTCCGGGCGGCGGCCCTGGCCGGCCTGCCACTGCGCGCGCGTGATCGGCTCGAACAGCGGCCCCACATTGGCCACGATGGCGGCCTTGCCGGTGTTGAACAGGTTCTGCATGCCCGTCATGTTCGGGTGCAGGGCGTAGTCGGTGGCGCCATTGATCGTCAGTGGCAGGGCCTGCGCCTTGGGGATGGCAATCGCGCGCCGGTCGGTGGCGTACTTCGCGTAGCGCGCATCGTCGTAGGGAATGACCATGTTGTTCGAGTCGTTGCCGCCGAACATGAACAGGCACACGATGGCCTTGTAGTCCTCGCCTGTGGCGGCGTGCGCCTGCGAGACGAGGTCCGACCAGGCGCCCAGCCCCGCGGCGCCGATGCCGACCTGCGCACCACCAAGCGCCATGCCCTTCAAGAAGTCTCTGCGTTCCATGATGGGCCCCCTCATTTCTGGATCACGAAGTCCGGCGCAATCGCCGTCAGGATCAGCGCGGCCTTGACGCGCGCGTCCCGGTTGTTGGCATCGATGCCGTTGATCGCCGTGGTGAGCGTGGTGCGCGTCTCCGGCGTCATGGCCCCCAGGTAGAACAGCTTGTTGAGGTGCTCGGCCAGGGCATTGGCGTCGCCGGCCAGATTGCGCAGGCCCGTGTAGTCCATCACCAGGCGGTGGTCGCCGCTGCCGTAGCCGCCGCTGTTGAACAGGCTGGCAAAGAAGTTCAGGCTGCCCACCACCGAGGTCTCGGTGGTGATCTGGAACTCCGGCGAGGTCAGACCGCGGTCGGCAATCGGGCCGGGTGCCGCATAGCTCGGGCTGAAGAAGTTGAACACCGTGGGCGAGAGCAGGGGGCTCTGGCCCAGGCCGTTGTCCGAGCTGTCCAGGTAGTGGATCTGGTTGATGCCGCTCTTGCTCTTGGCGCCGGTGGCGCGCAGGAAGTTGGCAAAGCGGATCACCGGTTCGCGCTGCTTGCCGAAGGTCTCGGAGGCACTCACGCTCGGGTCGCGCGCTTCGGCATCCACCAGGATGGCGCGCACCACGGCCTTGAGGTCGCCGCGCACGCCGCTGCCGTTGTCGTTGAACACGCCCGCCACGCGGCTGATGTATCCAGGGCTCGGGTTGCTCGTCACCAGGCGCTGGATCAGCTGGCGGCTGATGAAGGGGCCCACATTCGGATGCGCAAAGATCTGGTCCAGCGCGGTCTTCATGCTCGCCTCCGGCGAGGTGCTGCCCTTGAGCACGAAGCCGTCGAGCAGCTGCTTGTCGCCCGCCTCATGCTTGCTCGGGAAGGCCTTCATCGGCTGGGTCCAGTCGCCCTCGTTCTCGCCCATGTAGAAGTTGGTGCCGGCATTGCCGAAGCTCCAGCCGGTGAAGGCGCGGGCAAAGCCCTTGACCACGGCCTCGTTGTACGTGGGCTCCGGCAGGCCGTTGGCATCGAGCTTCATCGAGCCGTCCTGGTTGAGCTTGACCAGGCCGATGGAGAACAGCTGCAGGATCTCGCGGGCGTAGTTCTCGTTGGGATAGGTGCCCTTGGCGGTGTTTTCCTTCTCGCTCTGGATCATGTTGAGGTAGTAGCCCATCGCCGGATGCAGGGTGACGTCCTCGAGGAGCTGGCGGAAGTTGCCGAAGGCGTTCTTGTTCATCATGTCCATGTAGCTGGACATCGATTCGGCGCGCAGTTCGGGCGAGACATTGCTGATCACGAGGATCTGCAGCAGTGCAAAGGCCACGCGGGCGCGCAGCTGGTCGTCGCCGTTGAGCCACTGCTGCCACATGGCCTCGTAGCTCATCTCCTCGGTGTAGCGGCCCAGCGGGAAGTCGCGGCTGCGTTCACGCGCGCGCTGGCTGTTGATGTAGGCCATGTGCGAGGCGGCCGGAGCGCGGAACTGGTCCCAGAGCCAGGCTTCGTAGCCGTTGTTGCGCACGTATTCGATGTCGTCGAGCGAGCGGGCGCCGAAGGTGGCCTGCGCCACGAAGCGCGCGGCATCCTCGAAGCTGGGCTTGCTGGCTGCATCGGGCGCCGCCGGGCGGGTGGCCGCCAGGGCGTTGGCCCCGGGCGGGGGCGGGCTGCTGCCGCCGCTGCCGCCGCTGCCGCAGGCGGCGATGCCGATGATCGCCAGCGCAAGCAAGGCGGCCTGCACCCAGCGCTGCGCGCGCAGGCCCGCAGTCGGGTGAATGGAATCCTGATTCATTGTTGTTGCCTCCCTGCTAGGCAGGTGTCCGGATGCATGCACGCGGGTGCCTCAAGTGGGCCTCCTTCGTGCATGAGCGAACGCTAAGTGCATGGAAAGCACATCGCCAGTCGCCACGGGTTACGGCATGTAATTCCTCTACGCAAACGCTTGGATGCGCAACATTGGTGCAATGCACCAATCTGTTTTCTCTGCTTTTCCCCTCTTTGGCGTGGAGGGGTGACTCAGTTCGTGTTGCAAAGCAGCATTCGCTACATACACTCCATGAAGACGGTTGCGCCATCCGCACGCCGTGTTTCTGGAGGCTCACCATGCCGAACGAGAACGACCCCCTCTCACCGCGCGTGCCGGCGCTGCATGTGCTGGGCGTGCAGCATCTGCCCGCCATCCGCGCCCACTATCTGGCGCTGCCGGACTCCGATCGGCTGTACCGCTTCGGCCACTTCGCCAGCGACGCAGCCGTGCTTGCGCACTGCGAGCAGCTGGCGCGCCGCCCGGTGACCTTGTTCGGCGCGTTTGACGAGCAGGGCCAGCTCATCGCCCTGGCCGAGGCCGCGCCCTACATGAGCGCCATGGAGCTGGGCTTGAGCGTGCTGCCCGCAGCGCGCCGCCGGGGCCTGGGGCAGGCCTTGCTGGCTGCGGCGGCCGCCCATGCGCGCGAAGCCGGCTACCGCCGTCTCTATGTGAGCTGCCTGGCCGAGAACACGCCCATGCGCGGCCTGGCACGCGCCGCCGGCATGCAGGTGCAGTGCGAAGGCGCGGATGCCCACGGCTATCTGATGATCGAGGACGCGCCCGCCGTCGTGCATCCCGTCCCGCAGGCGCCGGTGCAGCATTCATCCACCGCCGCGTTCTATGAATGGATGCAGCCCTGGCAGGTCGCCCAGCAGCTGACCGACACCTTCACCCGCAGCTGGCTGCAGGCCCTGCGCATCACCAGCCAGGCGGCCTGGCCAGGTTGGCAGCTGGCAGGTGGAGCCGTCGACAAGCGAAAGGGCGCGACCGAGTTCATGCATGGCATGAGCTGAAAACCGCTGCATCAAATAACAAGGGGCCGCAATTGCGGCCCCTCGTCATTCAAGGACCCGTGCTTCAGAAGAACGCCTGAATCCCCGTTTGCGCCCGGCCCAGGATCAGGGCATGGATGTCGTGCGTGCCCTCGTAGGTGTTGACCACCTCGAGGTTCACGAGGTGGCGGGCCACGCCGTATTCGTCGGAAATCCCGTTGCCGCCCATCATGTCGCGCGCCAGGCGGGCGATTTCCAGGCTCTTGCCGCAGGAGTTGCGCTTCATGATGCTGGTGATCTCCACCGCGCCCTTGCCTTCCTCCTTCAGGCGGCCCAGGCGCAGACAGCCTTGCAGGCCGAGTGTGATCTCGGTCTGCATGTCGGCCAGCTTCTTCTGGATCAGCTGGTTGGCGGCCAGGGGCCGGCCGAACTGCTTGCGATCCAATACATATTGGCGGGCGCGGAACCAGCAGTCCTCGGCCGCACCCAGGGTGCCCCAGGCAATGCCGTAGCGCGCGCTGTTCAGGCAGGTGAACGGGCCCTTCAGGCCGCGCACGTCCGGGAAGGCGTTCTCTTCCGGGCAGAACACCTCGTCCATCACGATCTCGCCGGTGATGCTGGCGCGCAGGCCCACCTTGCCGTGAATGGCGGGTGCGCTCAGGCCCTTCCAGCCCTTTTCCAGCACGAAGCCGCGGATGGCGCCCTCATCGTCCTTGGCCCAGACCACAAAGACATCCGCGATCGGGCTGTTGCTGATCCACATCTTGCTGCCCGTGAGGCTGTAGCCGCCGTCCACCTTGCGGGCTCGGGTGATCATGCTCGCGGGGTCGCTGCCGTGGTTGGGTTCGGTCAAGCCGAAGCAGCCGATCCATTCGCCCGTGGCGAGCTTGGGCAGGTACTTCTGGCGCTGTTCTTCCGTGCCGAATTCGTAGATGGGCAGCATTACCAGCGAGCTCTGCACGCTCATCATGCTGCGGTAGCCGGAGTCCACGCGCTCGACCTCGCGGGCGATCAGGCCGTAGGCCACGTAGCCCAGGCCGGGGCCGCCGTACTCATTGGGAATGGTCGGGCCGAGCAGGCCGAGCTCACCCATCTCGCGGAAGATCGCCGGGTCCGTCTGCTCGTTGCGGAAGGCCAGCGTCACGCGCGGCAGCAGCTTGTCCTGGCAGTAGGCGCGCGCCGCGTCGCGGATCATCCGCTCGTCGTCGGTGAGTTGTTCTTCGAGCAACAGCGGGTCATCCCACTGGAAGGGGCGGCTGCTGTGCGCGGACGAATGAATCTTGGCGATCGAGTGATCTGGGGCGTTCATGGCGGATGGGGTCTGAGGGGTCCGAATGCCGGCAGTGTAGGCCGGGCCCTCCGTCGGCCGCGAACAGGGCGGGGGTTCCCGTGCATTTCACGGCACCGGCCCCGCAGCTGACCACCTAATGTTCAAGACAGTCAAACCGAAACCTGAATGGCGGCCGCCAAGAACGCGAAAACGACGTGCCGCTTCGTTCGCACTGCTGTCGACAGGGAGACACGCCGTCATGAATGCCTTGTTCAAACTCAGAATCGGCCCGCGGCTGGCTGCCGGCTTTGCGGTCGTGCTCCTGATCTCGGTGGCCGTGGCTGCGGTCGGTATGTGGCAGTTGGTCGCCCAGAAGCGCATGACCGAGCAGATCATCGAATCCGACATGCGCAAGGTCACCATGGCGGCGGACTGGGTGGGTGCCGTGGAGATCAACTGGACCCGAACGAAGGCCATTTTGCGGTCTGCCGACCCCATGTTCGGTGATGAGCTCAAGGCCGAGATTGACGGCACGTCCAAGCGGATCACGGAAGTCCAGAAGTCGATCGAATCTCTGGTGCACAGCGAGGAGGGCAAGGCCGCACTGGCGCAGATTGCCAAGACGCGCGATGCCTATCGGGCCAAGCGCCAGGACTTTCTCAAGAAATACGACGCCGGTCAGGATCTGGGGCCGCGCGTGAATTCTGATCTTGGCCCGTTTGCCAAGAACTATCTGGACGCCATCCGAGCGTTCCAGAAGCTGGAGGTGGATCGATTGCAGGCCGCAGAAGCGCAGGCACAGCAAGACTTCCAGCGTGGCGCTGTGGTCCTGATCGGCGGCTGCGTGATGGCCATCCTTCTCGGGGCGGGCTTTGCATGGCTCCTCGCGCGCTCCATCGTTGTACCGCTGCGCAGCGCCGCGGCCAGCGCCGAACGCATGGCCACCGGCGACCTCACCGAGCAGATCGACGCGCACGGCCGTGATGAAGCCGCCGACATGCTGCGCGCCCTGGCCCGCATGCAGGGCAACTTCCGCGATGTGGTGGGCCGCGTGCGCACCGGGGTGGACAGCGTGGCCACGGCGGCCGCGCAGATCGCCAGCGGCAACCAGGATCTGTCGAGCCGCACCGAGCAGCAGGCCAGCAATCTGCAGCAGACCGCGGCCTCCATGGACCAGATGACCAGCACCGTGGGCCAGGCGGCCGAGAATGCGCGCCAGGCCAATCAGCTCGCCCTGTCAGCCACCGACTCGGCCAACCGCGGCGGCGAAGCCGTGGGGCAGGTCGTGGCGCAGATGAACGAGATCTCGGCCTCCAGCAAGAAGATCAGCGAGATCATCAGCGTGATCGACGGCATTGCCTTCCAGACGAACATCCTCGCGCTGAACGCTGCGGTGGAGGCGGCGCGCGCCGGTGAGCAGGGCCGCGGCTTTGCCGTGGTGGCCACGGAGGTGCGCACGCTCGCACAGCGCAGCGCCGAGGCCGCCAAGGAAATCAAGACCCTGATTGCCACCAGCGTCGAGAAGGTGGAAGTGGGCGCTCAGATGGTGGACGCCGCCGGCAAGACCATGGAAGACCTGGTGGCGCAGGTGCGGCGCGTGGGCGACCTGATCGGCGAGATCACCGCCGCCAGCCAGGAGCAGACCTCGGGCATCAACCAGATCAACCAGGCCGTGGGTCAGCTCGACCAGATGACCCAACAGAACGCCGCGCTCGTGGAGGAGAACGCCGCCGCCGCCGACTCCATGCGCCAGCAGGCCGACGGGCTGCAGGACGCCGTGGGCGTGTTCAGGCTGGCCAGCGCCTGAGCGGGTTGCAGCGGGGGCGGTCCGAAAAAAGATTGTTTTCGGACGTTTATCCAGAGGTACAAAGAAGCCACTTCTCGCGCATCTGATGAGCGAGAAGTGGCTTTTTCATTTCCTGGATAAGTCGTTTTCGGCCATAAAGAATTGGGTCGATGTCGCTTTCAGCTCGCCGCGTCTGCGAGCTTGCGCCGGTGCCGGGTGATCGCCGCGAAGCGCCATCATCAACGGCCGCAGGCCGAGGTCATTGCGTCACCCGACATACCCACAGGGTGCCTCACCCCTGAGCCCGCCGAGGCATCCGTCGCCAGCGCGCTGCCACACCGCCGGGTCATCGCCGCGAAGCGGCATCATCAACGGCCGCAGGCCGAAGTCATGTCGTCATCGGGCAGGCCGCGGGTGCTGCGTCTTCAAAGGACCGTGCGTACCTGCCACAGCTCGGCAAACAGCACGGTGTCCAGCTGCCGGCGCAGATAGGGCACGCCGGCCGTGCCGCCGGTGCCCGTCTTGAAGCCGATGATGCGCTCCACCGTCGTCACATGGCGGTGGCGCCACTGGCGAAAGGCATCTTCCAGATCCATCAGCTCCTCGGCCAGCTGATACAGATCCCACTGCGCCTGGGGCGCGCGATAGACCGCCAGCCAGGCCGCTTCCACCTGCGCGTCATACTCGCGCTTGGTGGTCCAGTCGCGCTCCACGGCGTCGATGGCGTAGCCCTTGCGCGCCAGCAGGCGGATGGCCTCGTCGTACAGCGAGGGCGAATCAAAGGCACGCTGCACTTGCGCGAGCAGGTCCGCCCGGTGGGCGTGGGCTTTCAGCATGGCGGCGTTCTTGTTGCCCAGTAGGTACTCGATCTCGCGGTACTGGTAGCTCTGGAAGCCCGAGCTGTGGCCCAGATACGGCCGGATCGCGCTGTATTCGGAGGGCGTCATGGTGGCCAGCACGTCCCAGGCATGCACCAGCTGCTCCATGATGCGCGAGACCCGCGCCAGCATCTTGAAGGCGGGCGGCAGGTCGTCCGCCGCCACGCAGGCAATCGCCGCGCGCAGCTCGTGCAGCATCAGCTTCATCCAGAGCTCGCTGGTCTGGTGCTGCACGATGAAGAGCATCTCGTTGTGGTCCGGGCTCCTCGGATGCTGGGCGGTGAGGATCGCGTCCAGGCCAAGGTAGTCCCCATAGGACATGTCCCTGGAGAAGTCCTTCTTGGCGTCGGTGGCGGCGTCGGGATGGTGGTGCGTGGACATGATGAGAGAGAAGTTCGTTAGCCACAGATGGCCACAGATGAACACAGACAAAAAACCGGAATGTCGGTCCCGAGGAGAGCGGCCGACGCCTTCATCTCAAAGGTGGCAGAGCGCATACTGCGCGGCGCACGAATCGGGTTCATCTGGGTTCATCTGTGGCTCAAGGGTTTGGGGTATTCAGGTCACGGCATTGCGCTGGGCAAAGCGCGCATCCTGCCATTCACCCCTGCTCAGCACGGCATGCAGATGCTCCACCGCATCGAAGACGTCCACATGCCGGGTGTACAGCGGCGTGAAGCCGAAGCGCAGGATGTCCGGCGCGCGGAAGTCGCCGATCACGCCGCGCGCGATCAGGGCCTGCATCACCTCGTAGGCGTTCGCGTGCGCAAAGCAGACCTGGCTGCCGCGCGCTGCAGCCTCGCGCGGGCTGGCAAGCGTCAGGCCCATGCCGGCACAGCGGGCTTCCACCTGTTTCACAAACGCATCCGTCAGTGCCATGGATTTGGCGCGCAGCGCGGCCATGCCGCCCAGCGGCTCGGCAGCCAGCACCGTGTCCACGCCGCACTCGAGGGCCGCCATCGACAGCACGGGCGGCGTACCGCACACATAGCGCGCAATGCCTGAGGCCGGCTGGTAGTTCGGCGTGAAGGCAAAGGGTGCGGCATGGCCCAGCCAGCCGGACAGGGGCTGCCAGAAGCGCTCCACATGCCGGGCGTTTGCCCAGACAAAGGCCGGCGCGCCGGGGCCGCCGTTCAGATACTTGTAGCCGCAGCCCACGGCGAAGTCGGCGCCCGCACCGCGCAGATCCACCGGCACCGCGCCGGCCGAATGCGCCAAGTCCCAGAGCATGAGCACGCCGGCTGCGTGCGCGGCTGCCGTCACGGCGGGCAGGTCCCACATGGCGCCGGTCTTGTAGTTCACGTGCGTGAGCATGAGCACGGCGGTGCGCGGCGACAGGGTCTTGAGCACGTCCTCGCGCTCGACCATCTTCAGCGTGACCGCGCCGCCGGTCAGATCGGCCAGGCCCTGGGCGATGTAGAGGTCGGTCGGGAAGTTGCCGAGCTCGCTGATGATCTCGGTACGTTCGCCGTCATTCTCCCGGGCAATCCGCAAGGCGGCAGCGAGCACCTTGAACAGGTTCACGCTGGTGGAGTCCGCAGCGACCACCTCACCCGGCCCGGCGCCGATCAGGCGGGCGATCTTGTCACCGATGCGCGCGGCCAGATCAATCCAGCCGGCGCTGTTCCAGGAGCGGATCAGGCCCTCGCCCCATTCGTGGCTCACCACCCCGGCAATCCGCGCCGCGGTGCGGGTGGGCAGCACGCCCAGGGAGTTGCCGTCGAGATAGATCACGCCCGGCGGCAGGCTGAATTGCTGGCGCAGGCCAGCCAGCGGGTCGGCGGCGTCTTGGGCTTCGAAGTGTTGGCGTGGGCTCATGGGGATTCAGGAGGAAAACAGGGGGCCACAGATGGCCACAGACGGACACAGATGAAGACAAACGATGCATGAAAGAGGACCTTGGCCTTTTGCGGGCGCATTCGATACGCATCGGCTCAAACATCTGTGTTCATCTGTGGCCCTCTGTGGCAAAGCGCCTTTTGCTTAGTGCGACGTCAACGCCTGCAATCTCGTCAAAGCGCCCGCAGGACTGCACGAACGGGGCTGGCGTCCAGGTTCGCAAGCTTCAGCGGCAGGGCGATCAGTTCGTAGTCGCCTTCGGCCACCTCATCGAGCACGACGCCCTCGAGGATGGCCATGCCATGGCGGCGGATGACGTGGTGCGCGTCCATGGTCTTGCTGGTCTGCGGGTCGAGGCTGGGCGTGTCGATGCCCACGAGTTTCACGCCCAGGCCGGCCAGATGCTCGATGAGCTCGGCCGAGACGCTGGCAAATCCCTCGTCCCACTGCGTCTGCGGCGCGCTGGCATAGGTGCGGAACAGCACGCGCGGCGGTACATCGGCCAGCTTGCCGCGCACGCCATCAAGCGTGACCTGCGCGGCGCCCACGCAGTGGATCACCCGGCAGGGGCCGAGGTAGGCGTCCAGCGGCACCGCGCCGATCGGCAGGCCAGCCGGGTCGTAGTGCAGCGGAGCGTCGGTGTGGGCACCGGTATGGGTGGACAGCGTGAAGCGCGAGACATTGACCGGGCAATCGCCCTCCAGGGCCCAGGTGCGTGATTCTTCGTAGGCGGTGTCGCCCGGCCAGACCGGGAGACCCGGGGCCAGCGGCGGGGAGATATCCCAGAGACGAGGTGTGGGCGGCATGAAGTTGAAGTGTGTGAAGTCCTGCAGGGCCGACACGACGCGGTGCGCCTGCGTGCAGCGCCGGGACCACAGCGCTGCAGGACAGCGGCGGCGCAAGCTGCTAAACACGCGGCAGTTTAGGGGCCCGGCCGACGGGAATGGAGCGGTGCTTTACCCTTGATGGCCCGATGGTCAGACCGTCCGCCCTGTCAAGATCAGACCTCATTGCTTCAAGACATGATGAATCAGGACAGCCTTCACTTCTACGGTCAGCGCGTGCTGGTGCCCAGCTCGGGCGAGGTGCTCTACACCGAGTTGCTGGCCCGCAGCGCGCAGGTGCCGGACATCACCCGCTTCGTGCGTGAGGCCGAGGCCATGGGCGCGATCGCGGCGGTGGACGTGCACTGCCTGAAGCTGGCGCTGCGCCTGCTGCGCAGCGACCCGCACATCCGCGTGGGCGTGAACATGTCGCCGCACACGCCGATGCTCGAGCCCGAGACCCTGCGTGTGGTGATCGGCGCCTTCGAACCCTATCCAGACCGGCTGTTCGTGGAGATCGGCAGCGCGGCCGTGGCCGGTGCCGAAGACCGCGTGATCGACTGCGTGAATGCCTTCCGCTACGTCAAGGCGCGCATCGTGCTCGACGGATTTCTGGACGGCAGCAACACCCTGGGGCGTGCCCAGCGTCTGCGGCCGGAGTACCTCAAGGTGTCCTATGTGGAGCAGCGCAGCCGCGAGTATCTGGAGCAGGCCATCAAGTTCGCCGGCCGCGCCAGCGCAGAGCTGATCGCTGTGGGTGTGGAAACCCCGGCCACCAGCGGCTGGCTGTCCGGCCTGGGCGTGAACCTGCAGCAGGGCTGGCTGCACCATCGGCCGGAGCTGATTGCGGGCTGAGCAGCGCGCCGGGTGGCCGCCTGCAGCCGGCGGCAAGCCTTCGGATCGGAACAGCAAAACGCTATCGACCACTGGTTGCCCATAGCCTTTTGGCTATTTTGCGGTGCACAAAAAACGGGAGCACAATTTCGCTCCCTTCAACTCAAGCGCCGGCTCGCCAACAAGGAGCAGACGCGCTTTTAATGGGTTCACACCAAAAGTCGTCGACCGCGGCGCTCACACTGGCCGCCATCGGCGTGGTCTACGGGGATATCGGTACCAGCCCGCTCTATGCCCTCAAGGAAGTCTTCTCCCCCTCGCATGGCGTGACGCTGAATCAGGCGAACCTGATCGGCGTGGTCTCCATGATCCTCTGGACGCTCACGATCGTCGTGAGCTTCAAGTACGTCACCCTGATCCTGCGCGCGGACAACAAGGGCGAAGGCGGCATCATGGCCTTGCTGGCCCTGGCGCTGCAGTCCGTGGGCCGCAAGCATCGCGCCTATCCCTTTTTGCTGTTGGCCGGTCTGGCGGGCGCGGCCCTGTTCTACGGCGACGGCGTCATCACCCCGGCCATCTCGGTGCTCTCCGCCGTGGAGGGTCTGGTGGAGGCCACGCCCGCGGCCAAGCCCTTCGTCGTGCCGATCGTGATCGGCATCCTCACCGGCCTGTACTGGATGCAGAAGCGCGGCACGGGCTCGATCGGCGTGCTCTTCGGGCCGATCACGACCGTCTGGTTCGTGGTGATTGCGGTGCTGGGCGTCTGGAACATCATGATCGGCGACGCCGGCATCCTTGCAGCGATCAACCCGGTGCATGCGGTGCGCTTTGCGCTGGCCAACGGCTGGATCTTCTTCATCGCGCTGGGTGCGATCGTGCTGGCCGTGACCGGCGCCGAAGCCCTGTATGCGGACATGGGCCACTTCGGTCGCCGGCCGATCCGCCTGGCCTGGTTCTGGCTTGTGTTCCCGTCGCTTGCCCTGAACTATCTGGGGCAGGGTGCGCTGCTGCTGGCGCGGCCGGCGGACATCAGCAACCCCTTCTTCAGCATGGTGCCGCACTGGGGCGTGATCCCGCTGGTGATTCTGGCCACCGCGGCCACGGTGATCGCCTCGCAGGCCACCATCTCAGGCACCTTCTCGCTGACCAAGCAGGCCGTGCAGCTGGGCTATCTGCCGCGCATGACCATCACGCACACCTCCAGCAAGGAAGTGGGGCAGATCTACATCCCCTTCGTGAACTGGGCGCAGTACGCCCTGGTGGTGCTCGCGGTGATCGGCTTCGGCTCCTCATCAGCGCTGGCGGCGGCCTACGGCATTGCCGTCACCGGCACCATGCTGGCCACCACCTTCATGACCTTCTTCGTGATCCGCTACGGCTGGAAGCTCAGCCTGCCGCTGTGCGTCGCCGCCACCGGCGCCTTTGCGGTGATCGACATCGCCTTCTTCTCGGCCAACCTGATCAAGGTGCGCGACGGCGGCTGGTTCCCGCTGCTGCTGGGTGCCGCGGTGCTGGGTCTGATGCTGACCTGGAACCGGGGCCGCAACCTGATCCGCAAGGCCACGGACGAGGAGGCCATCGAGCTCAAGGGCTTCCTGAAGAGCCTGTTCCTGTCTCCACCGCACCGCGTGGAGGGCACGGCCGTGTATCTCAACGCCCGGGGTGGCGTGGTGCCGCGCGCCTTCATGCACAACTTGCTGCACAACAAGGTGCTGCATGCGCGCAACCTGTTCCTGTCGGTGCGCTACGAGCCGGTGCCCTGGGTGCCGTTCTCCGAGCGGGTGAAGGTGGAGTCGCTGGGCAACGACTGCTGGGCGGTGGAGGTGCGCTACGGCTTCAAGAATGCCGTGGAGATTCCCAAGGCCATCGAGCTGCTTGCGGCCGAGGGCATCGAGTGCGAACCCATGAGCACGAGTTACTTCCTGTCACGGCATGTACTGGTGAGTGACACCTGCAAGGGCATGCCCCTATGGCAGGAGAAGATCTTCGCCGCCATGCTGCGCAACGCGGGTGACCCGGCCGAATACCTCGGCCTGCCGATCAACCGCACGATTGAACTCGGTGCGCAGGTGCGCATCTGAACGCGCCCGATCGACGCCACGCGCCCGATGGCGCACACTCCCTGCATGTCTGCACTGAATGAACCTCCGCGCGACGGCGACTTTGCCGCGCTGGTCGAGCGCGCCGCGACTGAGAACGCGCGTGGCGCCTCGGGCCTGCCACCCGTGGCGCCCGCAGCGGCGGAGCCCGTGCTGACTCAGGCCCAGTGGGAGGAGCGCTGGCGGCCGGTATTCGACTACGTGACCGCCTCGCGCTTTCGGCTGGTCGGTCTGCTTGCGATGCTGACCGTGGCGCTGTTCGCGAGCATGACGGCGCTGGTGGCCGGCGCGCTGCAGACGCGGCTGACTGCCGTGTATTTCGTTGTCGACACCTACGTGCCGCCCGTGATCAGCCAGATCCTGCGCGCCGAGGTGCATGCCCGCGACGGCGTGCATCGCATCGAAGCGGCCGAGACTTTTGCCGCAACGGGCAAGGCGCCACCGGGCTATGCCGTGCAGCAGCGCGGTACGGTGCACGACGTGGATGACAGCGAGGCGCGCGCTGCGCGCGGTTCACTCTGGCCGGCGTTCTTCGTCTCGCTCGCGCTTGCGCTGCTGTTCTGGTGGGGCTTTCTGGCGCAGGCGCGCAGGCTGTTGCGTCTGGTGCCCGGCGCTGTGCCCCGGCGAGCATTCTGGGTGCTTGCGGGCGCGCTGCTGGCGCTGGAACTGGTGGTGTACATGCACGCCGGATTCACGGGCCTGGGTCTGCTTCTGTTCGTGCTGGGTGGCAGTACGCAGGCGCTTTGGTTGCTTGTGCGGCAGGTTCGCCGCCGGGTGGTGGTTCAAGCTCAATGAGGAGAAGGTGATGGCTTTCGGAAAGATGCTGTTCGGTGCGGGGGTGGGCGTGCAGACGGGCCGCGCGTTTGCCGGTCCGCGGCGGCTGGTCGGCCTGCTGGCCCTGTGTGCGATGCTGCCGGTGCTCAGCGCCTGCAGCCGCAGCGCCGAGCCTGCAGCGACGTCTGCCCCGGCAGCCCAGTCCGCCCCGGCGCCCGCGCCTGCAGCCTCGCCGCTGTCCGTCACCAGTGTCGAGCCGCTGACGCTCACGGCAGAGGGTGGCCGGCTCACGATGAAGGGCACGGTCGCCACCGAGATCGTCAAGAGCCAGCTCGCGCAGGAGGCCGCGGCCATCTACGGCGCAGACAAGGTCGTGAACCAGCTCAACGTGGACCCGGCCGCCGTGGCACCGGCCTGGCTGCCCCAGGCCAACACGCTCATGGTCTGGCTCAAGCCCGGTGCGCCACTGAGCGTCAGCGGCGACGCGAGCTACATCACGCTGTCCGGCACGGTGCCCAGCACGGCCGAGCAGATCGAGCGCGTGCGCTGGGCCAGCGAGTTCTTCGGCAGCAGCGTCAGCGTGAACAATGATCTGAAGGTCGGCGCCGCTGGCAAGTAAGAGTCAGAATCGGCCAAGAAAAGTGCCTAATTGAAAAAAGGCATTTCTCGCTTGGCTGTGGCCATTCTTGAGCTGATTTGAGGCTGATTTCGGTCTCAATACATATCAATATCGGCCAAATCCAGGTGCTTGACCTGCCCGTGGCGCCGGTGCGGATGCCACGGGCAGGTCTCAGGCGCTGCGCCGCATCAGGCCGTCGAGCTGCCGGTCCCAGCGCAGTGCGGGGAAGACCTCGGCCAGGCGGCTGTCGCTCAGGCCGAAGCTGGCGCGCAGACCCTGTGCGATCACGCTGCGGAAGTCATGCAGCACGGGCAGGTCGCGGTTCTCGTTCAGGTTGCCGCGCGCCAGGCCATTCCACTGGCCGTGGATGCGGCCGCCGTTCACCCGGTCGCCGATCAGCCACAGGGCATTGCCGTGTCCGTGGTCGGTGCCGCCGGTGCCGTTCTCGGCAGCGGTGCGGCCGAACTCGCTCATCACCATGATCAGGTCGCCCGGCTGGTTGAACTGCTCGCGCAGCACGGCCAGCGCGTTGGCGAGGTTGCCCAGGTTGTTGGCCAGCTGGCCGGTCACGCCGCCCTGGTTGGCGTGGGTGTCCCAGCCGCCGGCCGACAGAAAGCCCAGGCGCAGGCTCGGGTCGTTCTTCATCAGGGTGGCCAGATGCCGTGCATCCAGGGCCAGGCCCTGCACGCTGGGCGCGCCGTTGTTGGCGGCAGCAAGAACAGCGTTGTAGCTGCGGCCGTCGGCAAGCTTCACGTCCGGCATGTCGGCCATGCCGCTCTGGGCTTGGGCATCCATGGCGGCGTCGCTGCCGGCGGCATAGGCCACCTGCCGACGCTGTCGGTCCGGCACGTTGTTGCGCAGCCGGCCATCGGGCCGCACGCTGCCGGCCATGTTGCGCTGCGCGGCGGCCACGGCCTCGCGCTGCGACATCTGCGTGTTCATCGCGGCCGCATCGGCCGGCGCCAGCTCGCGCGCGCTGGCCATGCGGCTCTGGCTGCCTTCACGAAAACCGCGGGCAATGGCGTCGTCGCCCTTGTAGAGGTCCATGAGCGCGTTGCGGGTGCGCTCGTTGGCCAGCACCCCGGTGTTGGTGGCGGCCTGGCCGCGCGGGATCAGCCGCGCCTTGGACGGCCCGGCCAGGATGGCGGGGTTGGCCTCGCCCACCCCCAGGATCAGGTCGTCGCGCACCGCCGCGGCATCCAGCCCCGCCAGGCGGTTCATCCAGCCCGGCATGCTGGCCACGCGGCCGGTCTGGCCGATCTCCCACATGTATTGCGCCTCGAAGTGCGAGCGCGTCGGGTCCGGCGAGCCCGCGGCCGGAATCACCGCCAGCTGCTGGCTGTTCCACAGCGGCAAGAGCGGCGAGAGCGCCGGATGCATGCCGAACCGGCCGTCGAGATCCAGCGCGGTCTGCGCGGTGCCGTCGGGTGCGGCAATGCGCGTTGCACGGCGCAGCTGGGCGTACTCGGGATCGGCGTAGGGCACGAAGGCCGAGAGGCCGTCGTAGGCGCCACGCAGGAACACCACCACCAGGCGCCCGCCCTGAAGGCTGCTTGCGCTGCTGCGGCTCTGCGCCCAGAGCGGCGCCACGGCAAGGCTTGAGGACAGGCCCAGCGCCGTGGCGCCGGCCAGAAACTGTCTGCGGTTGAGGGAGGACATGGTCGTCTCCTGCAAATGAGGGTGGCAAGGCACCGATGCGCTGGCGCAGCGGCGGCCTACTTCTTCATGAATTCGGGGCTGGCGAGCATCAGCGCCAGGCGGCTGGGTTCGGGCTCCTGCTGGATGCGGGCCAGCGTGGCGGGTGCCAGGAAGCGGCTCGGGTCGGTGCCGGGTTGGGCGTCGCGCGCCAGGGCAAAGGCCAGATCGGCGCGGCGCGTGAGCGCTTCGGGGGCCACCCAGGTCGCGGCATCCACCTTGTAGCCATCGGGCGTCTGCCAGCCGTGCATGGGCTGGCCGGCCTGAGCGAGGAAGCCCAGGGCCGTGCGCACGCGCCGCTCACCCACCCCCGGCTGGGTCGTGGGGTTCACGCCGCCCGTGAGTGCCAGCGTGCTGCAGGCATAGTCCATGGGCGTCTTGACCAGCTGCGCACGCTCGTCCCAGAACTCCGGGCTCTGCACGAGCGTGCGCATGACGGTGCGCAGGTTGCCGCGGCTGGCCGAGAAGCTCGCGGCCAGCCGGTCCGTCAGCGCCTTGGGCGGGTTGTCCGCCACAAACCACTGCGCCAGGCGCAGGGCGATGCGCTGCGCGGTGGCGGGGTGGTTGGCGAGCATCTCGATGGCGCGCACGCCCTCGGCCTCGCCCTCATTGCCAAAGCGCTGGCCGAGCACGATCTTCTCGCCGGTGTCGTGGGCCCGTGCGGCAAAGCGGAAGCCGTTCGGTGCATTCGGGTCCAAGGTCCAGCCGGTGAGCACGCGGGCCAGTTCGCGCACATCGTTCTGGGTGTAACCGCCGTGCACGCCGAGCGTGTGCAGCTCCATGAGCTCGCGGGCGTAGTTCTCGTTCAGGCCGCGGCGCTGGCGGTTGTTGGCGGGCCCGACCATCATGCCCTCGGCCACGCTCTGCGACTGGTCGAGGTAATTGAGCATGGCGGGGTGGCGCGCCGTGGCGAGCACGAGCTGATCAAACGGCCCGAGCACATTGGGCCGGATGGCGTTGGTGACGTAGTGGCCCAGGAATGGCCGCACCTGGCCCTTGCCGGCAAAGACATTGAAGTGGTTGAACCAGAACTCCGTCATCCGGGCGGTGAGCGGGTCTTCGAGGCGCGGGTCACTGCAGGCCTGCAGGCGCCAGGCGGCGGCGGTCTGGGTGGCGTCGCGGCTGATGTTGGGCAGGTCGGCCAGCGCAGCGGGCCGGGGCGTGGCTTGCTGGCCGGGCTGCATCTGACCCGCTTGCATGGGCTGGCCCTGCGCAGCCATCTCCACCCGCACTTCGCGCCGTGCCTCGCGTTCCTTGCGGTACTCGTCAAACAGGGTGGGCAGGGGTTGGTTGAAGGTGGCCAGCGGCTGCGGAATCTGTGGTGCCTGCGTGCTGGCCGCCGCGGCAGCGTCAATGGCCGCCAGCGCCCAGCCCTGTGCGCCGCCTGGCGCGCGGCGGATCGCCTCGACCAGCTCGGGCGTGGGCGCATAGCCCAGGCGCGAGGCCGCGCGCCAGATCATCGCGTCCGTCACCGGCTGCTGCGTACCCGCGCTTTGCGGCAGCCCATCGGCGCCGGCCGGGTTGGGCGGCCGCTCGGCCTGCGCCCGCACGATCGACACCATGGCCAGCGCCGCCAGCAGCGTGGCTCCCAGGTAGAGCGCCAGACCCGACAGCCCGTTGCGCGTTGGCGCATCCCGGTCAGGCACCTGATTCGTCTTCATGCGAAACACCATGATCAGCCTCCCGCGTTGCACGCGCACTGTCCATTCACGCTTGGTATTGCCCTTGCGCTGACGCAGCGGTCCGACAGGATTGCAAGCAGGTGCTACGGCGGCGTCAAGCAAGAAGCGCGCAGCGTGCGCGCGTCGGTATTGCGCAGAACCCGCTGAATAGTTCCGCCGGCGCGGTCAGTGTGGCGATTCAGCGTCGCTCGGCGGCTGCACGACCGAGCGTTCACGCGCGATCTCCGCCGCGATCTTCTCGATGTGATGCTTCGCAAGCGCGGCGTCACCCCGGGATAGCCACTTGATGCAGTCCAGCAGGTCCCAGATCAGCCCGTCATCGCCGAACTCATAGGCCACAAAGTCCTTGTGCTCGATCGGTGCGCCGTCGACCGTGTACGCGGCAAGCTGGCCGCGCGGGTCCCAGACGGGCAGATAGGGATGCTTCAGGCGAAAGCCGGTCGGGGTCTCGAACACGTGGAGCTCGACGCTCGAAAAATCGAGGTAGACGCCCTTCCAGAAGTGCTGCCCGCAGAACGCATTCATGACCGGCTCGGCCTGCAGCAGGGCCTGCGCTGAATCCAGCACGCGCCGGGCTGCTCCCGGCTCGACGAAGACGACGAGGTCAAGGTCGGACAGCCGATCCCCGCAGCCCTTGGCGAAGGAGCCCACCAGCGCAATCGCCACGACCGCAGACTCCTGCGCGGCGAGCGCCGTCAGGCCATCAATTCGTGCAAGGTGCGAACTGGCCGCCCCCTGCGCGAGCAGGCGGGCCTTGAGGTCCTCAGCGAAGTGGGTGCTCAATGCGGACCTCCAGTCTCACTCCAACGGCAACTCCGTGAAGTACCGCCCGCCGTGATAAATCAGCGGCGTCTTGGCGGCGAGGCCGGAGGAGGCATCGCGCGCCAGGCCGCAGCGCTCCACCTGGCCGACGAAGAGGATGTGGTCGCCTTCGTCATATTGGCGCCGGTTGGCACATTCGAACCAAGCGGCGCAGCCGGCCAGGATCGGCACGCCGCCCTCGCCCTCCAGAAACGCCACGCCGGCAAAGCGGTCGGGCACGTCCTTGCTGGCAAAGCGGCGCGCCAGTTCGATCTGGTCTGCCGCCAGCACATTGATGGCGTAGTGGCTGCCGGCGGCAAAGGCGGGCGCGCTGCCCGCCTTCTTGGACAGGCTCCACAGCACCAGCGGCGGGTCCAGGGACACGGAGTTGAAGGAATTGGCGGTCAGGCCGACGCGCGTGCCATCGGCCGCGCGGCTGGTGACGATGGTGACGCCGGTGGCAAATTGGCCGAGGCAGTCACGGAAGTCGCGGGCGGAAAACTCCCGCATGAGGGTCGGGTTCACGGAGGATGCGTCTTTTCTTGGAATGGCTGCCCCGCATTGTCGGGCAGGTTTGGGTGAAAGGCATCGCAGGGATACCATGCTCGCGACATGCGTATTCCAGCCTTTCGCGCCCTCGGGGCCGGCCCCACGATCGTCATGCTGCACGGCATCAGCGGGGGCAGCGCGGCCTTTGCGCCGCAGATTGAACATTTTTCGTCCCAGGGCTTCCGCGCGGTGTCCTGGGACATGCCGGGCTACGGCAACTCCGCACCGATTGAGCCCTACACCTTCAAGGGCCTGGCCGAGAGCCTGGCCACCCTCATCGACGCACTCGACCCCAGCGGCGACCGCGCCCCGGTGATCCTGCTGGGCCACAGCATGGGCGGCATGGTGGCGCAGGAGCTGATTGCGCGGCGCCCCGGCCTGGTGCGGGCGCTGATCCTGGCCAACACGGTGCCGGCCTTCGGCCACGCGGATGGCGCAGCCCAGCAGCGCTACATCACCGAGCGCAGTGCGCCGATCCAGGCGGGCCTGTCGATGGCGCAGTTTGCGCAGCAGCTGATTCCCACGCTGGTCGGCCCGCAGGCTTCGGCGGAGGGGGTGCGCCTGGCCACGCAGGTCATGGGCGGCGTGCCCTCGGCGGTGTATCGCGCGGCGCTGGATGCCATCACACGCTTTGATCGGCACAAGATGCTGAGTCACATCCGCGTGCCCACGCTCTTCATCGCCGGCACCGAGGACAAGACCGCGCCGCCCGCGCTCATGCAGGCCATGGCGCGGCAGGTGGCCGGCAGCGAATACGTCGAGCTGGGCGGGGTGGGGCATCTGTCGCCACTGGAGGCGCCAGACCTGTTTGGCGACACGGTGCTGAGCTTTCTGGCGCGCAGGAAGTCCCTGCATGCGGTGCCGGTGCGGGCGGTGGATGAGCCGGTGGACGAGGTGGCGCCGCTGCACTCGTCGGCCGAACCGGGCACGCCGCCCACCATCCACTGAGCTTTGTCACACGCCCGTCTTGATGGCGCCCGACTGACCCCTATATTGCCCGCAGGGTTTTGCAGATCACTCAAGGAGGACGGGATGAATACTTCAATGATCCGCCGCGGCATGGCCGTCTTGCTGGTGCTGGGCGCGAGCCTGCTGAGCGGCTGTGGCTACAACACCATCGTCACTCAGGAGCAGGGCGTGAAGGCGGCCTGGGCCGAGGTGCTCAACCAGTACCAGCGCCGTGCCGACCTGATTCCCAACATCGTCAATACCGTCAAGGGCGAGGCCGGCTTCGAGCAGGAGACGCTCACCAAGGTGGTCGAGGCGCGCGCCAAGGCCACCAGCATCCAGGCCACGCCGGAGTTGGTGAACGACCCCGAGGCCTTCAAGAAATTCACCGCGGCCCAGGGCGAGCTCACCGGCGCGCTCTCGCGCCTGCTGGTGGTGGCCGAGAACTATCCCAACCTGAAGGCCAATGCCGGCTTCCAGGACCTGCGTACCCAGCTTGAAGGTACGGAAAACCGCATCGCGATCGCGCGCAACAAGTACATCAAGGAAGTCCAGCAATACAACACCACCATCGCCTTGCTGCAGAACATGCTCGGCAAGGTGCTGACCGGCGCCAAGGAGAAGCCGCAGTTTGCGGTGGAAAACGAGGCGGCCATCAGCAAGCCGCCGGCCGTGGACTTCAACAAGAAGTAAGCCGCCTTGCACCGCGCCACGCCCGGGACAAGCATGCCAGATCCAGCATTCATGCGCTTCTCCAGCCCGAAATGGCTGGAGAAGTCCACGGGACAAGCGACAAGCCCCGCGTGGTTTGCCGCGATCCTCAGGCTGCTCATACTGGCTGCACTCGTCATGACGCTGCCCGCGCAGGCGCAGCAGCCCCTCCCGGTACCGCCGCTCGCACAACTCACCGACACGGCAGGCGCACTGAACCCCGCGGATCGTGAGCGCATCGCCGCGCAACTCAAGGACATCGAGCAGCGGCGCGGCAGCCAGATTGCCGTGCTGGTGATTCCCGGCACGCAGGGTGAGCCGATCGAGGACTTTGCGCAGCGCGTGGGCTCAAGCTGGAAGATCGGCCGCGCCGGCGTGGGCGATGGGCTGGTGCTGATCGTGGCCGTGCAGGACCGGCGCGCCCGCATCGATGTGGCGCGCACGCTCGAAGGCGCGATTCCGGACGTCGTGGCCGGCCGCATCATCCGCGAGGTCATGGCGCCGGCCTTCAAGGCGGGCGACTACGCCGGCGGCATCGTCAAGGCACTCGCGCGCATCGACCAGCTGCTGGACAAGGAGGCGGCGGCCGGTGCGCTGCCTGCGCCCAGCGCGGCCTTGCCCCGCCCTGGCGATGGGCGCGGCGAAGAGGGCTTCTTCGTCATCCTGATCGTGGCGGCGGCGATCGGCGCCGTGATGCGGCGCATGATCGGCGGCCTGGGGCCGCTGGCGGCCGCAGGCGGTGCGGCAGGCTATGCCGTGTGGGCAGGTCACAGCCTGTTGTGGGCGCTGCCCTTGGCGTTCTTTGTACTGCTTGCCAGCTTCGTCTTCAGCCTGCGCGGCAGCGGCCGCGCCGTGTCTCGCTCCGGCGGTGGGCCGGTCTACATCCCCGGTGGGTGGAGCAGCGGCGGTGGTGGTGGCTGGTCATCCGGCAGCAGCGACAGCGGCGGCTGGTCCTCCGGTGGCGGGGGCGACTTCGGCGGCGGCGGCGCGAGCGGAGACTGGTGATGAGCAAGCTGCAACGCATCCTCAAGCACGTCTTCGCCTGGCCGGCCGGCTTCTCGCGCGCCTGGCCGGCGGCCAGCGTGCGCGCCATCGAGCAGTCCATCACGGCTGGCGAGCGCCGTCACCGCGCGGAGCTGCGCTTCTGCGTCGAGGAAAGTCTGCCCTGGTCCTATCTGTGGCGGCATGCCCCGCCGCGCGAGCGGGCGGTGAACCTGTTCGGCAAGCTGCGCGTCTGGGACACGGCAGAGAACACCGGCGTGCTGATTTATGTGCTGCACGCTGACCGCCGCGTGGAGATCGTGGCCGATCGCGGCGCCGCGCGCGCGATCACGCAGGTGCAGTGGGACGCCTGGGTCGGTCAGCTGCAGGCCGCCTACCGGTCCGGGCGCTTCGAAGCGGGCACGATCGAGGTGCTGGCCGCCATCAACGAGGCGCTGGCGCAGCATTTCCCCGCGCGCGAAAGCAACCCGAACGAACTGGCCGACGCGCCGGTGATCATCCGGCGCTAGCGTTGCTGCAAAGCGCAGGCTCGTGGCGCGGCGGCGCTGCCTGTGCGCCGGCCGATCGAGCCGTCGTAAGGTTGAGGCATCCTGCCGCGACAGACGGCTCCTTCTCCCTTGAACGGACAACCCATCATGACTCAAGCACAGATTGAGACTGCAACCCTCGGCGGCGGCTGTTTCTGGTGCCTGGAGGCCGTGTATCAGCGCGTGCGCGGCGTGCAGCATGTGCAAAGCGGCTATGCCGCCGGCCACACCAGTAACCCCAGCTACGAAGCGGTGTGCAGCGAGACCACGGGCCATGCCGAGGTGGTGCGCCTGCAGTTCGACCCCGCGGTGATCAGCTACCGGCAGATTCTGGAGATCTTCTTCTCCATCCATGACCCCACCACGCTGAACCGCCAGGGCAATGACGTGGGCGAGAGCTACCGCTCGATCATCATTCCGCACAGCGATGCGCAGCTCGCCACCGCACGCGAGGTGATGGCCGAGGCGCAGCGCGCGCACCGCGACCCCGTCGTCACCCAGCTCACGGGCACCGATCAGGCGGCCAACTACTGGCCGGCCGAGGACTACCACCAGGACTACTTCAACCAGCACCCCAACCAGGGCTATTGCGCCTTCGTGGTCGCGCCCAAGGTGCAGAAGTTCATGCAGACCTTCAAGCAGTATCTGGCTGCATGATGGAGGCGCTCTTTCCGCTGGGATGGGCCCACTATCTGGCTGGCGGCCTGCTGATCGGGCTCGGCGTGAGCTGGCTGTTTGCCAGCACGGGGCTGATCGGCGGCATGAGCAGCGTGTATTCGGCCCTGTGGTCCTGGGTGGATCGCAGTGCCTTCTTCCAGCAGCCGCGCTTTACCGGCAGCCGGGTCTGGCGTGGCGTGTATGCCGCCGGGCTGGTGCTGGGCGCGCTGCTCTGGTGGCTGGCCGCGGGCCGGCCCGCGCCGCCGGCTGCCCTGCCGCTCTGGCAGCTGATCGCCGGGGGTTTCATTGCCGGCTTTGGTGCGCGCCTGTCGAATGGCTGCACCTCCGGGCACGGTATCTGCGGCATGGCGTCATTGCAGCTGCCCTCGGTGACTGCCGTGATCATCTTCCTGACCACCGGCATGCTGACGGCACAGGTCGTCAAGGCGCTGGGCGGAGCCTGACATGAGCACCAAGCAACTCGTTTCCGTCCTGCTGGCCGGTGTGCTGTTCGGCTTCGGTCTGGCGTTGTCCACGATGGTGAACCCGGCAGTCGTGCTGGCCTTCCTGCGCTGGCAGGACTTTGGCTTGCTGCTGGTGCTGGGCGGGGCGACCACGCTGACCTTCGTGGCCTATCAAAGTCTGCCGCGGCTGATGCGCCGGCCCCTGTTCGGCGCGCAGTTCGACCGCCATCCGGCCGCCATGGACGCCCGCACCCTGGGCGGTGCAGCGCTCTTTGGCATCGGCTGGGGCATCAGCGGCGTGTGCCCCGGACCCGCCATTGCCGGGCTGGGCACCGGCAACTTCAGTCTGCTCTGGGTGGTGGTGGCCATGGCCCTGGGGGCCTGGGTGCAGGGGCGCTTTTTCGCGCCACGCAGCTAGCGCTCAGTCGAAACGGGCGCCGGCCGGGCCACGTGTGGGCACATCGCCCAGCCGGTCAAGGATGGCCTCGGCGAGTGCCAGCACCGACAGGGGCGCGCTGCCCTCCGCCTTGTTGTTGATGATGACCTGAACCGGCTGGCCCATGCGCACATGGGCTGCGGCGAGATCAGCCAGGCCGTGGCGGGTATCGAGGTCCGGATCCACCAGTCGGTTGAAGGGCGCATATCGGTCTTTCGCGCCTTCGTACTTCATGCCGGCATGCAGGCTCCAGCGCACCACCAGCGGACCGGGCGGCAACAGCTCGAGCGCGCGCGCCTGCCGCGCCAGTTCCGGCATGCGGGCATGGATGCCGATGCACAGGCGTACGCCATGCTCGCCCAGCGCGCGCACCAGCCGCGGGGTGAGCAGTTCGGGGTCGCGCAGCTCAAGCGCCAAGGTGGCCGCACGGGCCTCCGCAGCGCGGAGGGCTCCGAAGAACTCGCTGATGCGAGCGGCAAACCCGGCCGGATCGGCCAGCAACGCGCGGTGCACGGGTGAGAGCTGGAACACCAGTGCACCTGCCTTGGCTTCCAGGCCGTCGAGGCAGGGTTTGACGAACTGCTCCAGCGCGAGCTGCGCGTTCAGGAAGTCCGGGTTTGGTTGCAGGGCCACACCGCTGCTGCCCCGGATCGTGGCATCGCACACGGTGCTGGGCGCCTTGATCAGGAAGCGGAAGTGCGCCGGCACCTGCTGCGCGTAGTCGCGGTACTGCGTTTCGGAGAGCGGCGCGTAGAAGCCGCGGTCGATGCCCACCGCGCCGAGCACCGGGTGCCGCGCATACTGCTTCAGCCCCTTGCGCGAAAGGGTGCTCTCCGTGGCGGCCTCGGGGTAGACGATGCCGGCCCAGCCGGGAAAGGACCAGGACGAGGTGCCCAGGGATACGCCGGGCGGCAGAGGGCGCGGCAGTTGCAGCGCATCGGGCAGCGGGCCGGAGGGCTCCACCTCACGGGCTTTGCGGCCGGGAGGGCGTGCCGCGCTGCGCTCAGTGCCCGCCGAGTCGTCTCCAAACAGGCCGAACTGGTCCGGGGGCGTAGGCATGGCTCCGAGACGGCGCGGGCTGGCGCGTCAGGCGGCCTCGGCATCGCGCGGGGTGCGTGCGGGCGACAGGGTCGGCGTGGTGAGCGGGTCGGCCGTGCCCACATCGCCCGGCCGCACCACTAGTGGCGGCACGGCAAATGCGCCGGTGGCCTCCATCGCGGCAACTGCAGCTGCGGCCGCATTGGCCTGGTTGCTGGCCGTGGTGCTGTCCAGCGGGACGGTCAGCAGCACGCGTGTACCGCGCACGCCGGACTCGAGCAGCAGGTCGGCGCCGATGCGGTTGGCGCGCTTCTGCAGATTGGGAAGGCCCCGGCCTCGGCCGGGCGCAGCCTGGACCTCGAAGCCCACGCCGTTGTCGGCAATTTCGACCAGGAGTGCGGGCGGGTGGGTCTGGAGGCGCAGCTGCACGGTGGCTTCAGTGGCCTGCGAGTGCTTCAGGATGTTGGTCAGGCTCTCCTGCATCACGCGCAGGATCGGCAAGGTGGCCGTGGCAGGCAGCGCCGAGGTGTCCGGCACATTGAGCATGCTCCAGTTGAGCTTGACGCCGGCGGCCTTGAAGCGCGCCTGCATGCGGAAGCGCAGGTTGCCCACGGCAGGCAGCAGCTCGGCGCCGTCCGGCGCAAAGGCATCAATGGCCAGGCGCAGGTCGTCCAGCGCGTCGCGCAGGATATTGACCATCTCCTGCTTGCTGACGTTGCTGCGCTCGACCATCACCAGCGAAGACAGCAGCTGGCTGCCGAGGCCGTCGTGCATGTCCTGCATGATGCGGGCGCGCTCTTCCACGGTGATGCGGCGCTGCTCGATCTCGTACTGCTCGTCATACTTGCGCATGAGCTCGATCTCGCGCGCGGACACGCGATCGGCCAGCATAAAGTTCACGGTCTCGAGGCGGTCCATCGCCAGCGCATAGCGCGACACCAGCACCGCGCCCATCACGATCATGACCACCGGACCGGAGAGGTGCGCAAAGATCGGCCCGGCAATCGGCAGCAGGCCCAGGGTCCCGGCAAAGTCGATCAGGTTGAGCACCACCATCAAGGTCAGCGACAGCAGCAGCCCGGTCACTTCCAGCGTGGGTCGCTGCAGCGCGGCGCGCACCAGCAGGAACACGGCATAGAACGAGGCCAGCGCGATGCTGACGCTCCAGATCCGGCCGAACACGCCCTCCGGGTTCACGCCAAAGAACAGGGCACCCAGGATGCCGGCCATGCCGATGCCGATCACGATGGCATCGACCCACCGATGCACGGCACCGACCAGGCGGGTGATGCCCATCATCAGGCAGGCGGTCACGCCGCCGTAGCCCACGTAGTACAGAAGCCGCCAGGCAATGCGCGCCTCCAGGGGCATGAACTCGATCCAGAAGTACACCGCCCGGATGCCCCAGAAGATGCCCGCCAGGCCGAGCAGACCGTAGCTGACCTGCTCGCGGCGCAGCCACCAGAACCAGATGAAGGCCAGCCCGAAGGTGAAGCTCACGAGTGCCGTGATCCGCGGCGTGGTGTGCGCCATGAAAAAGGCGGTCTCGTACTGTTCGCGCAGCATGTTGGTCGGCCCGATCTCCATGGGAGGCATGGAGTTCGGGCCGCTGCGGAAGGTGGTCTTGATCAGGATCTCGTTGGTGCCCGGCCAGAGCAGGGCATTGGGCAGCTCGATCAGCAGGGGCTTGCGCCAGCGCACGAAGGTGCGCTCGTCGCCCGGCTGAATGCCACCCACGCGCATTCCGTTCACATAGACCCAGCCGCCGTTGTAGACCCGGCTGACCAGCAGTGCGATGGGCTCTGCCGGGCGCGCATTCAGATCGAATCGGAGGCGGATCCATTGGGCATGGAGCTGATCGGCCCGCTCGCTGCCCGGGGCGGTCCAGTTGTAGGGCAGGGTGGTGCGAACGAAGGCCTCATTCTGCGTCGGCGGGACCTCTGCGTTGCTGGCGCCCTGGGCACTGGTGCGGATCTCGACCGTGTTGATCTGCACGACCGCTCGACCGGCGTCGGCATGGGCCTGCGGCAGTGCAATCAGCCCGGTGGCGAGCGCGAGGGCGCTGCCTGTGCGGCGCAGACCGTTCAGCAGGGCGCCGATCAGGCCGATCCCGACAGCGCGCGCACCGCCGGTTTGCAGGGCACGCGCATCCATGGCGGTCAGATGGCGCCGAGCAGACCCATCTGCGTGGCCTCGTACACGGCCTGGCCGCGCGAGTTCACCGCCAGCTTGCGGTAGATCTTCTTGATGTGAGTCGCCACGGTGTAGGGCGAGATGTCGAGCAGTTCGCCGATCTCGTTGAAGGAGAAGCCCTTGGCGAGCAGCTGCAGGATCTGCGTCTCGCGCGCGGACAGCGGCACTTCTGGGCCTTCCACCGGCGTGGCCGGCTTCACCGGCACGGCTGCACGCGGCTTGCTGGCGCGAAAGCGCTCGAGCACATGGCGCGCCACCACCGGGCTGACCGGCGAGCCGCCGGCATGCAGGGTCTTGATGGCATCGACGAATTCTTCCTGCGGCGTGTCCTTCAGCAGGTAGCCGGTCGCGCCGGCCTCGATGCTGTCGACCACGTGCATTTCGTCATCGAACACCGTGATGACCATGATGTCGGTGTCCGGATACTTCTCGGCGCAGTGCTTGATGATCTCGATGCCGCTGGCATCGGGCATGCCGAGATCCACCAGCATCACATCGGGCTGCTCCTCGTCGATCATGGTCTTGGCATTTGCGATGGTCGAGGCCACACCGAGCAGCTCGAAGGCATCCTCGCGCGTGACCGCGTCCGTGAAGCGGCGCTGGAATTCGGGCTCGTCTTCCACCACCATGATGCTGAGCTTGTTGGTCATGCTGCACCTGCAAGAATTGGATTGCGGTTGACTAGCTTAGGGCGCAAGGCGCGTGAGCTTCCAGTCTGTTGACCCATTCAAGGTATAGAGAATGCGGTCATGCAGGCGCGAGGGGCGGCCCTGCCAGAACTCCACGCGGTCCGGCACAAGCCGGAATCCGCCCCAGTGCGGCGGTCGAGGCGGGTTGAGCAGAAACTTCGCGCCGTACTCCGCGGCCCGGGCGACCAGCACGGCGCGCGAGGCGATTTCCTGGCTCTGCGGGCTCGCCCAGGCACCGATGCGGCTGTCCAGCGGGCGGCTGGCGAAATAGGCATCGGACTCCGCATCGCTGACCTTGTCCACGCGACCTTCAATGCGCACCACGCGCTCCAGCTCCACCCAATGGAACTGCAGTGCGGCAAATGGATGCTCGGCGAGCTCCTTGCCCTTGCGGCTGTCGTAGTTCGTGTACCAGACGAAGCCGCGCGCATCGACACCCTTGATCAGGACCACGCGCGTGCTGGGTCGCTCGCCTGCCCCCACCGTGGCCAGGGTCATGGCGTTGGGTTCGGGGATCTCGGCCTTCAGCGCTTCGTCGAACCAGCGCTGGAATTGGCTGATGGGATCGGCGGCGCAGGCATCTTCATCCAGCGCGCCACGGCTGTAGGTCTTGCGGAGGTCGGCAATGGAGCTCATGCCCGAAGTCTAGAACCCGCCACGCTGTGGCGAAGGACGGCGGGCCGCCAATCGGCCGCTCAACCGGGTGTCGAGGCCTGGGAGCGCGCTCAAGCCGTGGCGTGCAGCAGGCGCACCAGCTGCTTCAGCCGAGTATCTCGAAAGCCGTGGGCTTCGAGCGAGGCCACGGTGTTCTCGAGGTATTCGCGCGCTGTGCCGCGGCTGCCCACCCCGCTGTGCAAGGCGGCCAGCAGCTCCTGCATGGGCAGCTTGCCGCAGTAGCCGTCGGCCCCGCGGCGCACGACGAAGGTCAGGGCGGTGATCGGCTCGGTGTCCGTGCTCACGCGCAGCCAGGTCGGGTCGTAGGAGTGGTTGGTCATCTCCCGGTCCCAGAGCTCCGTCAGTGCCGTTTTCACGTCGGCCGCAGCAATCCGCAGTGCCAGCCCCGTGCAGGCGCCGCCACGGTCGAGACCCAGCACCAACCCGGGGTTCTGCGGGGTGCCGCGGAAGTGCTTGCTCCAGAGATACAGGCCGCGATGAAAGCCGGCCAGGCGTGCACGGCGCTTTTCAATGATGGGGATGCCGGGGTTCCAGATCAGCGAGCCGTAGGCAAAGACCCAGACATCGTGCCCGGGGACGATGCTCGAAAGCAGACAGTCCAGACTGCGGCAGATGCGGTGGGCGCCGGGGGGTTGCATGAGTCTGAAGCTTAGCGATTCGTGTGCCAGGCCTTCGGGGCTACTCCGCCGCGCGGGCGGCAATGCGCCGATGCACCGCCACGCTGCCCGCGGTGAGCATCAATGCCACCACCACGAACAGCCCGGCGATCCCGAGGACCCCGCTGGCCGCGCCGAAGAAGGTCGGCAGGGCAAAACTGGACGCATTGCCGAAGGTGGCGCGCAGGCCCACGGCTTCGGCCTCGCGACCGCGCGGCGCCGCCTCGTGCACCAGCGCAAGAAAGTGCGGCTGGCTCGCGCCCAGGGCCAGGCCCAGCGCAAAGGCGGCCACAAACAGCAAGGGCACCGAGTGAATGAAGGGCAGGGCCGCATACACCAGCATCGAGATCACGAACACCGCGCGCAGCACCTGCCAGGGCTCGAAGCGGCCGGCCAGCCAGCCCAGCATCAGCCGCACGGCAAACAGCGCTGCCGCAAAGGCGCCCATCAGCAGGCCGATCGTCGAAGCCGACAGGCCGATGCTCTTGCCGTGAATGGGCATCACGAACTGGAAGGTGTCCCAGGCCACGGCCACTGCCGTGGTGAGCAAGAGCAGCGGGCGCAACTGCGGGTCGCGCAGCAGATCCATGAGGCTGTGGCCCTCGCGGCCCGGGTGCGGCTGCGGCTTGGGAAACAGCTGCGGCTGGCGGCGGCCGAGCTGCCATTGGCCGATGAGCGCGGCCAGCACGCAGGCGCTCATGGCGCCAAAGGCCGCGCGGTAGCCCAGGTGGTCGATCAGGAAGCCGCAGACCACCGGGCCGGCCAGGCTGGCGATCGAGGCGCCAATCGCGATGCGCGCGAAGGTGGCCGGCCGCGTCTCGGCCGTGGAGAGCAGGCCGGCAATGGTCTGCATCGTCACCTGGTTCATCGACAGACCCGTGCCGATCAGCGCCGAAGCCACCAGCAGGCCCCAGGGGTGCGGGCCGAAGGTGGCAATCAGCACGCCAGCGAGTTCGATGGCCAGCCCCAGGCGCATCGGCAGCTTGGGTCCGACCCGGTCGGCCCAGCGGCCCACAGGAATGGCGATCAGGAAGGGCAGCAGGCCGAACAGGCCGATGGCCAGACCCACAAAGGCTGCGGAGGCGCCGCTGCCCAGCGCGGCCAGCGAGATGGTGACCCGTGCACCAGTCAGGGCCGTGTGGGCCAGCACCGTGCAGGTGATCAGCGCGAGGAAGGCTCTTGTTTGTGTGGCGTCCACCGCGCCGGGTGGAGCACCGTCTGGAGCCGCGGGGAGGGCCACGATCCGGGAGGAGAAACTCGATGACGCCATTGTGACAACGACGTGATTTCGTCGCAATGCGAAAAGACCCGCTTGCGCAGGCCTTTTCGTGAATTGCCGGCTGGACTGCTGCTGCTGACCGACCAGCGAACTGTCGGTCAGTGCCCGAAACATCAGAAGTTGATGTTGTTGCTCAGTCGCCGCAGGCTGTTGGCTGCGGCGGGGTTGAAGTAGAACGCGTCCTCAGCGACCGTTCCCGTTGCACTATTCGTCTTGCGTGCCCGAAGCACTCTATTGCCTGCCCGTGGACCCAGCGTGCCAGTGATGTCCGCGTCGCGTACGGTGGCGGGCAGGGTGCCGAGAATTAGGGTGGTGCCAGCGGCCGGTGTCCAGACGTGGACAGCAGATCCTCCAGCGTTGCGTCCGCCGGGGTTGACGGTCAAGAGGAGCCGATCGGCGCTCGATGCGGCAGCGTAGTTGATCGTGGGGTTGGGAATGCTGCTCATTGAGGTTACGTCGTCGATCTGCTGAAGCACCCTGCCGGTCGTGTCCACGGCAAGTGCCACGCCGGCCTGGCGTGCATTGTTCAGCGTACGAATGAGCACACGCCCACGCTGCGGCAAGACCGCCGAGATCACGTCGCCAGAGCCCGCGGCCACGGAAAACACAGGCAGAGCCTGAGCCGTGGTCCGATCCACCAGATACACCGTCTGCGCGCCGCTCGGCGCCTGTCCGACGACATAGACCCCCTCGTCTGCAGGAATCACCAGGAGCACGGTCCCCATGGCAGCGGTGTCGATGCGCACCGCCGTATTGCTGCTGTCATCGATGCGGTACCAGGGTCCACCGGCTCGGGCCAGCAGGCCGCCCATATCAGCCTGCACGCTGTCGACGAAGCCGGGAATCGTCAGTTCGGTGCTCGCGCCAGCCGCCCCAGCGACTGCAGCTTCCGGATCCACGCGCCAGATGCGAGTCGATGAGCCGTCCGAGGCGCGCAGCGCAACATAGCTGGGTCCTCTCACGCCAAGGCTTCGTGTGGCCAGCAGTGCACCGGAGATCTGTGGGGGCGGGATGGAAGCCAATTGGGCCGCAGGTGCTGACAGATCGGGGCGCCAGACGCGCAGCGCGCCGGTCTGCTCGAAGATGGCCCAGGCGGCGAGGTTCTGTCGTGCGGCCTGCCCGCCGAGCGGGACCAAGCTGTTTACACCCGCCATGGGTGGTGCGGCTGTTGCCGGCTCATCGGCCCGCTGGCTTGCCCGCACGAGCAGAAGCTGATCGTCGAGCGTGTTGCAGGACAGATCCGGCCCCGCACGGCGCAGCACAATGAAGCCGCCATCCGCAGCCGAGACGTCGATGGTGCCGACGGCAAAGATGAAGCAGAAGTCAGTGACCGCCGAGTTCATGCTTGTGTTGGTCACGCGCCGGGGGGACTGATTGCGCTGCGTCACGTCCGTCACCTGGACCTGCCCGTTGTCGACGGTCCAGACGCGAGCGAACCGGTCGTCGGAATAGACGCCGGTTGCTGGGTTCATGTTTCCTGTCGAGGTCACGTTCCAGTCCCAGGCCTGAGCCACATTGAAGCTGGCCAGCAAAGCGCCATTGGTCCCGTCGGGGTCGTATAGGTTGAGGCGGGCAAATCCGGCTGCGCTGGAACCTGTACCGGTGATCGCACGCTCCACGCCGATCAGCAGTGCGGGTGCCGAGGCTGACGGCGGCGGTGGCGGCGAAGCGGGAGGCGCAGACGGTGCCGCACTGGAGGAGCCTCCGCCGCCGCACCCCGCCAACAGGTGGGCGCAGGCCATCGCAATGACCAAAGTCCGGGCTGCGCGCTGTGTGGATCTTGACATTCCTGCTCCGTGAGAACGTTTAGCTTTTCGTGAAGGGCCGGGCGCCCTGCCGCGGCCAGCATGGCCGCAAGTGTGCAGCGCTGGCGTCCGCTCCCAGCGTCGCACACGCCTGCTGCACGGACAGATGCGCGCGTGCAGCGACGAATTGTGTGTTTCTCACAACGTCGTCGCAGTGCTCTGCGGCCGACTGCTCAGGTTCTTGCGCCATGAGATTGCGCGCTGATTTTGCGTTGCCCGGCGTCTGCCCGTCGCGCCAACCACGCCAGCAGCCCCGGCTGGATCTTCGTCAGGCTGCGATACGCCAGCACCTGCTCGCTCATGCTGGCCACGGCGGCGTGGGTGGCAGCCGCAGCTTCGGGCGTGGCGATGGCAGTCTCGATCGGCTCGATCATCAGGCGGATGCAGAACACGGCCTGGGCAGGCGACGCGTCGGGTACGGGAATGAAGCTCTGGTGCTCCACGCGAGCCCAGAGCCTTTGGCCGAGTGTGGCGGGGTCGGCATCCAGTGGCCACACACGCGGGGCGGCGCGCCTGGGGTGGCCGTCGAAGTGAGGGCCGGGCTGGAAGGTCCAGACGTTGCGCTGCCAGCGCTCGGCGCCGGTGACGAGCCGGGCGAGTGATTCGCTGGCCTTGATGAGCAGTGGGTTGTCGGCTACCGGGAGGTGGGCCGCAGCGAAGGGCAGGCCGATCTTGTCCTCCGGCGCCCAGTGCGAGGGCACGCAGACCGCAAGCACCTGCAGCTGCGTGGTGCTGCCATCCAGCACGGCAAGGTCCTCACGCACGGCCAGCGCAAACAGCGCCCAGCGGCGGCGCAGCGGTTCGGCGGCAAGGCGCGCCAGCGCCTCTGCCACGCCAGCCGGCGCCTGCGGGCCGAGGCGCAGCGCACCGCTGGCAAGCTCCAGCTCTGCATCCAGCAGCGACAGGTGCAGCCGGCCCCCCTCCAGCCGGGCGTGCTGCGGTGCATCCTGAACCAGACGCTCGGCCAAGGCGCGTGCCGCGGCGGTGGCGTCGAAGCCCGGGGCGAGCAGCACGGTCTGCGCCGGGTGGGCGAGGGCGGCGAGCTTCTCGGCAAACAGGCGGTCGGCCGGGTCGAGCGCGGTGAGGTTGGGCGCGCCGTCTGCCATGCGCGACAGACCGGGCTGCATGCGAAAGGGGGCGGCGAGGGCGGCGAAGTCGAAGTCCATGGCGCCGCATTGTCGCTGCGCGCAGCCCCGCGGGGAGCATGCACGGCGCTGTGCGTTGCACTGACTCGCCTTTGCGCTTGCTGGGTGCGGCTTTCCAGTCTGTCTGGCTCAGGGGCCGCATCCCGCAACGATCTTCAGGCAGGGGGTCTGAAGAGGCTTTCTGGGTGCGGATCTTCGAGCGTTTAGCCCGAAGATCCGCACCAGACAAGCGAGATGGCGGGGGTGGAGTGCTTGCGCGGGCTCAGAGCGTCTTGAGCAGGGCCTCGGCCTCTTCGCGCTGCTTCTTGGACAGGCCCGGCTGGATGGCCAGGGCGCGCGTCACCTGGGCGTTGGCCTTGGCCTTGTCGCCCAGTGTGTTGAAGCACTGACCGAGCCGGAAATGCGCCTGCGCGCGGGCCTTCACGGCAAGCGAGCGCTCGTAGACAGGCACGGCTTCGTTGCACTTGCCCTGCTCGTGGAAGGTGCGGGCGAGCCCGTAGTGGCCCCATTCGCTGTCCGGAAAGCGCTTGATGACCTCGCCGTACAGCCGCGCCGCGTCGGCCCAGCGCTTGTTGCTGGCGTATTGGCTGGCCGCGCCGAACAGCAGGTCGCGTTGCTGGTCCTGCAGATCAGGATCGTCGCCGACGGCGGTGCGCAGCGCCAAGGCCTCAGCCTCGGCGGTCTTGTCATCTTCCAGCAGCAGGCCTGCTCGCATCAATGCACCCGCTGCGGGCAGCACCTTGGCCGTCTCTTCAGCCAGGTCGCGCGCCTTGCCCTTGCCGCCGCCGACGATGCCCGGTGCCTGCAGGTAGTACTGCATCAGGTTGAAGCGGGCGTCGGTGTACTTCGGGTCCAGTTCGACGGCGGTCTTGAAGGCGTCGCGGATCTTGGTGGCGTAGCCCATGGCGGACATGATGCCCGCAGCGATCGCCTTGGTGCCTAGCGCGCCGCCCAGGCTGTTGTGGCAGAGGGCGACCTTGGGATTGGCTTCCACGCAGCGCTCGGCGAGCTTGACCGCTTCGTCCACGCGCTTCACGGCGTTCGGCCCGGCCAGCATGGCGCTGACCTTGCCCGCCAGGGCGACCGGATCGGTCGCTGACTTGGCCAGGGCAGCATCGGCCAGGCGTTCGGCCTCGGCCACCTTGTCGGCGCGCAGCAGGGCGTCGTAGTCGCGGGTGGTCTGCGCGGCGGCCAGGGGGCTCAGGGCGACGAGCACGGCGGCCATCGCCGCAGCGGAAGACGGGCTGTTCAGAAGGGCATGATTGGGCATCGGACGCTCCAGGGGCTAGGGCAGGCGCGAATGTATTTGAAGCGCGGCGCCCGGGCACCCGGTGCCGGCGCCGGGTGCGACAGGCTGCCGATTCGGCGGCATGAGCTGCGGGTGAGGCTATCGTGTCCGGCGGGGCTGGGCGCCCTTGCGGGAGGGACGCATGGATCTTCATGGCTGCTGTCATTGCGGAAATATCCGGTTTTCGCTTGCGGGCTTTGCGCCAGATGCATCCATTCCGGCGCGCGCGTGCACCTGCAGCTTCTGCCTGAAGCACGGCGGCGTCTGGACCAGCGATCCGCAGGGGCGGCTGCGCATCCGCATCACCGAGCCGGCCGATCATGGGGTCTACCGGTTCGGTACCGGGACGGCGGACTTTCATGTCTGCCGCCGCTGCGGTGCGGTGCCCGCGGTGACCGCCGAGATCGAAGGCCGGCTGTACGGTGTGGCGAGTGTGCGGGCGCTTGAGGGCGTGGCGCCCGAGCGGCTGGCGCATGCGCAGGTGAGCTTCGAGGGCGAGGCCGCGGGCGACCGGCTGGCGCGGCGCGCGCGTGGCTGGATCGGCGATGTGGAGATCCGGCTGGGGCCGGACTGATCCGCGCCCGGGATCTATATTTGACTGATCGGTCAATATTGATCTAGGCTGCCTGCATGGCCCGAGAACGCAGCTTTTCCGAACCCGAGGTGCTTGAGCGCGCCGCGGATGTCTTCAGCACCCATGGCTATGGCGCAACGTCTGTGGCGATGCTGTGCGAGGCCACGGGTCTGGGCAAGCAGAGCCTCTACAACGCTTTTGGCGACAAGCAGGCGCTGTATCTGAAGTCGCTGGACTGCGCGGCCGGGCGCTTTGGCGCCGCAGTGGCCGGGATGCAGGCTGCGCCCAGCGGCCGCGCAGCGCTGCAGCACTTCTTCGACGGTCTGGTGGCCGTGTGTGCGAGCGTTGAACCGGCGCTCAGAAGCTGCATCGTCACCACCGGGCTGCTCGAGTCCGTTGACGACCCGAGCCTGCGCATGAGCCTGCAGGCCAAGTGGCAGGCCACCCATGAGCTGCTGCGGGCCGCGGTGGAGCGTGGGCAGAAGGACGGCTCGGTGCGCAATCCGGCGCCCTCGGCCGAACTGGCCGACCTGCTGATGAGCTTCATGAGCGGACTGCGCGTCACGGCGCGGGTGGATGCCACCCCCGCGCGCCTGCAGCGCACGGCAGACCTTGCAATGGCATTGCTCGACCACAGCTAGCGTGCATGGCGCGGCATCAGCAGCCCGCGCCAGCTTCTTTCACCCCAGGCGCCGCACCGATCGGTCAGGCGCCTTTTCTTGGGCCTGATATTGACCGATCGTTCCAGAAAATGAGAGTTCCAATGAACACGCCTCTCCTCCACAAGACCGCGCTGGTGACCGGCGCCTCCCGCGGCATCGGCGCCGCCATTGCCCGGCGCCTGGCCGCCGACGGCGCGCAGGTGATCCTGCACTACGGCAGCGGTGCCGCCGAGGTGCAGCAGGTCGCAGCAGAGATTGCCGCGGCCGGCGGCAAGGCCACGGTCGTGCAGGCCGATCTGGCCGCCACCGACGGCCCGGCGCGGCTTGCAGCCGTCGTCACGACGCCGACGATCGACATCCTGGTCAACAACGCGGGCATTGCCCTGTTTGCCGGCATCGACGCCATGAGCGAGGCGGAGTTTGATCGCCAGGCCAACGTCAACATGCGCAGCCTGTTCTTCATCACGCAGAAGCTCCTGCCGCGCATTCCGGCGGGCGGCCGGATCATCAATGTGGCCTCGGCGGTCACGCGCATTGCCTTTCCGGGCATTCCGGCCTATGCCGCCACCAAGGGCTTTGTCGATGTGCTCACGCTGCAGCTGGCGGCCGAGCTGGGCAAGCGCAACATCACGGTCAATGCAGTGGCGCCCGGCGCGATCGACACACAGATGAGCGGCTGGATCCACGGCCCCGGCGGCGCCGAGACCCTGGCACAGATTCAGGCGCTGCCGGGCATTGGCCAGCCGGCGCATGTGGCGGGCGTGGTGAGCTTTCTGGCCGGGCCGGACGGCGCCTGGACCACGGGCCAGATCGTGGATGTGAGCGGCGGCACCAAGCTCTGAGCGCTGCGTCCCGCCGCAGCCTCTGAACAGGGCGGTGCCTGTGCTCGCTTGTCTGGTGCTGGAGGCGGGTTTTGACGGGCGAGCCCGTCGCCGCCGGAAGAGCGAGCGCCTACCCGCGCGAGCCCCGTTGCGCCACTGATCGCTTGCTTGGCGCGGATCTTCAAGGCATTGCTCTGAAGAATGGCTTGCAGCGCGGCTCTTCAGCCTGTCTGCCTGAAGAGCCGCATCCAGCAAGCGAAATGCCGTGGGTGCAGCGCGGGGGCGGGCCCGCGCGGCAGGGCACCAGCGCTTCAGCCCGCTTCGAAGTTGCTCACCCGAATTCCCAGCAGGCGCAGCTTGCGGTGCTGGGGCACACGGGCAAAGCATTCAAACGCCGCCTTGCGGATCACGGACTCGCGGTCGGTGAACTCGGGCAGGGAGAGGTCGCGCGTGGTGATCGCAAACTGGTCATTGCGCACCTTCACGCCGATGGTACGGCCGCGCAGCCGGTGCTTGGCCAGGTCTGCGGCCACCTCGCGGGCCAGCTCGGCCAGCAGCCGGGCCAGGGCCTGCCAGTCGCGCACCGGGTGCAGGTCCGTGGCAAAGGTGGTCTCGCGCGACAGGCTCTTGCGTTCGCTCTCGGTTTCCACCGGCCGGGCATCAATGCCATTGGCCGCGCGGTGCAGCCAGGCGCCGTAGCTCTTGCCGAAGTGGCTCACCAGCCAGCCGGGCTCGCAGGCGGCCAGTTCGCCAATCGTGTTCACGCCCAGTGCGGTGAGCTTCTCGCTCGCCTTGGGGCCGATGCCGTTGACCTTGCGCGCCGGCAGCGGCCAGATGCGCGTGGCGAGGTCCTGCGTGCGGATGATGGTCAGGCCGTTGGGTTTTTCCAGGTCGCTGGCGATCTTGGCCAGCAGCTTGTTGGGCGCGATGCCGATCGAGCAGGACAGCCCGGTCGCTTCCTTGACCGCCGCCTTGAGCGCCAGCCCGAGCACGCGCGTCGGTTCCTCGTGCTCGGTCAGGTCGAGATAGACCTCATCAATGCCACGGTCTTCCATGACCGGCGCGATCTCGACAATGGCCGCCTTGAACAGGCGCGACACGCGGCGGTATTCGGCAAAGTCCACCGGCAGGAACACAGCCTGCGGGCACAGGCGCACGGCCTTGGCCATGGGCATGGCGGAATGCACGCCGAACTTGCGCGCCTCGTAGTTGGCGGTGGTGACCACGCCGCGCGACTCCGGGTCGCCGCGCCCGCCGACGATGATCGGCTGCCCGGCCAGCTCCGGGCGGCGGGCCAGCTCCACCGAGGCATAGAACGCGTCCATGTCCAGGTGCGCGATGCGGCGTGCGAATTCGCTGCCCGCAGCGGACGGGTCGGCCGGGGCTGCGGTATCGGGTGGTGCGGGCAGGGCGGGGTTCACGGCAGGCGGTGTTCTGGCCTACAGCTTGTCACAAATCAGCGGCGAAACGCACCGGCACGCCGAACCCCTGCGGCGTGTGCCATCCGTTGAACTACAGTCACCCACACGGAGATCCTCCATGAACACCGCGACCTTTCCCGTCCACGCCAAGACCCTCAAGACGCTGCTTCTTGCGGCCGCACTCTCCCTGGCCGCACTGGCTGCGGTGCCGGCCGCTCGGGCCCAAACCCAGCCGATGATGCCCATGATGATGAAGGACGTGCTTAATCTCGACGCCACGGTGCAGACCCAGGTCACGCCTGATCTGGCGGTGGTCATGCTCGCGGCCGAGCGCAGCGGCGCCGACAGTGCGGGCCCGAGCGCCGAGGTCACCCGCGCCATCAATGAGGCGCTCAAGGAAGCGCGGGCCGTGACCGGCATTCAGGCGTCCACGGGCGGCTTCACCACCTTCCAGCGCTTTGACAACAAGGGCCAGCGCACCGGCTGGACCGTCCGCGCCGAGGTCATCCTCAAGGGCAAGGACTTCACCGCGCTGGGCAAGCTGGCCGGCAAGCTGACCCAGGCCGGCCCCAATGCCCTGCAGATCACCAACAACAGCTTCGAGGTCTCCACCGAACTGCGCAACGCCGAAGAGGCCAAGCTGATGGAGCGCGCGATTGCCGAGTTCCGCCGCAAGGCCCAGGTGGCCACGAGCGCCTTTGGGTACCGCAAGTTCTCCATCCAGCAGGTGAACGTGGGCACGACGAGCGGCTTCGTGCCGCCGCAGCCGCGCCCGATGCTGCGTGTGGCGGCCATGGCCGCTGCGGCGCCCGAAGCCGACATGCCGATCCAGGCCGGCTCGACCGAGCTCTCGCTGACGGTGAGCGGCAGCGTGCAGATGGAGAACTGAGAACCCATGACCGATCGCGCGCTTGCCTCCACCCTGCCCTGGCGCCGCCTGCTCGGCGCCGGTGTGGTCCTCGGCATCGGGCTGCTGCTCGGCGCCCAGGCGCTGGCCGAAACCGTACGCGGCGAAGGGGCCTACCGCACCGAGGCCCGCCCGGTGCCCGGCACCACGGCGGTTGTGCTGGGCCTGCCCATCCGCGTGAGTGTGGTGGTGGGCGAACGCGAGGAGATCACCCTGTCCGGCGACGAAAGCCTGCTGCCCTTGATCGAGACCGTGGTGGACAACGGCGTGCTGCAGATCCGCCCCGTGCGGCGCAACCTCGACCTGCGCCCGCGCCAGGCCCTGATGGCCGTGCTCAATGTGCGCAGCCTCACGCGCGCCAGCATTGCCGGCAGCGGTGAACTTCGTCTGCCTGCGTACAAGACGCCGCTGCTGGAGCTGAGCATCTCCGGCTCCGGCGACATCCACCTGCGCGACACCGAGATCCGCAAGCTGAGCGTGGCCATCTCCGGTTCGGGCAACGTGCGGGGCAGCGGCACGGCCGAGGACAGCAGCATCCGCATCGCCGGCAGCGGCGATGTTCGCCTGGAGGACCTGCAGGCCAAGGCCGTGGAAGTGCGCATTGCCGGCAGCGGCGACGCCCGCGTCAATGCCACCGAGACGCTGAGCGTACGCATTGCCGGCAGCGGCGACGTGCGCTACCGCGGCGAGCCCAAGCTCACCAAGAGCATTGCCGGCAGCGGCGATGTGTCGCCGATTCGCTGAGCCCGCGCTCAGCGAGGTCGGCCGCTGCATGCGCGAGCGGGTTTTCCCGTCTGCGACCTGCTGACACATCCTTGTCAGCAGTGGGCGGTGGCGGGCCGTTTCAGAGCGGAAACCGTCACGGCGCGGCTTGACGCGAGGGGTAGCATGAAGCAAACACCCTTCCCTCCTCAAAATGGCCGAACAAGACCCCTCCTCCTATCTCGGCAATGTTGTCGGCAAGCGCATCCGCATCCGCGGCGCGCGGCAGAACAATCTCAAGAATCTCTCGCTCGACATCCCGCTCGGTGAGCTGGTGGTGGTGACCGGCGTATCCGGTTCGGGCAAGAGCTCGCTGGTGTTCGACACGCTCTACGCCGAGGGGCAGCGCCGCTACGTCGAGACCTTCTCGCCCTACGCGCGGCAGTTCCTCGACCGCATGGACCGGCCGCAGGTGGACGCCATCGAGGGTGTGCCGCCGGCGATTGCCATCGACCAGACCAACCCGGTGCGCACCAGCCGCTCCACGGTCGGGACGATGACCGAGATCAACGACCATCTCAAGCTGCTGTTTGCGCGTTTCTCAACCCTCTACGACCCGGCCAATGGCCGCGCCATCCGGCGCGATTCTCCGGCCAGCATCCTGAAGGAACTGCGCAGCCGCGACCCCGAAGACCGTGTGGCCGTGACCTTTGAGGTCAAGATCCCGGCCAACTTCTCCGAGGCCGAGATCGAGCAATCTCTGAGCGCCCAGGGCTACACCAAGGTCTTTGCACGCGAAGCCGAGCAGCTCACGGTGCTGGCCGACCGCTTCAAGCTGGCCAGCGTGGACGATCCGCGCATCCTCGAAGCACTGGAAGGCGCGCTCAAGCTCGGACACGGCCGGGCGCAGGTGCGCGTGCTGGATGCCGAGGATGCCAGCCGCGCCACTGCGGTGCTGCGCTACAGCGAGCACATGGAAGACGAGGCCGGCCGCCGCTATGCGCCGCCCAATCCCTCGGCCTTCTCCTTCAATTCGCCGCTCGGCGCCTGCGAGGCCTGCCGAGGTTTCGGCCGCGTGATCGGCGTGGACTACGGTCTGGTCATTCCGGACGAGAACAAGAGCCTGAAGGCCGGGGCCATCAAGCCCTGGACCACACCCGCCTGGAAGGAATGCCAGGACGACCTGCTGCGCCACGCGCCGCGCCACGGCGTGGCAGTAGACATCCCGTACAAGCACCTGCCCGAGGAGCACAAGCGCTGGCTGGTGGAGGGCGACCCCAAGTTCAAGAAGTGGGAGCAGGACTGGTTCGGCATCCGCCGCTTCTTCGAGTATCTCGAGAGCAAGGCCTACAAGATGCATATCCGTGTGCTGCTGTCGAAGTACCGCAGCTACACGGAGTGCCCCACCTGCCGCGGCGAGCGCCTCAAGCCGGAGGCCTGCCTGTACCGGGTGGGCTCGGTGGCGGATGCCCAGCGCGCCCTGGGGGCCGACTATGCACGCTATCGCCCCACCGCGGCGCGCTTCTCGCAGGCGGTGCTCGACAGCCTGCCGGGTTTGACGGTGCATGACCTGATGCTGCTGCCGATTGCGCGGGTGAAGGACTTTGTTGACGGCCTGTCCTTCGAGGGCAGCCTGGATGAAGCCGGGTCGCTCGTGCTCGATGAGCTGCGTGCGCGGCTGCAGTATGTGTGTGACGTGGGACTGGGATATCTCACGCTGGATCGGCAGAGCCGGACGCTCTCCGGCGGAGAGGTGCAGCGCATCAACCTCACCACGGCGCTCGGCACCTCGCTGACCAACACGCTCTTCGTGCTCGATGAGCCCTCCATCGGCCTGCATCCGCGCGACATTGATCGCATCAACGGCGTGATGCAGCGCCTGAAGCGCGCCGGCAATTCGCTGGTGGTGGTGGAGCATGACCCCCAGGTGATGTTTGCCGCCGACCGGCTGCTGGACATCGGCCCTGGGCCGGGTGAGCGCGGTGGCCAGATCGTGTTCTACGGCAAGGCCAGCGAGGTGGCGCAGGCCGATACGCTGACGGCGGACTATCTCAACGGCCGCAAGCGCGCGGATGCCGGCATCACCCCGCGTCCGCCCTTTGTCACGAGCGAAGGCCTGCTGTCCGGCCCCAAGCTGCGCGTCGAGGAAGCCTGCGAGCACAACCTCAAGAACGTCAGCGTCGAATTCCCGCTGCACCGCTTCGTGGTGGTAACGGGGGTGTCTGGCTCGGGCAAGTCCACGCTCATGGACGAGGTGCTGCACCGCGCGCTGCTGCGCGCCAAGGGCAAAGCCACGGAGCAGCCGGGCCGCGCGCGTGCGGTGTATGGCGCCGACCAGATCGACGATGTGGTCTTCGTGGTCCAGAGTCCGATCGGCAAGACTGCGCGCTCCAACCCGGTGAGCTATGTGGGGGCCTGGGACGCCATTCGCGAGCGCTTTGCGCGCCTGCCGCAGAGCAAGGAGCGCGGCTATACGGCGGGTACCTTCAGCTTCAACAGCGGCGACGGACGCTGCCCGACCTGCAGCGGCTCGGGCTTCGAGCACATTGAGATGCAGTTCCTGTCGGACGTGTACCTGCGCTGCCCGGACTGCGATGGCACGCGCTTCCGCGCCGAGATCCGCGAAGTGCAGCTGGGCTCCTGGGGCCGACAGCTCAGCGTGAGCGATGTGCTCGACCTGACCGTGAGCGAGGCGCTGTCTGCCTTCTCGGACGACTGGGAGGTCAAGCGCGTGCTGCAGCCGTTGTCTGATGTGGGGCTGGAGTACCTGAAGCTTGGCCAGCCCGTGCCCACGCTCTCGGGCGGCGAGGCGCAGCGCCTGAAGCTCGCGGGTTTCCTCGCTGAAGCTGCGCAGCGCAAGACCGTGCCCAAGGCCGGCACGCTGTATCTGTTCGACGAACCCACCACCGGCCTGCACTTTGATGACATCGCCCGGCTTCTGAAGGCCATGCGCAAGCTCATCGACGCCGGGCACAGCGTGATCGTGATCGAACACAACCTGGATGTCATGCGCGCTGCCGACTGGCTGATCGACCTCGGGCCAGAGGGCGGTGACGCCGGCGGCCAGCTGGTCTTCGCCGGCCCGCTGGACAAGCTGCTCGCGCACCCGAGCTCGCACACTGCCCGGGCGCTGCGAGACTACGACGCGCGCCTGAATCATCCGGCGGGCTTTCGCGTCGAGGAGCCTCGCGCACGGTATGCGGGCGAGGACGAAGGCGCGCCGATGCAGATCCAGATCCGCAAGGCGCGCGAGCACAACCTCAAGGCCATCGATCTCGACATTCCGCGCGACAAGTTCACGGTCATCACCGGGCCCTCGGGCTCGGGCAAGAGCACGCTGGCCTTCGACATCGTCTTCAACGAGGGGCAGCGGCGCTATCTGGAAAGCCTGAACGCCTATGCGCGCTCCATCGTGCAGCCCGGCGGCAAGCCGGATGTGGATGCGATCTTCGGCATTCCGCCCACGGTGGCCATCGAGCAGCGCACCAGCCGCGGCGGCCGCAAGAGCACGGTGGCCACGGTCACGGAGCTGCACCACTTCCTGCGTCTGCTGTACGTGAAGCTGGGCACGCAGTACTGCCCCAAAGATGGCGCGGCCATCGTGCCGCAGACACTCGACGCCATCGTCAGCCAGATCCTCGCGGACTACGCCGGCCAGCACATCGGCCTGCTCGCGCCCCTCGTGGTGGCGCGCAAGGGCTACTACACCGATCTGGCCAAGTGGGCTGCGGGCAAGGGCTACACCCACATCCGTGTCGACGGCAGCTTCTTCCCGACGGCGCGCTGGCCGCGTCTGGACCGCTTCAAGGAGCACACCCTCGAACTGCCCGTGGGCGATCTCGTCGTGCATCCGGACAACGAGCGGCTGCTGCGCGATCTGCTTTCGCGCGCCATGGAGTTCGGCAAGGGGACGGTGCACGTGATCACGCATCTCGAGCGCCTCGTGAACGCGCTCAACAAGGGCGATCCGCTCGGCGCCAGTGCCGACACGCCGCTGCGCGTGTTTTCCAGCAAGCGCGCCTGCCCCACCTGCGGGCTGAGCTTCCCGGAGCTCGACCCGCGCATGTTCTCCTACAACTCCAAGCTCGGCTGGTGCGGCAGCTGTCAGGGCACCGGCCTGCTGACGCGCTATATCGACGAGCGCGAAGATGTGAGTGGCCGCGAGCAGAAGCTCGCCGAGGAGGAGGTCGATGTCGACCACACCCAGCCCTGCGAGACCTGCGCGGGCCAGCGCCTGAATCCGACCTCGCTGTCCGTGCGCTTCCGCGACCACAACATCGCCCAGGTGGGCGCCATGAGCGTGGGCGAGGCGCAGGCCTACTTCGACGGCATGCAGCTCAATGCGCGCGAGGCCGAGATCGCCCGCGACCTGATTGCCGAGGTGAACGGCCGCCTGTCCTTCCTGGAGCAGGTCGGCCTGGGTTATCTCACGCTGGACCGTGCCGCGCCTACGCTCTCGGGCGGCGAGGCGCAGCGCATCCGCCTGGCGGCGCAGCTGGGCAGCAACCTGCAGGGCGTGTGCTACGTGCTCGATGAGCCGACCATCGGCCTGCATCCGCGCGACAACCGCGTGCTGCTCGATGCACTGTCGCGCCTCGAAGGCAAGGGCAACACCCTGCTCGTGGTCGAGCATGATGAAGACACGATTGCGCGGGCCGAGCACATCATCGACATCGGCCCCGGCGCCGGCAGCCGCGGCGGGCGCATCATTGCCCAGGGCAATCTGCAGGCGCTGATGGCCCATGAAGAATCCCTGACCGGCCGCTACCTGCGCACGCCGATCGCACACCCGATGCAGACGCCGCGCACGCCGGACCCAGCGCGCTGCCTCACCGTGCGTGGCGCCAGCCTGCACAACCTGCAGCAGGTGGATGTGCCGGTGCCACTCGGTGTGCTGAGTGTGGTGACCGGCGTGTCCGGCTCAGGCAAGAGCACGCTGGCGCGCGAGGTGCTGCTCGCCAATCTGCAGGCCCGCACCAGCGAGGCGAAGAAGGCGCCGGACTGGATCGGCTGCGCCGGCATCGAGGGCTGGCAGCAGGTCACGCGCGTGCTGGAGGTGGACCAGACGCCGATCGGCAAGACCCCGCGCTCCTGCCCGGCCACCTACATCGGTTTTTGGGACGCGATCCGCAAGCTGTTTGCCGATACCTTCGACGCCCGCGCCTCGGGCTTTGACGCCAGCCGCTTCAGCTTCAATGCAGGCAAGGGCCGGTGCGAGACCTGCGACGGCCAGGGCATGCGCACCATCGAGATGAACTTCCTGCCGGACGTGAAGGTGGTCTGCGAGACCTGCGGCGGCAAGCGCTTCAATGCCGCCACGCTGGAAGTGCAGATGCGCGGCAAGAGCATTGGCGATGTGCTCAGCATGAGCGTGGACGATGCCGTGGAGTTCTTCGCCGCCAGCCCCAGCATTGCGCACCCGCTCAAGCTCATGCAGGACGTCGGCCTGGGCTACCTCACGCTCGGCCAGCCTTCACCCACCCTGTCGGGCGGCGAGGCACAGCGCATCAAGCTCGTGACCGAACTGGCCAAGGCCCGCACCGACAAGACCGGGCGCTTCAAGGTCAATGAACACACGCTCTATGTGCTGGACGAACCGACCGTCGGCCTGCACATGGCCGACGTGGAAAAGCTCATCCGCGTGCTGCATCGGCTCGTGGATGCCGGCAACAGCGTGGTGGTGATCGAGCACAACCTGGACGTCATGGCCGAGGCCGACTGGCTGATCGACATGGGACCGGAAGGCGGCTCGGGCGGCGGCCAGCTGGTCGTGGCCGGCCCGCTGGCCGATGTGCTGGCGCACAAGGGCTCGCACACCGGACGCATCCTGGGCGAGTTCCTCGCGCAGCCGGGGCGGCGAGCGGCAGCGCACTGACGGGGCTTTCCGCTTGTCTGACAAGGCTTTCCAGCCATTTTGGGCTGGAAAGCCGCATGAAATGGACATCTCGTACCGCGCATCCGGGCGTCATGGTCTTGGCAGGGGCCTTCGGCCACAATGCGCCATCGACCCTGCCGAGCGCGCACCTTGAACGTCCTCATTCTGCTGGCCCACCCCAATCTGCCGGAGAGCCGGATCAACGCCACGCTGCGTGAGGCCGTGCGCGACATCAGCGGGGTGCATGTGCATGACCTCTACAGCGCCTATCCGGACGGCTTCATCGACGTGGCGCGCGAGCAGGAGCTGCTGCTCGCGCATGACGTGATCGTGATGCAGTTTCCGATGTACTGGTACTCCACGCCCCCGCTCCTGAAGGCCTGGCAGGACACCGTGCTGACCCACGGTTGGGCCTATGGCAGCAAGGGTGTGGCGCTGGCGGGCAAGTCCCTGCTGCTTGCGGTGTCGATCGGTGGGGATCAGGCGGGCTACGGGCGTGAGCACGGCCAGTTCACGCTCACCGAATTGCTGCGCCCGCTGGAGGCCACCGCCTGTTTCTGCAAGCTGCATTTCCTCGGGCATGTGGCTCATGGCGCGGAGGACACCGATCTGCATGAGCGCCTGCCGGACATGGCCGCGAGCTACCGCGCACTCGTGCAGCGCCTGGTGGCCGGCGATCTGCCGCTCGTGGTCGACAGCCGCTGAAGGGGCCGCCATGCTGCAAGACACCCTGATCTTTCTGGTGGCCGCCGTGCTGGCGGTGCCGCTCTTCAAGCGCCTGGGCCTGGGCGCGGTGCTGGGCTACCTGATCGCCGGTGTGATCATCGGGCCGGCCGGCCTCAAGCTGATTGACAACCCGGATTCGGTGCTCAAGTTCGCCGAGTTCGGTGTGGTGCTGCTGCTGTTCCTCGTGGGCCTGGAACTGAACCCCAGGAAGCTCTGGCAGCTGCGCGTGCCCATCTTCGGCATGGGTGGCCTGCAGGTCTTCATCACGGCCGGGATCGTGGCCGGGGTCATGATCGTGGCCGGCCTGCCCTGGCCGATTGCGCTGGTGATCGGCATTGCCGCCCTGCAGTCCTCCACCAGCGTGGCGCTGGCGCTGATGGCCGAGCGCAATCTGCTGCCCACGCCCGGCGGGCGCAGTGCGCTGTCCGTGAGCCTGTTCCAGGACATCATGGTGATCCCGATCCTGCTGCTGCTTGCCGCGATTGCACCCGTGAAGGAAGGCGCCGCAGCCCACGGCTTCTCGCTCTGGCAGGGTGCAGCGCTGATCGTGGGCATGGTGGTCATTGCGCGCTTTGCCATGCGGCCGGTGCTGCGCTTCATTGCCAACACCGGCCTGCGCGAGGTGTTCATCGCGTTTTCGCTGCTGCTGGTCCTGGGCGCGGCCTACGCCGCCGAGCACGTGGGCTTCTCGATGGCGCTGGGCACATTTCTGGCGGGCGTGCTGCTGGCCGAGAGCGAGTACCGGCACGAGCTGAACCTGGACATCGAGCCCTTCAAGGGCCTGCTGCTCGGCCTGTTCTTCATTGCCGTGGGCATGAGCGTGCAGATGCGCCTGTTTGTGGAGCAGCCGCTGCTGATCATCGGCGGCGCGCTCGCGCTGGTGGCCCTGAAGATGGCGGTGCTCTACGGCATTGCGCGCTTGTTCAAGCTCTGCGGCCAGGATGGCCTGCTGTTCGCGGTCATCATCTCGCAGGTGGGCGAGTTCGCCTTCGTGATCCTGACCGCGGCGCGCGCCCAGGGCACGCTGCCCGGCCCGTATGCAGACATCATGAACGCCATCGTGGCGGCCAGCATCCTGACCACGCCGCTGCTGTTCATGGCGCTCACGCGCTTTGTCATGCCGCGCATGAATGCGCAGGCCTCGCGCCAGGCCGACACCATCGAGGAGCGCAATGAGATCATCGTCGCCGGCTTCGGCCGCTTCGGCCAGGTGGTGGCGCGCCTGCTGCTGGCGCGCGGCTACGGCGTCACCCTGATCGACCACAACGCGGATCAGGTGGAGTTCACGCGGCGCTTCGGCTTCAAGAGCTACTACGGCGATGCCTCGCGCATCGACGTACTGGAGGCCGCAGGCATCGCCCAGGCGCGTGCGCTGGTGCTGGCGATTGACGACGGTGCCGTGATCGCAGAGACGGTCAAGCTGGTTCAGGCGCGCTTTCCGCAGGTGCAGGTGCTCGCACGGGCGATCGGCCGCACCGACGCCTACGAACTGGAAAACCTGGGGGTCATCCACGAGCGCGAGACCTTCCGCGCTGCGGCGCGCCTCGGTGAGAAGACCCTGATCGCGCTGGGCGAGACGCCGCACCAGGCGCATCTGGCCACGCGCACCTTCATTGCGCACGACGAGAAGATCCTCAAGGACTCGGCCCAGCATCGCGGCGACACCACGACCCTGATCAGCCTGTCGGACCGCGCGCGTGCAGATCTCTCGGCCCTGCTCACGCGTGAAGGCCGCAGGGGCAAGGACGAAGACCCCGAGACCCTGCGTTGGTGAGTCTGCGGCCACGCAACTTGCCCCTCTTGAATTTGCCCGACAATCCGCCACATCCCAGCAATCCGCATCGAACACCTGCCCATCATGATCGACGTCACCGTAGAGAACTTTGAATCCGAAGTGGTTGCCGCATCCAGCACCACGCCCGTGCTGATCGACTTCTGGGCGCCCTGGTGCGGCCCCTGCAAGGTCATCGGCCCCATGCTCGAGAAACTCGAGACGGCCTACGGCGGCGCCTTCAAGCTGGCCAAGATCAACTCCGACGATGAGCAGGAGCTCTCGGCCGCATTCGGCATCCGCAGCATCCCCACCTGCGTGCTCTTCAAGGACGGCAAGCCGGTGGATGGCTTCATGGGCGCCCTGCCCGAAGGCCAGCTGCGCGCCTTCCTGGACAAGCACCTGCCCAAGCCGCAGGAGATGGAGCTGGCCGCTGCGCGCCAGGCGCGTGCCGAGGGCGATCTCGACACCGCACAGCGCAAGCTCAAGGCGGCGCTCGCGCTGGATCCGGGCTTTGACGAAGCCCGCTTCGATCTGGTCGAGCTGCTGGTGGACGCCGGCGACAACGAAGCGGCCAAGGCCGAGTTCGAGAAGATCTCGCCCAAGAACCAGATCGACCCGCGCTGGCATGCGCTCGACTCGCGCATCCATGCCGCCAAGAATGCGCTCAAGCTGCCCGGTGTGGACAAGCTGCAGGCCGCAATCGACGCCGACCCGAAGAATCTTCAGGCACGTCTGGATCTGGCCGAGGCCTACATCAGCGTGGCGGCCTGGGAAGAGGCGCTGGAGCAGCTGCTGGAGATCGTCACGCGCGACCGCGCGTTTGGCGAAGACGTGGGTCGCAGGAAGATGATCGACATCTTCAACATGACCGGCCCGTCGCCCGAGGTGGTGGGCAAGTGGCGTCGCCGCCTGTCCACGGCCTTGAACTGAGCGTTTGTGGCCTCGGACGGCCAGGGTGCGCTCTGGCCGTCTGCGCGTCGATCCGCGCGCTGATCCGCTTGCCTACTCCCGTGACTGTGGCGGCGTGAACGCAAGCAGCTGAAAGCGCCCCTGAAAGTCGAAGAACCAGGTCTCCACAAAGCTCAGGCGGCCCCGCCCGTCGAGCAGATTGGCGCTGGGCGCAGGCAGGCGCGTGCGGCGCAGCGTGGCCAGGGCCACCTCATTCTTGCTTGTATCCGCGCCGCCGCGGCGCACCCGGCTGTTGAGCAGACGCCCCGAGCTGTCGACCTCCACGTCGAGGATCACGATCGCCGGCAGCATGGCCGGCAGGGTGCCGCGGCCCGCCAGATTCGCGTTGGCGTCGTAGATGGCCAAGCCCGCCGCCTTGCGGTATTCCGCCACGTTCAGGTAGTCGCCGTGCGCATTGCGGCGCGGCCGCATCGCGCCGGATGCACCGGTCTCGAGGCTGGATTGCGCGCCAGGCGAAGCAGGCCGTCCGGCCGGTGCAGGCTGGCCGCTCGGGATGGTGGCCACCGGGGCCGGCGGGCTGCCCTCCGGGCTCTTGCAGGCGATCAGCCCCAGCGCGCTGAGCAGCGCCAGCGCGAGTAGTGCCGTGCGGCTTGCGCGATCACTCTCGTGCGGGTGAGCAGGCATCTTCGGCATGGTCATCGTCCCTGGATCGCAATTCGATTGAGCAGGCGCCCGGCGGCCATCAAGCCCATGCTGGCCGTGATGTGCATGGCCGAGCCGTAGCCCGCGCAGCTCAGGCCCTGCGGCGCGGTGTGGTCCGGGGTGTCTGCGGTGCCGGGCAGCGCGCAGTCCTCGGCCTGCGGCGGGCGTACTGCCTCGGCGCTGTAGATCACCTCGACGCCCATCTTCGGCGTGCGCTTGGCCGCGGTCTTGGCCTTGAGGTCGGCGCCCGGAAAGCCATGCTGCTTGCGCAGCAGGCCGCGCACGCGCGCGAGCAGCGGGTCGTGCGTCGCATGGGCCAGATCGTCGGCGCGCAGCAAGGTGGGGTCGATCTTGCCGCCGGCCGCGCCGGCCATGATCATCGGCAGCCTGCGCTCGCGCGCCAGCAGGGCCAGCGCCACCTTGGGGTGTACCTGGTCGATGCAATCGAGCAGCGCGCTCGCATCGGTCGGCACCAGCGCCGCCGCGTTCTCGGGCGTGATGAACTCATCGATGCAGTGCACGCGGCACGCCGGGTTGATCTGCGCAATCCGCTCGCGCATGGCCAGCACCTTGGCCTGCCCCAGGGTGGGCGTGAGCGCATGCACCTGCCGGTTCACATTGCTTTCGGCCACGTGGTCCATGTCGATCAGCGTGAGCCGGCCCACGCCGCTGCGCGCCAGACATTCGGTGGCCCACGAACCCACGCCACCCATGCCCACCACCACGGCGTGTGCGGCTGCAATGCGTGCCGCGCCTGCCGCGCCGTACAGGCGCGCCATGCCGCCGAAGCGGCGTGAAGGATCGGCATCCTGCGGGTCGTGCTGCACGGCAGGCATCAGGTCGTGGGGCGCATTCATGGCGGCGGATTGTAGAAAGCAGGCTCCGTGCGCCGCGGGAAATCGGTCACAATCCCCGGCTCCACGCTTCTGAGTGTTTCGAGATGAGCCATCGCATCGCGGTGATTGCCGGAGACGGCATCGGCAACGAGGTCATGCCCGAGGGCCTGCGCGTGCTTGAGGCCGCCGCGCGCCGCTTCGGCGTTGCACTGCGCTTCGATCACTTCGACTTCGCGCACTGCGACTACTACCTCAAGCACGGCACCATGCTGCCAGATGACTGGAAGCAGCAGATCGGCGGGCATGACGCGATCTTCTTCGGCGCGGTGGGCTGGCCCGAGACCGTGCCCGATCACATCTCGCTGTGGGGCTCGCTGATCCAGTTCCGCCGCCAGTTCGACCAGTACATCAATCTGCGTCCGGCCCGGCTCATGCCGGGCATCACGGCGCCGGTGGTCAAGCGCGACGGCAGCCGCTACGCGCCGGGCGAGATCGACTTCTACATCGTGCGCGAGAACACCGAGGGCGAATACTCCAGCGTCGGCGGGCGCATGTTCGAGGGCACCGAGCGCGAGTTCGTCCTGCAGGAGGCCGTGTTCACGCGCACCGGCGTGGATCGCGTACTCAAGTTCGCCTTCGACCTCGCGCACAGCCGGCCCAAGAAGCACCTGACCAGCGCCACCAAGAGCAACGGCATCGCCAGCACCATGCCCCATTGGGACCAGCGCGTGGCCGAGATGGCGCAGCGCTATCCGGACGTGAACGTGGACAAGTTCCACATCGACATCCTGAGCGCGCACTTCGTGCAGCGCCCGGCCTTCTTCGACGTGGTGGTGGCCAGCAACCTGTTCGGCGACATCCTCTCGGACCTCGGCCCGGCCTGCACCGGCACCATCGGCATTGCGCCCTCGGGCAACATCAATCCGGAGCGCCGCTTCCCGAGCCTGTTCGAGCCGGTGCACGGCAGCGCGCCCGACATTGCCGGCAAGGGCATTGCCAACCCCATCGGCCAGATCTGGGCCGGCGCCATGATGCTGCAGCACCTGGGCCATGCGCAGGCGCATGACGCCATCCTCGCGGCCATCGAGCGGGTGCTGGCGGATCCATCTGCGCCCAAGACGCCGGACATCGGCGGCAGCGCGCGCACCACCGAACTGGGCGAGGCGATTGCGTCCGCGCTGGGCTGAAGCTGTGCGTTGAGCCAGAACCCCAGGGCGCGCACCCGCGACACCACAACAACCACAACCCACACTCAGGGGGCATGCATGTCACTTCACCGCGTCGTACTCGTTCTCTTCGCCGCACTCGGCCTGCTGGCCGGCTGCGACACCACGCCCAAGAAGCCGGAAGACTGCGCCGGCATCAACTGGCGCGCCGAAGGCCGCAGCACGGCGTTGGATGGCCGGCCGATGGATCAGGGTTGGCGCCGCGGCGCAGCCTGCCAGCAGCTCGGCACGAACCCCGACCGGCGCGCCTTCGAGAGCGGCTGGGCCGAGGGCCAGGCCAGCTACTGCACGCCGCGCTTCATGCTGCGCGAAGGCCGCCGCAACGACCGCTTCGGGCCGATCTGCCAGGGCATGGACGAAGCCACGCTGTCGCGCGCCTGGAACCATGGCCGTCTGCTGTACGAGGCCGATCAGCGCATCCAGCGCCTGGACAACGATCTGGTGAACCTGCGCGCCCGGGCCGACGACGCCAAGCTGCCAGCCGGCGACCGCGACACCGCGCGGGCCCAGCTGTCGGGCGTGATCGCTGCCCGCGCCCAGGCCATTGCCACGCGCGACCGGCTGGAGGCCGAGGCGAATGCCAACGGCTGGGGTCTGGGCCGCTGATTTTCAACATTCATTTGAAAAGCAGCACTCAAAAGTGCTGATTCGATAGCTAACGTTGAAAATGCCCATCGGCCGGGATCCGCATGTGCCATGCGGGTTTCGGCCGATCTGGGCGGAAAAAGTGATCGGTGCATGTCACGCCAATGCCGGCCGAGAGCGTGCACCGAGGGCGAGGTGCAGGGCGCGTCGATAATGCGGTCCATGAGCACCGCACCGCATACCCCGCCCGCCACCGCACCCGATTCCCTGAGCCTCACCCAGCCCGACGACTGGCACGTCCATTTCCGCGACGGCGACGCCCTCAAGGCGGTGGCGCCGTACACCGCCCGGCAGTTCCGCCGCGCCGTCGTCATGCCCAATCTCAAGCCGCCGGTCACCACCGTGGCGGCTGCGCTGGCCTACCACGATCGCATCCTCGCTGCCGTCGCTGCAACTGCACCCGCAGGCAGCGACTTCGAACCGCTGATGACGCTCTATCTCACCGACAACCTGCCGCCCGACGAGATCGACCGCGCGGTGGACGCGGCAGGCAAGATCATCGGCCTGAAGCTCTATCCCGCCGGCGCGACCACCAACAGCGACTTCGGCGTGAGCGACATCCGCAAGTGCTACGCGACGCTTGAGCGCATGCAGCGCCTGGACCTGCCGCTGCTGGTGCA